>CAZVDO010000023.1:0-29584 GCA_964625345.1 uncultured Anaerolinea sp. | reverse complement strand
TCAACGAGGAGCTCGCCCGCGAGCGAGAGATTCGCGTCCAGGTCCTGCCGCGCGAAGAGGCCTTCGCGATCCCGGACCTCATCCGGACGAAGGTGAATCTTCTACCCCCGAATATTGACCGCATCAGAACCGTAGAAATCGTCGGGCTTGACCTGCAAGCGGACGGGGGTACTCACGTCAGCAATACGCGGGAAGTCGGACAGATTCAGGTTCAGGGATACGAGAGCAAGGGCAGAATCAACAAGCGCATTCGCATTGCGCTGGTAGACGAATAATCGTCAACCCCGAAGATTGACCTTATGGGTTGCTTCGACGCATACGGTTGACGTAATCCGGAAGCGGCGCCGAGGCTCGTGGAATCGCCCATGTCGGGCGGGTCGCGAGGAGCACTCCCAATGCCTCGATCTGCTGCCGCAACGAACCTCATCCCCCTCCCGAACGCGGCGCCGTCGCAACTGATGGCGGACCTCGCGTGGTGGTCGGACGCCCTTCGCGCGAAGAACCGCTCGGGCGCCACGATCGAGTCCTACGCGCTCACGCTGGCGACTTTCGACCGCTTCCTGGCAGAGCACGGGTACCCGCGATCCACGGACGAGATCACCCGCCAGCACGTCCAGGCGTTCGTCATCGACCAACTCGGGAAGCACTCGGCGGGCACCGCGAACACTCGGTATGCCGGGCTGCGCGCGTTCTTCTCCTGGGCGATCGCGGAGGAGATCATCGAGGCGACGCCGATGCGCAACATGGAGGCGCCGTCCATGCCGCGGGAGGCGACCCCGGTGCTGTCGGTGGACACGATGCGCCGACTCCTCGACACGTGCGCGGGGAAGACCTTCGCGGATCGGCGCGACACGGCCATCATCCGCCTGCTCATCGACACCGGGATGCGCCGGGCGGAAGTCATGGGCCTCCGGGTCGAGGACCTGCTGCTCGAGGACCACCTCGTCGTCATCCGGTCGGAGACGGCGAAGGGCAAGAAGGCCCGGCGCGCGGTGTTCGGCGCGAAGACGGCCCAGGCGTTGCAGCGCTACCTCCGCCTTCGGCGCACCCACAAGTTCCACGCGTCGCCGTTCCTCTGGGTGTCGCAGATGGCGGCATCGATGGACCCGCCCGCGCTCAACAACATGCTCGCCGATCGCACGCGCGGAGCCGGGATGCCGCACATCCACCCCCACGCGTTCAGGCACACGGCGGCCCACATGAGGAAGTCGAGCGGGATGCAGGACGGCGACCTCATGCGCACCTTCGGGTGGTCCTCGCCCGAGATGCTGCTCCGCTACGGCGCAGCTGCTGCGGACGATCGAGCCATCAAGGCGTCGCTCGCGTTCGGCGCCCCCGGAGACCTCGTGTGACGCCCGCCGACGATTGGCAGAAGGAGTTGTCCGAGATCCGTCGTCGCGCTGGTCGCCTCGGCGGTCGCGTCAAGGCCATGCGCTACGCCGGGCGTCAGCGCGAGGGAACGGAGCCCGCGCGAGCCGCCTTCCGCAAGCAGTTCGAGGATGGCAAGCATTACTGCCGCCTGTGCCGGGATCGCGCCAAGTTCGACCCGACCGGCCTCCTGCCCGAGCAGCGCGCGAAGGCAGCGGACCACGCGCTCCACTTTCACATGGCGCAGATGCGCATCGCGAAGGCCCACCGCGACGGACCCGCGTGAACACCGCCTGAGCCCCCCGCGCAAGGGGCGAGACGATGGGGAACGGACGGGTCTTGACTGCACGGGCGGTCGGGACCCGTCTTCGCGTTCACGGGCGTTCTACACGACGATCTGGGCGGATCGTCCTTGTGGCGTTCGCGGGGTCGCGCGTACCGTCAACGACGCGGGTCTGATGCCCCCCTGTCCGGGCTGGTGCAGGCCCGCGCACCCCCTCAACCTCGGCGGTGCTGGGCCTCGTCCGGAGCCCATCTGACGATGTTCTGGATGCCTAATCCGGCGTTTGACAAGCCGGATGGGCGCCCTGCATTGTCACGGCCACAAACCTAACTCAGTCGGCAGTAGTCGCCCCGGGTGAAGCACCCGGGAACCGAGCCTCGACACATAGGGGACCGCTGCCGACACAGCGCAGGGCATGAAGTCGCCTGCGCCACACCGAAAGGTTGGCGCGCACCATGCCCGACGTGCTCGCGGCGCCCCAGAAGCCCGGCCCGAAGCCCGGGTTCCGCAAGGGGCCGTCGCTCACTCCACCCGAAGTCCTGGCGGCAAGGACGCCGTTCGCCCGCGCGCTCATCACCGCGCGCATCGAGCATCGCTACACCCAACTCGATCTCGCCAAGGTCTCGCACGTCCCGGCGGCGTCCATCTCGGCGTACGAGATCGGCGTGGAGCGCCCTGGACCCCGATCGCGGGCGAAGCTCGAAGCGGTCCTCGGCGAACTGCCGTTCCTGACCGAAGAGGACGGCATCCCGCCCCTGACGCCGCAGCAACTCGCTCAAGCGAAGAAGCAACTCGGCCTCACCGACGAGGCGTGAGATGGCAGGCGAACTGACGCTCTCGGAGAAGCGCGCCTACGCCGGGCGCCTCGGCGGTATCCAGCGAGCCATCAACGCGGCCGCCGACCCCGCGGCATCGACGGCGAAGGCCCACGCCGCGTTCATGGCCGAGTTCGGCACTCGCCACATCTGCGCCCTGGGCTGCGACGTGACGCTCCCGGACGACCTGTCGGACAAGGCCCGCGAGCGCGCGGCGAGGCTCGCGCAGAAGGCCCACTTCACTCGGATGGCACTTCGGCGGCACCACCCGCCGCTCCGGGTGATCGAGCGATGAGCGCCCTGGAACCCACGCCGGTGACCTTCATCGAGGAGCAGACGCCCCTGGGGGATTGGGTGTGGACGCTCCGCTGCGGTCACGGCGAGGTCGACTCGATCGAGGTGGTCCGGACGTTCAGCCCGGACCTGATCCTCGGCTGCTACCTGTTCTGGGCGGAAGACTTGCCTAGCGAGATGCCGGACGAACTGGTCGCGCAGGTCGCACGTCGAACCCTGCTGGGTCGATTGGCCGAGATGAAGTTCGGGTGCCCGTGTGGGCTGCAGCCGTTCCGCCTGACACCGCCTGACGGAGCGCCCGGAGTTCCGCAGTGCTGAGGCCTGTCGCCCTGCTCAACCAGTCGAGCGCGCGCGTGTCTTCTGCCATGTCCTGTCGATCCTCCTGTCCTGATGGGTGGGCGTCGCACGGTAACGCAGCGGCCGGGCGTGCTCGCAACCGGGGGTGGTTGCCATGACGACCGCAGCCCAGCGGTCCGACCTGCGCAAGGCCGCGAAGGCGCTGGACGCCGAACTGCGTCCGGGTGCCGAGGACTTCAAGGCGCTGTGCATCGTCCATCCCGAGGACACGCCCTCCCTGCACGTGTCGATCGGCAGCAAGGGGCTCGTCGTCAAGTGCCTCGCGGGATGCCCCCAGCAGCATGTCTGGCAGGCGTTCCAGGCCCGCTTGAACGGGTCCACGAATGGGACGGGGCCCAAGGTCCGCGTCACGACCTCGCGTGACGACGAGCAACCGGTCGCGCAGGACCCGGACGCGAGACGCGACCCGATGGGTTGGCTCGTGACCAAGACGGGCGTCTCGCCCAAGTTTCTGAACACCCTGCCCATCTCGTTCGAGGACGGATGGATCAGGCACCACTTCGACGGGACGCCGGTCACCAAGGACCGTCAGGCAGGCACGAAAGAGCGGCGCTGGACGCCATCGGGCACACACACGCCGCCGATCTGGCCGCTGCCATCAACGATGCCTGAGGCAGCGGTATTCGCGGAAGGCGAGACCGACTGCATCGCCCTTCGCGGGATCGGCATCCCGGACGTGTTCGCGATCACCGGGGGTGCAGGCCATCCGCCGTCGGTCGCGCAATGGGCCGAGATGAAGGCGCTGGGCCTGCGATCAGCGGCGGTCGCGCTCGATGCCGACGATGCAGGTCGCAAGGGTGCCGAGGTCGCGGTCGCCAATGCGCTCGCCGCCGGGTTGGAGGTCACGTCGATCACCCCACCCCGCTACAGCACGTTGACGGGCGCGGGCAAGGACTGGTGCGACTGGGTCGCCGCCGGTGGCACCCGCGACACCTTCCCACTCGGGACCGCCGACGACCCGGCGAAGACGACGCGCGACATGCTCAAGGCGCCGCCGACACAGTGGCGCCACCCTGGGTACGAGACGGTCGCCGGGGTCAACATGCTGTACGGCAGACCCAAGTCGGGCAAGTCCACGTTGGAGTACGCGCGGGCCTCGGCGTTCGAGCGTGGCGACATCTTCCTCGGCATCCCGGTCAACGTGAAGGCCTCCACCTTCTTCCTCACGGAGGAGGGTGACGAGACCATCCGCGAGAAGGTCGAGATGTTCGGACTGCGGCGGGCCGAGTTCCTGACGTACGCCGACGCCAAGGCCCGCGGATGGACGTTCCCGGAGTCGCTCGCGTTTGCGATGCGCAAGTGCCACGCGAAGGGGCATCGGCGCCTGACGATCGACACCTTGGCGACCTGGGCCGAGGTCAAGGACCTGAACGACTCGAAGGAGATGCTGGACGCCATCAACGCCGTCCGCGTTGCCTGCCAGGGCGTGACCGTCACGTTCGTCTACCACTCGCGCAAGGCTGCTGGTGACCACGGCGACGCGATCCTCGGCGCGTCCGGGATCTTCGCGGCCTTGGACATCGCGACAGAGGTTGAGCGCGACGACAAGCGGCGGAACATCAAGACGGACTCCCGCTACCGCGACGTGCCCGATGCGGTCGCCGTCGAACTCGACGGGTCGGCGTTCGTGGTCGTCGGCGTGCCCCGAGTCAACAAGGTCAAGCGGGCCGCTGATGACTCGAAGGACCTGGTGCTGGCACGCCTGCGCCTGGGTCCCGTGACCGTCGCGCAGATCGTGGCCGAGGGGGTCGCCGACCTCAAGGAGTACCAGGTCGCGAAGTACTGCCGCGAACTCGTCGCAGCGGGCAAGGCGACCTCTCGGATCGTGGACAAGCAGACCAAGAAGAAGGCCTATGAGGCGTCCTGAACGTTCGCCGTTGGTCGTCGCCGTTGGTCGACCAATGGGCAACACCGAGCGCCGATCAGATGGGGGTGTTGGTCGTCGTCGTTGGTGGCAACGACGACTAATGACCAACACCAACGACGAAACCAACACCGAGAAAGGGGCAATGAGCAGATGTACGGCACGTCGGAGGAATACGAGGAGCACGCCGATCGGGGCGCAGTCGAGGCACGCGATGCCTTGGAGCGCATGTTCGATGCCACGTCAGCAGATGATCCCCACCTGCTGGGCATGGTTGCGATCACGGAGGCGATCCTGGCGCTCAAGGCGGAACTGCGTGCTGTCAGCGCACACATCGAGGAGGTGAAGCGGTGACGCGCAGTCAGGCGCACGTGCTTACCGCGTCCATCTCGCTGCATGCCGAGCATCGAGGCAGGACAGACACGCCTCGCGCGGTCGAGGTGACTGGGCATTACGTCAGGCCTCGCGCACCTACTGGTGCGCCGATCAGGTTCGCGGCTGCTGCGTTCGCCACCGCGGATTACGTCAACCTCGGCGCGATCGTGGGTGATCTCGTGCGTGGGAGCGCGGGTGCCACCCACCCCACCCCCCACCCCTGTATCTCTGGCACCGTCCCCCGTGGGTCCCGGGGAACCAAGAAGTCTCCGCTCAGCGGCGAACCTGGGGCAGAGCCGGCTGCCAAGTTGCGTTCAATCTGGGCAGATCGCTGTCGGGGTGCCGTCTGATGGCGATGCCCTGCAAGACCTGCTCCTCGGAGTACCGGGACGAGATCGAGGGCGCCCTACTGTCCGGCGTCGCGCTGTCGCGGGTCGCGCAGCAGTTCTCGATGAACCGGGACTCGCTCGCCCGCCACCGCAACGTGCACATGTCGTCCGCGCTGACGGCAGCGGGGCAGGTCAGGGAACAGCAGGTGCAGGACTCGGCGATCCGCCTGATCGATCGCGTGACCGCGTTGCTCAACGACACGCAGGGGATCCTCTCGACGGCGCAGGCGGACGGCAAGCCTTCTATCGCGCTAGCCGCGATCCGCGAGGCCCGCGGGCTGTTGGAGACCTACGGCAAGGTCACGGGCGAACTCAAACCCGACGGCGCGGTCACCGTGCAGGTGCTCAACGTCGCGACGAACCCGGAATGGCTCGCCATCAAGCAGGCGCTCATGCGCACGTTTGACCGGTTGCCAGACCCGCAGGGGGCCCGCGTCGTGTTCGCCGAGGAGATGCGGGCGATCGACGGGTACCAGGAGCCCGAGCCCAAGCAGCTCGGCGCGCGAGCGATCGCGCCCTATCGCCCGCCGAGAGAAGAGGTCGAGGAAGGCGAGTTCGAGGAGGGCGACGATGCCTGACCTCGTCGCGGACCTCGTTGCCGCCGTCGATCCCGTCACGTTCGCGCGGAAAGCAGGCGTGGAACCGTACTCGTGGCAGATCGACGCGCTGCGATCCACCGCGCCGCGCGAGTGCTGGGTGGTCGGCCGGCAGTGCGGCAAGAGCACGGCAGGGTCGCTGCTAGCCGTCCACACGGCGAACTACCGGCCGCGGAGCACGACGCTGCTCGTGTCGCCAGGACAGCGGCAGTCGGGCGAGCTGATGGCGAAGGCGAAGCACTACTACCGCCTGCTCGGCAAGCCCGCGGGTGCCGTGAGCGACGCCGCGACCACGCTCGAAACGGAGACAGGCAGCCGCATCATCGCTGTCCCCGGTGGCACGGGCGGGGCGACCGTCCGCGCGTACAGCGCCGACCTGATCCTCGTGGACGAGGCGGCGCAGGTGGACGACGCGACGTGGACGGCGATCCGCCCGATGGTGGCAGCGACCGGCGGTCGGATCATCCTCCTGAGCACTCCTTGGGGCAGGGAAGGGTTCTTCGCCGACGCCGCCACGGGCGTTACGCCGGGCTGGGTCGTGAGGCGCATCTCCGCCGAAGACATCCTCGACCCCTCGTTCCTCGCGAACGAGCGCGCGTCCATGAGCGCGATCGACTACGAGCGTGAGTACCGGACCTCGTTCGAGGCGCTGACCGCGGGCGTCTGGACGGAAGCCCAGTGGTCCGCGATCTCCGACCCCACCGTCACCTCGTACGCGGCGCGTCTTGCCGCCCTTGAAAGGAGCGCCCATGAGTAGCGTCGTCCACTTCGAGCAGATCATCCCCGTGGACACGGCCCTCGTCGGGCGGTTCACGGCAGGCCTCGACCTCGCGCGCAGGCAGGATCGGTCGATCCTGACGGTTGTTGAGCACGTCCTCGTCCTCCCTGGGGCGGAGGCGGACGCGACGCCCGATCGCTGGGTCCCGCCCTATTGCAGGCATGACCTGATCCTCGCGGAACAGGTCCCGGCGTCCAGCTACACCCGACAGATCGACTGGGTCGCGGACGTCCTCGACCCGTTCGGCACGCACCTGTTCCTCGCGTATGACGCGAGCGGCGGTGGCGCGAACGTCGGCGAGGACCTGATCGCGCCGACCTGGCGCAAGCGGAAGTTCAACCCGGCCCGCGCCATCGTGATCGGGCCTGGGGGGAACGACCCGCAGATCCTCGACCACGCCCCGGAAGACGCGCTCATCACTCGACTGGCCGAGCAGGTGGCAACGCGGCAACTCCGCCTCGCTGCCGACCTCCCGGGTCGCGACGAACTCGTGGCCGAGGCGCTGAACCTCAAACCCTCCCTCACCAGAGCAAGGCGCCTGCTCACGTTCGGCGCCGCCAAGGGCCATGACGATCGGGTGTTCTCGCTCGCCTTGGCCGTCTGGCCTCGGTCGCGATGGGCCGACGGGAAGCGCTGCCTGCGGACGGCCGCGTTCGATCGTCGCGTCCTCGCGCCCGATGGCGCCATCTACCCCCACCTCACCGCGGTTCCGCCGGAACTCGCCCGCCCCTATGACCCGTCCGCCCCAATCGGCAGCAACGTCAACTCAGCACAGAGGAGCATTCGATGACCACGAAGGCAGCAGACCAGGCACTCGCGATCCGGGCGGCGACCCGGCAGCACCTCGCCGAGATCGGCAAGCGTCTCGCGGCGATCAAGGAGGAGGACGACGCGCAGTGGGTCCCGGAGGTCCGGGCCAAGCGCGTCGAGGAGCGCGCCCTGCTCATCCGCCAGTGGGATGCCGTCGAGCAGACGGGCCTCGACGGCATGGGCGAGTGGAGCGACGAGGCGCTCACCCAGGCCGCCCACCTGCGGGCTGAGCATGAGATCGAGGTGTCCGCTCGCCGCGGGGCCGCCAATGCCGAGATCGCGGACATCGCCCTGCCGTACATCGGGGCGCCGCAGCGTGCCCGCACGCACCTGATCCCCCAGGCGCGCAAGTTCCTCGCGCTCGACATGCCGGATCACGCGGACAAGATCCTCATCGCGGCCCGCCGTGCCGGGGCGGACGACGCGTACCTCGAGCGCGACATCCAGGCCGCGTGGGATCGGACGGTGCCGACCCGCATCGAGGCCACGGAGATCGAGGACGCGGTCCTCCAGCAGCGGAACCTGTACGACCTCGACCGCTACACGCTCCGCCTGGCCCATCGCGTCGGCGACCAGGTCCGCGCGAGCAACGTGGCGAAACTCGCCGCTGCCCGGGAGGGCCTGCCGACGCCGGCCGGCATCTACAACGCCGCCCCCGAAGGCGACAAGGCGCCCGTGGGCTGACCCGACCACACACGCCCCGGCAGACGGTCCTTGAACGTCGGCCGCGGGCACCTGGGCGACGCGGCGGTTTCCCTCCTGGGCTGTCGCGTCGTCCCCATCCACAGCAAGACACCCAGGCAATCGGGAATCCGGGGGTCACACGCACGCACGAACGCGCCGCACCCCGTCAACGGGCAGGACGCAGGAGAGACCCGCGCAGCGACCGCGCTAGCCGGGAGCGACGCGATCGTCTCGCCCACCGTCAACGTCACGTCTCGCATCTCGAAGGAGCAACCCGTGGAGCACCCCCACAAGTTCCTCGGATCCATCACGCTCGCGATCGTCACCACGGCAGCAATCGCGCTCGGCGTGTCAGAGGCCGTACGTGCCGTCGAGACCCTCGCAGCATCACCCGTCGTCGTTCCGGATGGCGCCTCCATCAGCATCCCGGAGACGTTGACAGTGCTTCCCACCCCCACGGAGGCGGTCGCACCGTGAGGGATGGCGCAGCGTCAGCGCCACGATCGAGGGGGCCTTCGGTGGCGGTTGATCGCCGCGCACGCTGGGCATCACGATCGACGTGCAGGCCTTCCTGTCCGATCGCCTGCGGCGCTTCCTTCGGCGGGTTCGGGCGCCTCCTGGGGGTCACACCGGGGGGCGCCCGTTCCATGTCTCGCGGTTGAACGCCCTGCACGCTGGGCGCGACGATCGTCGTGGACCTTGCCCCTCCGGCGAGCGGAACAGCGGTGTAGGAGTGCCCCGCCAGCACGCGATGACCCGGAGGGCGGGAGGTCCGATCCCTCCTACGGGCAGGCGCCACCCGAGCCACCGAGTGGCGCCTGCTCGGTATCAGCTGCCGACCGCGGGGCGCACGAGATCGCCACGGTGGCCCTGGCGCCTTGATGTACCCTTATCGCGCAACGTTATCCACGGGCGGGTGACAGTTATCCACACCCGGTTTGGACGCACGGAGGAGGCCACGATGACGCGTCGCGACTGGCTGCTTCTCCTGATCGAGCGCGACATTGATCCGATCCGCATCCAGAAGGGCATGTTCTTGTTCGCCATGGAGTCGGACGCACCGACCGACCAGAAGTACAAGTTCGAGCCGTACAACTGGGGGCCGTTCGCGCAACCGATCTACGCTGACCTCGAGGCGCTCCAAGCCGCTGGCCTCATCGAGCGCACCCAGGTCCCCGGAGCGAGCTACTACCGGTACCGACGCACGGACGCGGGCAGTGAACGGGCTGACGCCATCACGCGCCGAGCCCCCGCTGAACTCGTGCGGTCGATCGGAGAGGCTCGGAGTGCCGTGATGGGGGTTGGGTTCGATGCCCTGCTCCGCCGGGTGTACCTCAAGTACCCGGAGTTCGCGAGCAAGAGCCTGTTCAAGCGCTAGCGTCGGTGGCTGCCTCGGGGACGGTCATTGTCGCGCTGCGTCACCGTGAGGGCGTCCTTCTCGGAGCCGACAGTCAGGCGAGTGACCCACACGCCCAGGTTCGATGGCCTGTCACGAAACTCCGGCGTGTTGGGGGGCTGCCGTTCGTTGTCGGGTTCAGCGGGTCGATGGGCAGCGCCGAACGAATCTTCGACGCGCTGGATGCAGCCGGGATCCGGCCTAATCAGCTCGATCGCAAGGCGCGCTTCCAGACGTTCATGGACGGTCTGCTAAAGCCCGAGTACGTGGCTGCTGCTGCGCGCACCGCGAACCCGTACCAGCCGATCCCGATCTGGGGCCTCGCCGGTGGATGTATCGAACGGGAGACCCGGATTCTCGAATACGAGGCGTCGGGCGACAGCTCATGGCATGAGCACTTCCATGCGATCGGAAGTGGCGCAGCGACGGCCTACGCAGCGTTCCGCACCCTCGGTGGCCGCGACCTGTGCCGCCTCAGCGAGCGGACCGCGCTCCTTGCACTGCTCCGCATCATCCGGACGACAATCGGCGTAGACATGATGGGCGTTAGTGACCCGATCCACGTCTGGCGCGTGACCTGCGGCTCGGCGAGCGAGCTGCCGGATGACGAGGTCAACGTCAACCTCCAAGCGGTCGCGCAGTGGGAGCTTGAGGAGCGCGAGCGCCTGTTCGCCGCCGATGGCCTCGTTCCCGAGGAACCTGCCTAGCGCGTCGCCCGGGGGTGGGCCAAGACCTCAGCCTCGAGTCGCGGCGATGACGGCCTAGGTGTCACACTTGAGCCCGAGGATCAACGCAGGTCGGGCGGCCTGCTGGCCCTTCTCGGAGGAGTGAATGGCGGACGTCGGCGAGCGCGAACAGGCGGACCCGTGGCTCTCGGTGGAGCAGGTGGCGTCGCGCCTCGGGCTCACGTCCCATCGCGTCCTCGCGCTGGTCCGTCGCGACCGCATCCCTGTCCGCGGGTCGGCCCGCGACCCCTTCGTTCGTGCCTCCGCGCTAGATCTCGTGGAACAGGCCCATCGGCGTGATCCAAAGCACAAGGATGCGCAGGTCGCGGACCCCAGCCCGGCGCCCGAGCCCGTGCCCTCCGCGGACGGACCGGTCGCGCTCGATCGCCTGATCGTCGGCGACGCGCTCAAGGTCATCCGGTCGCTGCCGTCCGACTTCGCGCAGGCGGTCGTCACGTCGCCGCCGTTCTGGGGGCAGAGGCAGTACGAGGACGAGACCGCGGTCACGTGGCGGGGAGGGGAGTGCGTCGCGTTCGGCCGCGAGGAGACGCCCGCCGAGTACGCCGTCCACTCGGCGGAGGTGCTCGCCGAGTTGGCGCGAGTCATCAAGCCCCGCGGCACGATCTGGTGGAACGTCGGCGACGCGTACTGGACGCGGACGATCCTGCACGACAGCAGCGCGGAGCGGATCAAGCACTACGGAGGCGAGCGGTCCGTGTGGGCCGACACACCCAACAAGCGCGCGTCAGCGGGCCACGCGTTCCTCAAGGACAAGGACCTGACGCTCACGCCGTTCCTGGTCGCGCTCGAAGCCCAACGCGCCGGGCTCTGGCTCCGGTCGGTGATCGTCTGGTCGAAGCAGCGCCCGTCCGCCACGGTGGAGGCGAACGGCCACAACGGCGACGAGCGCGAGGTGCGAGCGCACATGCCCGAGCCGGTGGCAGATCGCCCCGTGACCGGGCACGAATACATCCTGCTGTTCGCCCGCTCAACGGCCTACGACTACCACTCGACGGCGCTCGGGGGCGTGAACGGCGATGCCACCGGCCTGAACGTCAGGACGGTGTGGACCTTCCGTCCCGAGGACGGCAAGGACGCGCGCCACGGGGCGAGGTTCCCGGAGGAGTTGCCGAGGCGCTGCATCGCGCTGGCGACGAGCGAGGGAGAAGTCGTCCTCGATCCGTTCGCGGGCCACGGGACAACGCTCAAGGTCGCGGCTGAGATGGGGCGCAAGTATCTCGGGATCGAGGTGTCGCCGACGTACGCCGCCGAGGCCGAGGGGGTCATCGCCCAACGCAGCCTCGGCGGCGTCGCCTCCGAGGTCAGTCCCCAGTGAGGACCGTGAACGCCCACGCCTGAGCGGCGCGGCGCATCTCGGGCTGGTTGACGGTTTCCGTGCCGTCGTCCTGGTTCTGGAGCCAGGCAACGAGCGCCATGTGCGCCGCGTAGCCCTCGCGGTACCCGTCGAGGTCCTCAGTGGTCGCCCGCTTGCGCGCCATGAGCGCCTGCACGACCGGCGGGTAATCCATGTTGACGTAGATGGTCAGCATGTTCGGGTCAGAGGGGTCACCCTCCAGCTTCGCCACCGTGCTGGCGTCGAAGTCGAAGTCGGCCCACTGGCTCTTGAAGATCTCCTCCACCTTCGGGCCGCCCTTCGCCTTGCCCTCGTCCTTGCCCGCGGGCTTGACGCGCTTGCTCGGGGGCTCCGTGGCCTCGATATCGACCTCCTCGACAAGCGGGAGCGTCCCATCGGGGTTCATGACCGTGAAGATGATGCGGCCCCTGTCGCCGGTAGCCGCGGTTGCCGCGCTGATCGTGCACCGCATCCTGCCGGCCTTCACGTCCGAGTAGCCGAGCACCGAGAAGGTGTCCTTGCCCTTGGACATGATGGTCAGGAACATCCCGGGGTGCGTCTCGAAGTAGTCGTCTTCGGCGTCGAGGGCGAGCCTGACGACCGCGCGCCCGCCAGCGGGGACCTTGATCGGCGCGTTGAGCACCTTGACGAAGGTCGGCGGGCCGACGTACTCAACGGGCTCGGTGTCGTCGGGGGAGGTGTCGCCGGGATCGGTCGGCCGCTCGGGCGGGTCCACGAGCGGCTGATCGGTGTAGAGAGGCAACTCGGCGCTCGTGGACATGAGTGTCCGGAACTTCTGCACGGTGCCCTTACGCAGCGCCTCGATCGCCTTCGCGAGCCTGGCCCGGATGCGCTCGGCCTGCGCCTTCGATCCGCGGGCCAGCGCACGCTCCTTGCGGCGCTTGTCCTCGGCCATCAGCGCCTCGTCGGTGCGGAGGGTCGTGTCGAGCTGCCGACGCAGCTCATCGGTGACCGGCGACTCCTTCAACCGGTCGCGCGTCGTGCTGAACAGCTCGCGCTTCTCGTGCCAATCGAGGTTGTCCGTCTCGACGTGGACGAGCATGGCCTTGCTGAGTGTCATCATCCCGAGGCGCTCGAACAGTGCCCGTGGGTACGTCATGTGCCGCTGCCCGTTGTGGGTGATCGTGACCGCCTGCTCGGGCAGCGTGTACGGCCGCGTAGGCTGCCAGTCCTTCTTGTACTTGCCACTCTCGCCGAGCACCCAGTACCGGATGGTCACGGCGCCGCCGGTCGAGAGGCGACCGTGGAAGGTGTTGAAGTAGGTGACCTTCTCGTCCGCCTCGGGATCGACCACGTCGTCCTTGGCCACCCGCTTGTACTTGCGGAGATCCATGAGCTTGGTGGCGGTCCCGTTGATGGTCATGCCGCGGAGGGAGTTGCCCGGGTTCCGCTCGACGGACTTCGGCCGCTCGTCGCGAAGCAGGAACGGCATGACGGGGTCGAACATGATCGCGTTGCCGAGGACGTAGATGCTCTCCTTCGGCTCCCACGCCGCGGCGCCCGCGTACCGTCCGAGGCGATAGTCGATCATCGACACGTGGGTGCCGTGCCAGTCGCGGTACTTCTCGGGGAGCTGGCCCGGGTCGAACCGGCGGACGGCGCCGGGGTCGCCGGGCAGGACGAGGTACTGGTACACGCCGGTCTTGCTGAAACGGTCCTCGTTGAGCGGGTTGTACCGGACGATCGTCCACCCGACCTCGTCGGCCTGACCGGGCGCGAGCAGCGCTGGGTTCCGCCGCGAGATGAACACGGTGTAGGTGGCGAACGCGTAGCTTGAGGCGCCGCCCCAGCCGTACGCGCCCATCAGGTAGAGCTTGTCGCGCTTGTTCGACTCGTTGAGCGACAGGAGGGTGGTCGGGAATGCATCCGGGTGCTGACCGATGCCCGTGTCCTCGACCACGATGGTCGGGTCCGTCGCCGTCCCCGGGCGCACGGTGACGGTGAGGCGCTCGGCGAGCGGGCGGCGCTGGTCCTGGGGGAGATCCCAGACGTGCCCACCGGGCACGCCGAGGTACTTCTCGGACGCCTTCCTCGGGTCGAGCACGCCGTAGTCGCGCGCCACCTCGACCTCGTTCTCCAGGATGGCGTCGATGCCGTTGATGACCTTCTCGGCCCACCCATCTGCGGGCTCGGCGCCGACGTTGACCGGCGCGTAGTTGTTCGCCCGGTCGCCGAGCGGGCGCCAGTTGGCGTCGGGCAGGGCGTTGAGGAGGGCCTGGACATCGGCAGCCGTCTTGAGGCTGAACAGCTGCTCGATCGGCGTGGTGGTGGTCGTTGTGGGGGTCACAGTCAGGTCGTTCCTTCCTGCGTGCTGGCCGCCTCGTCCACGTCGGAGTTCCACTCCGGGAGGGCGTAAACGCCGCGCGCGCGTCTTGTGATCTGGTCAGTCACGCCGAGGTGGGCGACGAGGTTCGTCGGGCTGCCGCGTCCCGGCAGCGCGTATCCCCGCCGAATGAACTCGGCATGGATGTTGCCGATCGGCATGGGTCGCCCCACGTCGGTCAGGATGGTCCGCGTGTCCCGGATGACCCGATCCCGAACCGAGAGCGGGTCACTCGGCGTGTTCAGCACGGAGGGGTCCGAGGACACCGCCGCGAGTGCTTCATGCAGGAGGGAGAGTCGACGGCGCGCATCCGTAAGCCTCCGCCCCGCGACCTCGAGTTCGTCGCTGAGTCGCGCGACCTCGGCTTCCGCCTCGGTGACCCAGCGTCGAATCTGGTCGGGGTCCTGCATGAGCAGATCTTGCCCCTGCCTGATTTAGAAGTCAAGTCCTAAACCGGCAGGATGCAGACCGAGTGAACCGCCGAGTGATTCTATGAGCGGGGGACCGATCGGTCATACGGCGCCCGCAGCAAGGGGCGAGACGCCCGCGAAGGCATCCCGCCCCTGTGTTGTGTCGGCCTCGGGCAGAAGGCCCGGGAGCGTCGAGGCTAGAAGGGGTCAGGCGGGGTCGCGCACGTTCGCCCAGTACGCGCGTGTCTCGACCTCACCGGTAAGCGCATCGACCACGCGCCGCTGGGCGCTGATGAGCGCGTGGAGGCGATCGTGTTGGGCCATCAGGTCGGCGTACCGCGCGCTCGCCCGAGCGTGTCGTCGGTCGAGTGTCGCCTGCGGCATGTCGCGGTAGGCGAGTGTCGTGCGGCCCATTACCGGACCTCAACATCGGCGGCGGGCATCGTCCAGAGGACGAGGGCGCGCCGCCCGAGGTCCTCGCCGTAGTCGTCGCGGTGCACCGAGAGGATCACGTGCACCCTGTCGTCCCAGTCACTGACCATGACCGGCGCACAGCGCCCTTGCTTGTTGACGATCCACCGGTCGAGCGCATCGCGCAACTCACCGACGGTCATGGGCTGGGTTGCCATTACCGGGCCCCAACGCAGGCAGCAGGAGGATACTCGTCACGCCTGCGCGGGCGGGCGTACAGGATCACGCCCGCTGTGTGCACCACGGCGTCGTCGTACCACTCGACATCATCGACCGCGTAGCACCGGTTCCTGACGTGGACGCACAGAGCAGGGCGCGCCTGGGTGAACGTCCCGGAAGTCATCGCGACGACCTCGGTGAAGCCGTACGCGGACGGGGGTTGGGTAGCGGATGCCTTCATGGCAGCCTCCTAACAGGAGGCGCCTCCGCTGTACGTCTGACACGCGACCCGGGCGGGCCTTGGAACGTACGCCGAGGGCAGGATACCACCGCGCTTTGACGCGTAGATTCATGGCAGACCTGGACCGGATAGAAAGCACGAGGGAGTAGCACATGCCCAGTTCGCGCTCGTACACGTCCCAGTGGGTGGTCTCGATCGACGTGGACGAACCACCTGGAAAGGACCAAACCGAGCGGATGCAGGATGAGAACGGGATGATGCTGGTGATGCACGCCTTCCTCGCCGACCACCGTGTCGCGAACGCGCTGCGCGATGCGCTCCAAGCCTGGGCCGGTGACCGCGAGATCGAACGAGTCCTCATCATGCCGCTCGCAGCGCAGCACCCTGACAACCACGTCTGATCCTATGCCCGACTGGACGCCCGAGCAGGTCGCGATCGTCGCGTCAGCCATCGCCGCGCTCATCGGCGCGGTCGCAGCTGTCGCCTCAGCGATCTTCGCGGGCGTCGCACTGAGGGCGCAGCGCCGTGCCCAGAATCCGCACCTCCGGGTGAGTCACTCGAACGTCATGCCGGTGTGGGGAGGGACGGGTCGCAACCTCGCCGGGTCCACGCTTGGTGACCTGTGGTTCGCCATCGAGGTCTACAACGATGGGCTCGTGCCGGCGGCCATCAAGTCTGTCGGCATCGCGTTCGAGGACGGTGGGACGGCGCCTTTCATCCGCCCGCCGTGGCCCGGTGTTGACGAGCTGCCGAAGGACCTCGCACCGGGCGACGAGGCCACGTTCTACCTGGACCCGGTAGAGAGAATCGCAGAGGCGCACGCCGAGCACCGCGCGAAGTGGGTGTACGTGAGGCTCGGCGGGAAGGTCGAGTTCCACGGCAAGCGGATCGACAAGAAATGGCTTGACGGGTGGGTGCCTCGCCCCGGAGCGTGATCCCGGCAGCGAGATCAGCCGTGCGAGAAACCCCTACGTAATGCCCGCGGGCAAGCAAACTGCGGGCGTGTGTAATCGACGGTTTGCTGGCCGCAGATCGCGACGATCATCCGGACAAAGGTCAACCTCCTGCCGCCGGGGATTGATGAGATCCGGACGATCGAGATCGTCGGGCTCGATCTCCAGGCCGACGGCGGAACGCACGTCGCGAACACGCGCGAGGTCGGGCGGATCCGGGTCACCGGCTACGAATCCAAGGGCCGGATCAACAAGCGGATCCGGATCGCGCTCGAGGACGGGTAGGGCCGCGCCCGAACGCCTGCCACGTGGGCTCGCGACGGGCCGTGCCGAGCGGCGGCGCCGGCCGGCCGTTTCCGCCATTTCGACATCACACGGGAGCTCGGCAGCCGGGCGCGGGGACGGCGGTGCGCGCCACGCTCACGTCCGGGCCCCGGTGCCGCCATCTCGACGGGTGAGGACGATGTGGCAGTGATCGCCCGCATAACACTCGTGTGATGGGAAGTTGCCGGAAATGGCGCCGGCGGCACGGGACTGCGAACGGCGCCGAGCTGGATTTCCGCCATTTCGACATTACGCGGGAGCTCGGCAGCCCGGTGCGGGAACGGCGGCCTACGCCACGCTCACGCCGGCGCCTCGCTTCCGCCATCTCGACGGGTGAGGACGATGTGGCAGCGATCGCTTGCACAACACCCGTGTGATGGGAATGTGCCGGAAGTGGCGCCGATGCCGCGCGCCGGCCGGGGAAGCTCGCGCCGGCGGGGGACCGCGCCGGCGAGGGAGCTCGCGCCGGCGGCTCAGCGGTCGGCGCCGGCGCCACGGGAGCGCGGTGAACGGCCAATCCCCGGCCGCGACCCGTGCCTCAGGCCGCGGACCCGTATGCCCCGAGCAGCACGGTGGCGATCCCGATCTCGGCAAAGCCGAGCGCCTCGTAGACGGCGTGGCCCATGGGCGACGAGACGAGCACCGCCCCGCCGGCGCCGAGCCGGCTGCCCTCGCCCATCGCCGCGATCGTGGCCGCCCGGCCCAGGCCACGACGCCTGAACTGGGCCAGCGTGGCCACGTTGTAGATCCCGACCACACCGTCGTCCACAAACGCCAGCGACGTCGCCGCGGGCGTGCCGTCGAGGGTCGCGAGGAAGATCGTCTGTCGCGCGCCCGGCCCGATGCACAGCGGCTCGTACCGCGTCATGAACGCGTCGAGCATGTCGACCGGGAATTCGAACGTGGTGGCCATGATCCGTGTCGCGGTCTGGAAAGCCTCGCGGTCGGCGACCCGCTGCACGTCGACGCCTGGCGGCGGGATCTCGGGAGCCCAGCCGGACAGGCTCCGGCCCATGATCGGGAACGGCTCTTCGGGGTGGAGGCCATGCGCGACCAAGCGCTCGATCAGGTCCGTCGGCCGCGGATCGGTTCCCACCCGCCAGGTCATATCGACTTTCCGATCGCGGAACGGCCTCAGCACATCCTCGATCCGGCGATCCGCCGTCCCCGGCTCGAATCGCGCGCCGGCCGCCCCGTTGAAGGGCGCGAGCGGGATCCCGGAGAATCCGTGGATCACGTCCGGCTCGTCGATGATCTCGGCCCAGGACTGGGTCGCGGCCAACCGCAGAAAGGCCACCGACTGCGCGTCGATGGCGCGCCGTAGCGCCTCCTCGTCCACGGGTCGAGTGTACCGGGCGCCGGGGCCGTCCCGACGGGCTCCCGCGCGCCGGCCGTCCCGACGGGCTCCCGCGCGCCGGGGTGGGGCGGGTCTCGACGGGTTCCCAGGCGCCGGGGTGACGCGATGCGGAGGAGCCGGTCCCGGACCCCCGAGCGGTCAGGGCGTGTCGAGGATCTCCCAGCCCCGTGCCGGCGCGATCGCTCGAAGTCGCCGGTCCGGAGCCACGGCAACCCCGCGCCGTGCCAGGCTGAGCAACGGGATGTCCGCGCCCGTGTCGCCGAACGCGGCGATCACCGCCTGTCCCTCGGCCTGGGCGAGTACCGCGGCGGCCTTCTGGTCGCCGGACTGGACGGGCGCGGCAAGCCGGCCCGTGGCGGCGCCGTCGCGCATTTCGAGCGGGGTCCCGAGCGCCACGTCCGCGCCGACCCGTGCGCCGAACGCATCGGCGATGGGCTGGTAGGCGCCGGTTGCGAGGATCAGCCGGGTCGACGCGTCCTGGGCCCGCGCCCCGCGAACCGCGGCCGCGACCGCCTCCACGGCTCCCACACGCCGGGCCGGCCAGAGATGCCGGTCGACCACCCACGCGCCCATGTCCGCGAGCGCCTCCGACGACGCCCCGCGCAGGAGGCGGGCGTGGTTGCGCTGCCAGCGGGCGCGGAATGCCTCCTGGTCGTAGGCACGGAGGCGGGCCAGGAGGATGAGCGGCAGCTGGGTGGCGAGGAACCGGCGAGCGGCCGCCGACGGATGCCGGGCGAGGATCCACGCGTGGACACCGCGCCACGTCTCGGCCGTGGACAGCGTGCCGTCCATGTCCGTCACGATCACCGGGGAAGCCATGGCCGGAGTATGGCCCACGCCGCGGAGGACACGCGCCGGGTGCGACTGACGAGCCACCGGACGCGGCGGACGGCGCGCACGATCGGCGTGGAATCGGCGCCCCGCACGCCGGCACGGAGCGGTACCGTTGGCGGCATGACACGAACGTTGTTCCGCGGTGGGTCGGTGTTCGACGGCACGGGTACGGATCCATCGCCAGCCGATGTCGTCGTCGAGGACGGGAGGATCGTCGACGTCGGGTCCGGGCTCGACGGAGACGAGGCGATCGACGCGACGGGCCGCACGATCCTGCCCGGCCTGTTCGACTGCCACGTCCACGTGGTCCTCGACACGGTCGACGTGTGGAAGCTCGCCAACCGGCCGTTCAGCTACAACTTCTATGTCGCCGCCCGCAACCTTGCCGCGACGCTCGCCGCCGGCATCACCTCCGTCCGCGACGCCGGGGGCGCGGACCTCGGGATCAAGGAGGCCGTGCGGGACGGGCTCATCGCCGGGCCGCGCATGCAGATCAGCCTCACGATGCTCAGCCAGACCGGTGGCCACGGCGACGACTGGCTGCCGTCGGGCGGGGTCATGTCACTCATGGCCGGCCATCCGGGCATCCCGTCCCAGATCGTCGACGGGCCTGACGAGATGCGCCGCAAGGTGCGCGAGCTCCACCGGATGGGCGCCGATGTCGTGAAGGTGGCAACGTCCGGCGGGGTGCTCTCGCCGCGCGACAACCCGGCGCATGCCCACTTCCGCCCGGCCGAGCTCGACGTCCTCGTCGAGGAGGCGACGGCCGCGGGCATGTTCGTGATGGCGCACGCCCAGGCAGCCGACGGGATCAAGAATGCCGTCCGCGCCGGGATTCGGTCCATCGACCACGGGATCTTCCTCGACGACGAGGGCATCGAGCTCATGCGCGCCCGCGGCACGTGGCTCGTCCCGACGCTCGTGGCGCCCCACGGCGTGCTCGAGGCCGCTGACGCCGGGGCCGCGATCCCGGAACCCATCCTCGAGAAGGCCCGCAACGTCATGGCCCGGCACACCGAGGCGATCCGGCACGCCATCGAGGCGGGGGTCCGCATCGCGATGGGCACCGATTCCGGTGTCACCCCGCACGGGCGCAATCTCCGAGAACTCGGGCTCATGGCGGAGCTCGGGATGGCTCCCCGCGCCGTGCTCGAGGCGACGACGCGATCGGCGGCCCAGCTGATGGGCGTCGACGACGACCGTGGCACGATCGAGCCCGGCAAGCGGGCCGACCTCGTGATGGTCCAGGGCGATCCGTACGACTTCGAGACGCTCCGCGAGCGCATTGCCGGGGTGTACCTCGACGGCGCACGAGTGGCATGACCTCGAGGCCGTCCCCCGAAGCCCTGGCCAGGGCCGAGCACGAGAACCTGATCGCGACGTTCAGCGCCTACATCGAGCCCATGGCGGGCGGCTTCGTCCGACACGATGAGGGGATCGTGCTGATCGCCGGCGGCGTGCCCCTTCGGCTGTTCAACCAGGTCCACGTGGAATCGAATTCCGCGTCGCCCGCAGCGCTCGAGCGCGCGGTCAGGACGGCACGCGAGCGGCGGCTCAGCTTCGTGGTCAACCTGCGGGCCGGCTTCGACGACGACCTGCGGCCCGTCGTGGAGCGGCTCGGTCTCGTGTTCGACGGCGGAGAGATGCCCGGCATGGCGCTTGCGCCGATCCCCGCCTCGATCGCGCCGCCGGCGGATCTCGACCTGCGCGTGATCCGCGACCAGCAGGGCTTCGAGGACCACGCCTTGGTGGTGGCGGTCGGTTTCGGCATGCCCGAGGAACTGGTCGCGTCGATCCTTCGGCCTGCCCACCTCGAGCTCCCGGGCACGACGTGGTACGTCGGCTATCGCGACGGCACGCCGGTCGTCTCGGGCATGGGCATGCAGACCGGCTCGACGATCGGGATCTACAACATCGCGACCGTCCCTGAGGCCCGCCGCCGCGGCTACGGGGACGCGGTGACCCGCCGGATCCTCACCGACGGGGCCGCAGCCGGATGCGATGTCGGGATCCTCCAGGCGAGCGACATGGGCCGGCCGGTCTACTGGGCGATGGGATTCCGGACGGTGAATCGCTACGAAGGATGGATCGACCCGCCCGAGGCCGAAGCTGCCGACGCGCCGGCCGCCGGATCCGACCAGGCGGCGGACGCCGAGGACGAGGACGAAGCGGCCGCCTGACCGCCCGCCGGGCGGATTCCGGCATCGTGATCTCGCGTACCGTCGAGCCGCCCTCGACACATTCGGCATACTGGCCCCATGGCGACCGTGAAGCGACGGCAGGCCGACCTGTCATCCGATCCGGCCAAGCCGCTGCTCGGGGTGGACCGCGGCCTGGTCTCCGCCCACCGGGCCTCGCCCTTTCCACCGATTGCCGAGTACGGCTTCCTGTCCGACACCGAGGTGAGCGCCCTGATCGCCCCGTCGGGCGCGGTCGAGTGGATGTGCGTGCCGCGGTTCGATTCCCCGAGCATCTTCGGCGCCATCCTCGACCGGTCCGCGGGTGCATTCCGGTTCGGGCCGGCCGACGTGCGGGTGCCCGCGGCCCGCCGGTACCTGCCCGGAACCATGGCCATCGAGACGAGCTGGGGCACCGACACGGGCTGGATCATCGTGCGGGACGTGCTGCTCATGGGCCCGTGGCGCCACGACCGCGCGCGGTCGCACACGCAGCGTCGCGCGCCCACGGATTACGACGCGGAGCACGTGCTGCTCCGGATGGTCCGGTGCGTGAACGGTTCCGTGCAGCTCACCATGGATTGCGAGCCGGTCTTCGATTACGGTCGGGAGCGCGTCTCGTGGTCCTACGACGGCGACGACTACCGCCACGCGAGTTGCCAGTACGGCGAGGGAGATGCCGCCGTCCGGTTGACCATGGGCTCCGACATGAACCTCGGCGTCGAGGGGTCCAAGGTCCTCGCCCGTCACCTCATCCGCGAGGGCGAGACTCGCTTCGTCGCCCTGGGCTGGCAATCCGGCGAGCCCCCGAGCGACAGCGACGCGGCCTACAAGCGGCTCGTCTGGACCACCCACCACTGGCAGCACTGGCTCGCCCGCGGCACGTTCCCCGATCACCCATGGCGGACCCACCTGCAGCGATCGGCACTCACCCTCAAAGGCCTCACGTACGCGCCCACGGGGGCGATCACCGCGGCCGCAACGACCTCGCTCCCCGAGACGCCCGGCGGCGTGCGCAACTGGGACTACCGGTACACGTGGATCCGCGATTCCACGCTCGCCCTCTGGGGGCTGCTGCGGCTCGGATTCGACTGGGAGGCGAACGACTTCTTCGCCTTCATCAAGGACGTCGCCGGCAACGACGAGCTCCAGGTGATGTACGGGGTCGATGGCGAACGCGAACTCACCGAATCAACGCTCGATCACCTCACCGGATACGACGGCGCCCGGCCGGTCCGGATCGGGAACGGCGCCTGGTCACAGCAGCAGCACGACGTCTGGGGCGCCCTGGTCGATTCCGTGTGGCTCCACGCCCGGACCCGCGACCGGCTCGACGAGCAGGTCTGGCGCATGCTCACGCGCCAGGTCGAGCAGGCGATCGAGCACTGGCGGGAGCCGGATCGAGGGATCTGGGAGGTCCGCGGCGAGCCCCGCCACTTCACGTCGTCCAAGGTGATGTGCTGGGTGGCGGCCGATCGGGGTTCGCGCCTGGCCCTCCTCCATGACGAGCCCGAGCTCGCGCTTCGGTGGCGCGCGGCGGCCGACGAGATGCACGCCGACATCCTGGCTCACGGCGTGGACGGGCGCGGCGTCCTGCGCCAGCACTACGAATCCGATGCGCTGGACGCCTCGGCGCTCCTCGCGGTCCTCGTGGGGTTCCTGCCGCCGGACGACCCGCGGATCCGGGCGACGGTGCTCGCCATCGCCGAGGAGCTGACCGTCGATGGGCTCGTCCTGCGCTACCGGACCGAGGAGACGGACGACGGCCTCGAGGGCGAGGAGGGCGCGTTCACGATCTGCTCGTTCTGGCTCGTCGGCGCGCTGGCGGAGATCGGGGAGATCGATCGCGCCCGGCAGCTCTGCGAGAAGCTCCTCTCGTTCGCGAGCCCGCTGGGCCTGTACGGCGAAGAGATCGACCCACGGACCGGACGCCACCTCGGGAACTTCCCGCAGGCGTTCACCCACCTCGCGCTCATCAACGCCATCGCCCGCCTCATCGAGGCGGAAGAGGCCGCCGCGCCGGACCCGTGAGGGCGGGCGCCGCCCGCGGCTGCCTGGAACCCGACTCGGACCGATCCGCTGCTACGCTCCGGGCATGACCGAGAATCGCCCGCCCGACGTCGAGCGCGCCCGCGACGGTGCCGACCGCTCCGGCGCCGCCGATACGCCGGCGACGCGCGCCGCCGCGGCAAGCGGCGTGCCGCACCGCGTCGTGGTCATCGAGCCGGCGAGCAGCGCCGAGGAGGCCGCTGAACGCCAGGGCCTGCCCCTCGCCGCCCTGCTCCGGACCATCGTCGTGCGACGGGCCGACGACGATTACGTGTTCGTCCTGGTCCCGGCCGGGCGGCGGTTCGACTGGCCGAAACTGCGCGCGCACCTGGGCGTGAGTCGCCTGTCCCTGCCGGACGCGGACGAGGCCCGCGATGTCACCGGCTACGTCCGGTACACGATCACCCCGTTCGGATCCACCCGCGCCTGGCCGGTCATCGCCGATGCCTCGATCACGGAGCAGCCGATGCTCACGGTCGGTGGGGGCGCCCACGGCGTGAACCTCCACCTCACCCCGCGGGACCTCGTGGCGGCGCTGCGCGCCGAGGTCGTGGACGTGACCCAGCCCGAGTCCTGAGCGGAGGCCGGCGCCGGGATCCGCGGCCATGCGGTCATGGTCCGGCCGGGCTGGGACCCGCGGCTACCCGGTGTCTCGACCGGCGGCGCCTCAGTCCCGCGGATTACCCGGGCGCTCGACCGGCGGCGCTGGTCGCCCGATGCTCCTCGAACACGCGCTCCAGGAGGTCGACGGCCTCGTCCGGGGCGCCGTTCATGTGGAGGCGGACGACGCCTCCGGCCAGCAGGTCCCGGACGGCTCGCTCGTGGACCTCCGTCCAGCCGCCGTCCCACGGCCAGTGCACCTCGAACGCGGCCGCGGCCTCCGGGCCGGTGAGCGGCTCCAGGCGCGTCGGCCCGCCCGTCCCGCGGGCGAGCAGCACCACCGGCCCGGGCGTCGCGGTGGGAACGGCGAGGCCGGGCCCGAGCGTGTCGACCTCGAGGGGAATCTTGTGCTCGCCATTGGGCTGGCGGACCGGCGCCCGGCCCGCGAGCTCCGGAAACCAGCGCGGGGCGTCCGGCAGCAGGCGGTGCACCCAGGGCGCACCCCACAGCTCCACGTGGTCGGCGCCCCGGCGCAGGAAGACCACGTCCTCGGCGAGGACCCCGATCCCGCGGCGGGCCGCGGCAATCGCGAGCGTGCTCTTGCCCGTGCCCGCGCTCGCCTGGATGACCAGCCCGATGCCGTCTCGCACCACGCACGCGGCGTGGATGGCCGTGTAGGCCCGGGCTCGCGCGAGCATCGACAGGCCGGGTCCCTCGACGAACGCCACGCGCACCAGGTCCGCGGCGTCGGCCACGGCATCCGAGACCCAGCCCGCCGCGCGGCCGCCGATCGTGTCGGTGATCGCGAACGCCTCGGCGGCGAGATTCACGTGGTACCAGCGACCCGCGATGTGGTGGCGGATCGCCTCGGGGTCGGCACCGCCCGATGGCAGGGCCGGATCCACGACGAGCCGGATCTCCAGGGGCTCGCCCTGGGTCGGAACGGCAAACCGGCCGAGGGCCGCCTCGGCCGCCGCGGCGATCCGCTCGTCATTCGTGAGGAACCGGAGCGGCTCGGCCATCAGGCCGAAGCGCCGAGCGATCGGCGCCTCGATCGCCTCGAAGGCCTGCGTGCGGCGGATCGGCGGGAGCGTCATCCGCGCACGCCCGTGGCGGCCACGCCGGCCACGATCCATCGCTGGGCCGCGGCGAACACGGCCACCACCGGGACGAGCGCCACGAGCGACAGGGCGAGGACGGCCTGCACCTGGTTCACGTAGGTCCCCTGGAACGCGGCAAGGCCGCGGCTGATCGTGAATGTCTCGGGATCGCGAAGGTACAGCAGGGGACCGAGGAAGTCGTTCCAGGACGCGACGAACGCGAAGACGGCGACGGCAGCGATCACCGGCCGGGCCAGGGGAAGCCCGACGTGCCGGAGTTGCTGGAGCGGGTTGGCCCCGTCGAGCTCGGCGCTCTCGAACAGGTCGGCCGGGATGGACCGGAACCACTGGCGGAAGAGGAAGATCGCGAATGCGCTGCCGCACAGCTGCGGGACCACCAGGGGCAGGTAGGTCCCGACCCACCCGAGGCGGGCATACACGAGGTACTGGGGCACCAGGGTCACGGTCGGCGGGATGAGGATCGTCCCCACGAGGAGCGCGAAGAGGACGTTCCCGCCGGGGGCGCGAATCGTCGCGAAGGCGAAGCCCACGAGCGCGCCCGAGGCCACGGTGGCCGCCACGTTGAGCGCCGCGAGCAGGGCCGAGTTGGCGAGGAGCCGCGGCCCGTCGACGAGGGCGAGAGCCGTCGCGATGACGTCGAGGGTCGGGGGATCGGGGAACAGCGTCGGCGGCGCAGCCAGGAACTGGCCGGCTGGCTTGAGCGCCCCGAGGACGAGCCAGGCGATGGGCAGGAGGAAGGGCAGGCTCGCGAATGCCGCGAGCAGCCAGCGGGCCCGGCCGCCGAACCTCGTCATCGCTCCGCCCCGAGGTAGGTGACGCGCCGCCCGAGGGCCCGGAACAGGAGCGCGGCAAGCGCCACGAGGAGGCCGACGGTGATGAGCGCCATCGCCGAGGCCGGCCCGAGGCGCCCGAGGCTGAAGGCCGTCTGGTACGTGTACAGCGCGAGGGTCAGCGTGGCGTGGTCGGGCCCGCCCTCCGTGAGGAGGTAGGTGGGGGTGAAGACCTGGAAGGCGCCGATCGCGTTGACGATCGCCAGGTAGAAGGTCACCGGCGTAAGCGCCGGCCAGGTCACGTGGCGGAGACGCGCCGCCCGTCCGGCCCCGTCGAGGGCGGCGGCCTCGTACAGGTCGCGCGGCACGGTGTTGAGGGCCGCGAGGTACACGACCACGTTGATGCCCACGTTCCACAGGCCGATGACCATGAGTGCCGGCAGGGCCCAGGCCTCGTCCTGGAGCCAGGCGGGACCCTCGATGCCCACGAGGCCGAGGATCCCGTTGGCGAGCCCGAACCGCGGATTGAGGATCCAGCCCCAGACGAGGGCCGTCGCGACGCCGCTGATCACCGCCGGCAGGAAGACGGCCCCGCGCAGCATCGCTCCGCCTCTCCGGATCGGGCGCAGCAGCAGCGCGAGGGCCAGGCCGAGCGCGAGGCCCGGCACCACGGTGCCGATGGCGTACAGGGTCGTGTTGGCGAGGCTGCGCCAGAAGATGGGGTCGGCGGCGATCGAGCGGAGGTTGTCAAGGCCCGTCATCGCGAGGGGCAGGGGCGGCCGCCAGTCGGCGAACGCGAGGACCGCCGCGGCCCCGATCGGCACGAGCTGGAACGCCACGAACCCGACGATCCAGGGTGCGGCGAGGAGGTAGAACCAGCCCGTCCGGCTCACCGGGCCGACGCGCGGTCCGGGTCGGGCGGGCACGCTACGGTGTGCGGTCGGGCGCGAGGGCATCGTTGGCGGCCTGCTCGAGCTGGGCCAGGCCGTCGTCGAGGCCGATCGCGCCGGTATTGAGCTTCGTGAAGAGGTCGACGGTCGCGCCGTACGCGGCGAAGGCACTCGCGGTGTACGGGCGGAACACGCGTCCCACCTCCATCGCCGCGAGGATCGCCTCCTGGTGGATCGGCGGGTGGGAGGCGTCGATGGCCGAGTGCGCCGCCGAGATGCGGGCCGGCACGCCGTTGCCCGGGCGGCCCCACACGAGCGCGAGGAAGTCCGGTTCCACGAGGGCCCGGACGAGCGCCCAGGCCTCGTCGGGGTGCTGCGACGCGGCATTGATCACATAGCCGTTGGTGCTCAGAGGTGTATGGCGACGTCCATCCGTGCCGATGAGGGGCGGGATCACGTCGTAGGCGATCGTGCCGGCGTCGTTGAGCTGGCCGATGGCGAATGTGCCGTTCGAGCCCATGGCCGCCTTGCCGGCGATGAAGGGATCGCCCGGCACGCCCGTCTGCGACCCGCCGTACGGATCGAAGAGCGCCGCGTGGTCGTCGCGCACGAGCGAGGTCCACCAGTCGAGTGCCGCCCGCGTGGGCGGGCTCGTGAAGTCCATCGTGGTGCAGTCCTCGTTCGCGCACAGCTCACCGCCGCGCGCCTGCACGAGGGCGTCCTGCCAGAAGTACGTGACGCCGCCGTTCCAGCCCCACTGGACGATCGTGGCCGGGTCGAAGGCGGGGTCCGCGGCGTTACGGCCGGCGGCGTCGAGGGTGAGGCGGAGCGCCGCCGCGCGCATGTCGTCGGTCGTCCACCCTTCGGTGGGGGCGGCGAGGCCGGCGGCCTCGAACATGGTCGTGTTGTAGAAGGCGATCTCGGGTGAGGCGCTGTCCGGCAGGCCCCAGAGGCCGCCGTTCCAGCGGAACTGCTCGAGGGGACCGGCGTAGAAGTCGGCCAGGTCCGGGCCGTCGGCGGCCACGCGCGGCGCGAGATCCAGGAACGCCCCCCGACGGATCCACTGCTGCACGTTGAGGCCCTGGACCCGCAGCACGTCCGGCAGGTCGTCGGCCGCGAGGCCGGCCGTGACTTTCTCGATCTCGCCGTCCTGGGGCACGGGTTCGAGGGTCACCGTGAACTCGGGATGCGCCGCGTCGAGCGCGGCGATGGCCGGCTGGAACGCCGCAAGCTCCTGCGGGGTGAGGCTCACCTGCAGCCGCAGGGCCACGGGCGCCGCCGGGGTCCCGGGGGTCGAGGCGGCGCTCGGAGCGGTTCCGCTCGCGGTGGGGGCTCCGGTCGGTGTCGGGCCGGCCCCGGCACATCCCGTGAGCACGAACAGGGCGAGCGCGCCGCCGATTGTGCGAGCGACCGAGGGCCGGGCGAATCGAGGCACGGGCGCGCGGTTCCTCCTGCATCGACCGGGGCTGACGTCCGCAGCATACGGGCACAGGACATACGGCTTGTGGCACGATCCGGTTTCCGGCGAGTCCGTGTCTGGCCGGCGTCGTGGGATCCTGATCCGGCTCACGGGGGTGCACCGCCCGGATGCGTCGCTTCAATCCGTTCCTCGTGCTCTTCGCGTCGCCGCTGATTCGACGGGTGGCCTGGCACACGCGCCGGATCGCCGGCGCGGTCGATCGACGCTTCTTCCTGAGCCTCATCCAGGGCGCGGCGGTGTTCGTGGGGCTGGCCGCGATCCTCGTCACGTTCCTGGAGAAGCCCTGGACGGAGGGCCCGGGGACGGCGATCGAGTGGTTCGGGAAGTCGTTCAACTGGGCGATCTTCACGATCCTCGGCCAGGGCGATTCGGGCTTCGTCACCACCGCGGGCGGGTTCGTGGTGAGCTGGCTGCTCGTGCTGTTCGGGGTGGCCATCGTCGGCACCATCACGGGCGCGCTCGTCGCGCTCGTCATCGACTTCTTGCTCAAGGAGGGCCAGGGCTTGGGCGCCGCCGGATTCAAGGACCACATCGTCGTGTGCGGCTGGAACGCCACCGCGCGCGACCTCATCGCTGAACTGCGGGGCGACGAGTACCGGGCCAAGGTGGTGGTGCTCGCCGACCTGGAGCGCAACCCCGCCGGGGACGGCGTGTATTTCGTCCGCGGCGACACCACGAACGGGCACGATCTCGAGCGGGCGGGCATCACCGAGGCCGCAGCCGCCCTGATCTTCCCGGCCGAGCCGACGAGCGAAGCGGACATGCACTCGATCCTGACCATCATGGCGATCGAAGGGCTCGCGCCGCAGGTTCGAACGGTGGCCGAGGTGAACAACCCCAAGCACGTCGAGCACTTCGAGCGTGCCCGCGTGGACGAGGTGCTCGTGACGTCGCGGCTCGCGTCGCGCCTGCTCGCCCGGTCCGCGCTCTACCCGGGCCTGACTGCGCTCGTGACGGACATCGTGTCGGGCGGGGAGGGGTCCGAGCTGTACCGCGTGGAGCTCCCCGATGCCTACCTCGGGCTCTCGATCGACGAGGTCTCCGGGCGGCTCCGGCGGGAGCACCAGGCCACGCTCCTGGCGGTCAGCCGGGGCAAGGAGACGATCGTCAATCCGCCCTCCGACTTCAGCGTGGCGAGCGGCGACGACCTGCTCGTGGTCGCGGTGTCACTCGGGACCCTGGCGCCGCTCAAGCCCGACCGCGCGATGGGGATCTCGGGTCAGCCCCACGCCCACGAGCACACGCACGACCACGCCCACGGGGGTCCGGCCCAGGCCTGATCGGCGGGGAGTGGCGGACGGAGTGGCGGGGCCCC
>CAZVDO010000022.1:6419-32071 GCA_964625345.1 uncultured Anaerolinea sp. | reverse complement strand
ATGAAGAACAACCTCATCGCCGACACGATGGCCGTCATGGCGTCGCTCGACCCGGTCATGGGCGGCGTGGACAAGTGACCGCCGTCGCGCGGACCTGGAACCGCCTGACCCTGCCCGGAAAGATCGTCTTCACGGTCATTCCGCTGCTCGTGGTGCTGGGCGCCGGGCTCGTCGCGGCCATCGTGGTCTTCGGTGGACCGGTCTGGGACATCGTCCTCGCGAACCTCGGCATCGTCCGGTTCGTCGTGGCGGTGACGGTCCTGCTCCTGCTCGCGCCGCCGATCGCGTTCGTGATCATCTACATGGAGATGAAGATCATCGCCCTCATGAACCTCCGGGTCGGCCCGGACCGGGTGGGGCCGTGGGGCACGCTGCTCTCGACGGTGCACGGCCTCAAGGTCCTCATGAAGGAGGACTTCACCCCGACGGGCGCCGACCCCGTGGTCTTCACCTGGGCGCCCGTGGTCGCCTTCGTGGCGAGCGCGATGAGCGCGATGGTCCTGCCCTTCGCACCCGGGCTGTTCGCCCAGGACTTCAACCTCGGCCTGCTCTACTTCTTCGCGGTGGGCGGCATGACCGTGGTGAGCCTGCTCATGGCGGGCTGGTCCAGCTTCAACAAGTACTCGCTGCTGGGCGGCCTGCGCTCCGCGGCGCAGATGGTGAGCTACGAGATCCCGCTCACGCTCTCCGTCGTCGGCCTGCTCATCCTGGCCGGCACCCTGAGCCTCAACACGATCGTCGAGCAGCAGGGCGACTGGTTCACCAACTGGTACGTGTTCCGCCAGCCGCTCGGGTTCGTGATCTTCTTCATCGCGGCCACGGCCGAGGGCAACCGCGCCCCGTTCGACCTGACCGAGGCGGACTCGGAGATCGTGGCCGGCTTCGCGACCGAGTACTCGGGCATGCGGTTCGGGTTCTTCTTCTTCGCCGAGTACATCAACGTGTTCATCCTCTCGGCGCTCACGGTCGTGCTGTTCTTCGGCGGCTGGCAGGCCCCGATCGACATCGACGCGATCCTGGGCTGGATCGGCGGGATCCTGCCGGGGCTGGGCATCACCACGCCGGTGACGATCGCCCTGGATCCCGGAGGGCTCGGAATCCCGCTCCTCTTCCTCATCGGGCTGGCGCCGCTCATCGGCACCCTCGCGCTCGCGGCGCCGTTCTACCTGGTGCGCAGCTCGATGCGCTGGTGGGTGGCCCTGATCATCGGGTTCGTCCTGTTCAACGTCGTCGCCATCGGGCTGTTCGGGCTGTGGGCCTACGTGAGCTTCCCGTTCGTGGCCGGCCTGCTCTGGTTCCTCGGCAAGACGTTCGCCTTCGTCTTCATCTTCGTCTGGCTGCGCGGCACGCTGCCGCGCGTGCGGATCGACCAGCTCATGGGCTTCGCCTGGAAGTGGATGCTGCCGGCCGCGCTGCTCAACCTCTTCGTGACGGCGCTCGCCGTGATCATCGTGAGCCCGGGAGCGTGATTCGATGAGCCTGATCCCCGGCGTCGGCCTCGTCCGCGGCATGGCCCTGACCCTGCGCCGGTTCTTCGAGCCCAAGGCCACGGTCCGCTACCCCGAGGTCAAGGCCGACATCCCGCCCAAGTTCCGGGGCCGCCTCCAGCTGCTCTACGACGAGTACGGGACGCTCAAGTGCGAGACGTGTTTCCAGTGCGCCCAGGCCTGTCCCGTCGAGTGCATCGACATGGGCGGCATGGACACGAAGGGGCGGTTCCACGTCCACTGGGGAGCCGCGGAGACGTACGGCGAGCGACGGGAGGAGAGCGCGCTCCGGCGTGCCGGCCGCCCCGTGCCGGATGCGGCGTTCACGCCCTTCGAGCCGCTCGACACGGCGCCGGTGGACGCGATCCTCGAGGACCACGACCACGACCCGACGGCGCTGCTCGCCATCCTCGAGGCCACCCAGGCGCACTACGGCTACCTCCCGGTCGCGGCACTGAAGCGGATCGCGCAGCGGACCGGTGCCTGGTACGCACAGATCTACGGGACCGCCTCCTACTACGGGCACTTCCGGTTCGAGCCGCCGGCCGCGCTGGAGCAGCGAGCCGCCATCGATGCCCGCCGCCCCGCCGAATCCAGCTACCTCGCGGCACTTGGCGCCTCGCTCGGCGGCCGCCCGGGCGGTGACGCGTGACCGACACGGCCATGCTCAAGACGCCCAAGGGATGGCCCGCGATCCTGCTCCCGCGGGACGCGGCCAAGGATCCGGCCGACCTGGACGCCGCCGTGCGGGCCGGCGCCTTCGAGGGCCTCCACCGGGCACTCCGGGACCTGGGCGCAACCGGCACGATGGCGTCCATCGGCGCCTCCGGGCTGCGCGGTCGGGGCGGCGCCGGTTTCCCGGCCATCGACAAGTGGCGCGCCGCGGCCGCCACCGAGGCCCCGAGCCGGGTCGTCGTGGCCAACGGCTACGCCGCGGACCCGGCCTCGAGCACGGACACCGTGCTCCTCGAGCAGAACCCGTACGCGGTGATCGAGGGCCTGCTCATCGCCGCCTTCGCGGTCGGGGCGAGCGAGGCGATCATCGCCGTCCGTGCCGGCGCCACGGCCACGCTCCGCGTCCTCGAGGCGGCCGTCGCCGCAACCGCCGAGGCGGGTCACACCGGGACCGACGCGTTCGGGGCCGGTCATCACGTGGATCTCTCGGTCCAGACCGTCCAGGGCGCGTACCTCCTGGGCGAGGAGACGATCCTGCTCAAGGCCCTCGCCGGCAAGCGCGGCCAACCCGAGCAGCGGCCGCCGCATCCCGCGACGAAGGGCCTGCGCGGCCTCCCGACCGTCGTCCACAACGTCCAGACCCTGGCCGCGATCCCGTGGATCGTCCGGAACGGCGCCGAGGCCTTCGCCGCCGTCGGCACGCCCGAGTGCCCCGGCACGATCCTCGTGCAGGTCCGCGGCGCCGAGGCATCCGGCGTCGCCGAGGTGCCGATGGGCACGCCGCTCTCGGCCATCGCCGCCCTCGCCGGGCCAAACGGCAAGACGGGCACGGGCGACCGGGGGGGCCGGGCGATCAAGGCGCTCCTCGTCGGCGGACCGTCGGGCGGCATCCTCCCCCCGGACCAGTTCGGGACGCCCTACACCTTCGACGCGCTGCGAGCCGTCGGCGCCCACGTCGGCTCCGGGTCGGTGGTCATCGCGGACGAGCGGGCGTGCATCGTGGACCTGGCCCGGGTGCTCACGCGCTACTGCTCGGACGAGGCGTGCGGCAAGACGATCCCGTGCCGCATCGGCACGCGACGGCTCGCCGAGATCGGCGACCGGTTGAGTGCCGGCACGTCGCGTGCGGGCGACCTCACGCTGCTCGAGGACCTCGCCGCCGACATCACCGCGTCGGCGCTGTGCGACCACGAGCGCCTCGCAACCCTCCCGCTGCTGAGCGGGATGCGATACTTCAAGGCGGAGCTCGACGAGCATCTCGAGCGCAGCTCCTGCCCCGCGGGCGTCTGCCATCCGATCGCGATGGCGACGAGCGCGACGCACTGAGGCCCACATCGTGACCGACCTGATCACGCGCCCCGAGCCCCGCCCCGATACGCCGGCCGTTCTCGACACGGTCACGGCGCGGGACGAATCGCGCGCCGAGCGCCTGATCACCACCCAGTCGCCGCAGCGCCCGCAGTCCACGCCGGCGATCCGCATCGAGGTGGACGGCCGCGTGGTCGAGGGCCTCGAGGGCCAGACGATCCTCGAGGTCTGCCGCGACAACGGCATCGAGATCCCGACGCTCTGCTACGACCCCAAGCTCCCCGGGTTCGGCGCCTGCCGGATGTGCGTGGTCGAGGTCGAGGGCGAGGAGCACCCGCCGATCAGCTGCTCGCGGTCGTGCGAGGACGGCATGAAGGTCCAGACCCAGACCGAGGACCTGCGCCGCCTGCGCCGGACCAACCTCGAGCTGATCTTCTCGGACCACAACGCGTACTGCCTGCCGCCCTGCCAGAACAAGTGCCCGAGCCACATCGACATCCCGGGCTTCCTCAAGGAGAACGCCAGCGGCAACTGGCGCGAATCGACCCGGATCTTCAAGCGGACCATCCCGTTTCCCTCGGTGCTCGGGCGCGTCTGTCCCGCCCCGTGCGAGGACCACTGCCGGCGCGACGAGGTGGACGAGGCGATCGCCATCCGGGACAGCCACCGGTACGCGGGCGACCAGGTCATCAAGTCGATGCTCGACGACGACATCGACCCGCCCCTGCCGTTCGAGCGCCAGCCCGCGACGGGCCGCAAGGTGGCGGTCATCGGCTCCGGTCCCGCCGGCATGGCCGCGGCCTACTACCTGCTCATCAACGGCCACGACGTCACGATCTTCGAGCGCGACCCCGCGCCCGGCGGCATGCTCCGCTACGGCATCCCGCAGTACCGCCTGCCCAAGGTGGAGGTCCTCGAGGCCGAGTACGAATCGGTGACCCGCCTCGGCGGCCAGATGGTGTGCAACCAGGGCCTCGGCCGGGACTTCACCCTCGACGACCTCCAGCTCCAGGGCTTCGACGCGGTCCTCATCGCGATCGGCTGCTACGACACGAACAAGCTCGGCGTCCCGGGCGAGGACGCGGCCGAGGTCCTCGACGGCCTCGAGTACCTGCGGACCGCCACGCTCGGCCTGCCCTACCCCGATCACGCCGGGAAGCGAGTGATCGTCATCGGCGGCGGGTTCACCTCGATGGACTGCTCGCGGACCTCGGTCCGCCAGGGGGCCAAGGAGGTCACGCTCGTCTACCGCCGCGACATGAAGGACATGCCCGCCGCAGGCGAGGTCCACGAGGCGATCGAGGAAGGCGTCACCGCGATCTTCCAGGCCGGCCCGACGCGGGTCATCACCGACGACGCGGGCAACGTGACCGGCGTCGAATTCATCCGCATGGCCCTGGGGGCGCCCGATGCGTCGGGCCGGCGCCGGCCGGAGCCCGCGCCGGGCACCGAGTTCACGATCCCCTGCGATCGCGTCCTCCTCGCCATCGGCCAGGGTCCCGAGCTCGACTGGATCGGACCCGGCTCCACGGGTCCCACGGCCACCCGCAACCGTCGCCTCCAGGCCGACGCGGTCACCTTCGAGACCGGCCGGCCCGGCGTCTTCGCCACCGGCGACGTGCGGATCGGCGCGGCCACCGTGGTCCAGGCCATCGCCGAGGGCCGGCGCTCCGCGTATGCCGTCAACGCGTTCCTGCACGGACAGGACCTCGGCGCGATCAAGACCCGCCAGCAGCTGGCCGAACCGCAGCCCGAGTTCCTCTCGATCGTGCCGTTCACGGCCGAGGTCAAGGAGCCGCGCTACCGGCTCAAGGCGCTCGAGGCCGAGGAACGCCGGGATTCCTATATCGAGTACGAGATCCCCTATTCCACGGCCGAGGCGGTCGCCGAATCGACGCGCTGCCTCCAGTGCACGTGCGAGGCCATCGGGTTCTGCGACCTCCGCCGCCTCGGGATCGAGTACGGCACGACGCTCCAGACCCTCGAGCCGCAGCACCACCAGGGCGCCGGCTACCGGAGCGTCACGGAGAACCGGTTCACCGGCATCAACCACGACTACATCCGGGACGACAGCCACGCGTTCATCCTGCGCGAGCCCTCGCGCTGCATCGACTGCGGCCGATGCGCGAACGTCTGCTCCGAGGTCGTGGGCGCCGCCTGCTACGACTTCATGCGGATCGGCTTCGACACGCTCGTCACGACCCCGCTGGACATGAGCCTCAACGACACGCCCTGCGTGTCGTGCGGGCGGTGCGCCGAGACCTGCCCCACCGGCGCGCTCATGCCCAAGCCTCGCGTCCTCGAGAAGTACGAGGTCGACGAGAGCCGCTGCATCCTGTGCGGCATCTGCGTCGATGCCTGCCCGTACGACGCGCTCCGGGACGGCGGCGAGTTCGAGCTCGCCCACACGAGCCGGGCCAACCCCGAGATCGACCTCATCGCGCTGGCGTCGGTCGACCGCGAGACCGAGGTCACCTACATCCGGCGCGAGCGGGACTGGCTGCAGCGCGCCGTCGAGGAAGGGCGCTTCGTCGACAGCGCGAAGCTCCTGCCGATGCTCCCGGCGTCGCTGGCGGGCAACGGGCACACCGCGAACGGCAACGGCCGGGCGCTGCTCTCGCCCGGCGGCCACGACCACGGCGGCGCGGGCGGCACGCACGCGCACCCGAAGTAGGCGCCGATGCGAGCCTGGCTCTACCTCCTCGCAGCGGCGATCGCCGGCGGCATCGTCACCACCCCGGCCCTGATCGTGCTCGTCCTGGCCGGCGGCACGGTCGATGACGCGCTCTTCGCGGCGCTCGCCACGGTCATGATCGTGGCGGCGCTCGCCGTCGTGCTCATGCGGGACATCATCCGGTGCGGCCTGGCGATGATCGTGTCGTTCCTGGCCCTCGCCGGGATCTACGTCGTCGTCGGTGCGCCCCTGGTCGCCGCGGCCCAGGTCATCGTGTACATCGGCGCGATCAGCGTCCTGATCCTCTTCGCGATCATGCTGACCCAGTCGAAGGCCGGGCCCTCGCAGCTGGTGTTCCAGACGCAGGCGGTGCCCGCGGCGATCGCCTCGATCGTGCTCGTGGTCCTCATCACGCTCGGGATCGGTGCTACCGACTGGGGCGCCGTGAGCGAACGCGTACGCCTCGCCACGACCGAACTCGCCCGCGTCCTCTTCGAGGACTACGTGCTCCCCTTCGAGGTCGTGAGCGTGCTCCTGCTTGCGGCGGTCATCGGCGGCGTGTTCCTGGCCAAGCGCGAGGAGGACCCCGCCTGATGGGCCTCGCGAACTCCCTCGATGCCTACCTGATCCTCGCCGGCGGCCTGTTCGCCATCGGCTCGTTCGGGTTCCTGGCCCGGCGCAACGCGATCAGCATGCTCATGTCGATCGAGCTGATGCTCAACGGCGTGAACCTCGCCATCGTGGCGTTCGGGTCCTTCATCCCGAACCTCAAGGCGGACGGCTCGATCATCGCCCTGATGGTCATGGCCGTGGCTGCCGCCGAGGCGACCGTCGGCCTGGCCATCGTGATCGCCATCTACCGCAACCGGAAGACCCCGCTCGTCGACGAGTACGACGCGATGCGCCGGTGATGGACCTCCTGATCCCGCTCATCGCCGGGCTCCCGATCGCGGGATTCCTGTTCACCGCGGTGGCCGGGCGCCGGCTGGGCAAGCAGGCCCACCTCGTGCCGGTCGCGGCCGTGGGGCTGGCCTGGGTCTTCGCGATGATCGTGGTCGCCACGGCCCTCACCGGCGGGTTCGGGTCCGAGGGGCACACCGTGAAGCTATGGGACTGGATCCCGGCCGGGACGTTCCATGTCGAGGCAGCGTTCTTCGTCGACAACCTGACGGCGTGCCTGCTCATCGTGGTGACGACGATCGGCCTGCTCGTGCACGTCTACTCGATCGGGTACATGAGCCACGACCCGGGCTACTGGCGGTTCTTCGCCTACCTGAACCTGTTCATGTTCTCGATGCTCCTGCTCGTCCTCGGGGACAGCTGGCTGACGGTCTTCGTGGCCTGGGAGCTCGTGGGCCTGTCGAGCTACCTGCTCATCGGGTTCTGGTACCGGAAGAACTCGGCGGCGCTGGCCAGCAAGAAGGCGTTCATCGTGAACCGGGTCGGCGACGTGGGCTTCGCGCTCGGGATCATGGCGATCTTCGTGGACACGGGGACGCTCAACATCCGGGAATCGATCGGGTTCCTCACGAGCAGCCTCGAGGGATCGCAGGCGACGACGCTGCCGATTCCCATCTGGCTCGTGGCATTGCTGCTCTTCGCCGGGGCCATGGGCAAGAGCGCCCAGTTCCCGCTCCACGTCTGGCTGCCGGACGCGATGGAGGGCCCGACGCCGGTGTCCGCCCTCATCCACGCGGCCACGATGGTCAACGCGGGCGTCTACCTCGTGGCCCGGGCCAACCCGATCTTCGCGAGCGCCCCCGAGGCGATGGTCGTGGTGGCCGGGATCGGCATCTTCACCGCGCTCCTCGCGGCCTCGATCGCGATGACCCAGAACGACATCAAGCGGGTGCTCGCGTACTCCACGCTCAGCCAGCTCGGCTACATGTTCGCCGCGCTCGGCGTGGGAGCGTGGACGGCGGCGATCTTCCACCTCATGACCCATGGCTTCTTCAAGGGCCTGCTCTTCCTGGGTTCCGGATCCGTGATCCACGCGGTCCACGAGGAGCAGGACATGCGCAAGATGGGCGGCCTGGCGAAGAAGATCCCGCACACCTACCGGACGATGCTCATCGGCTCGATCGCCATCGCCGGCATTCCGCCGCTCGCCGGCTTCTTCTCGAAGGACGAGATCCTCGGGGAGGCGTTCAAGCTCGGCTTCCAGTGGGTCTGGGCGATCGGCATCGTGGTCGCGGTGATGACCGCGTTCTACATGTTCCGGCTCATCGGCCTGACGTTCTGGGGTGAGAGCCGCGTGGATCCCGCCGTGGAGCCCAAGATCCACGAATCGCCGCGGGTGATGACGATCCCGCTCTGGCTCCTCGCGATCCCCTCGCTCCTCCTGGGCATCGTGCTCAGCTGGCCGGGCCCGCCGCTCGGGCCACTCGTGGGCGCCGAGGGGCCGGGCCTGCTGGCGGGCTGGCTCGAGCCGGTGTACGAGCACGGGCTGGAGATCCTCGGCCACCACGAATCCGAGTTCGCGATCTTCGGGATCGACGGCGTGCTCATCCTCATCAGCATCGCCGTGGCGGTGCTCGGGCTGCTCGCCGCGTGGCGGCTCTTCGGCGTCGAGATCGGGAGCCTGCGGCGGAAGGGCAACCATGAGCAGGTCCGCGAGCTCACGGCGCGCGTGCCGTTCCTGTACCGCGCATCGCTCAACAAGTGGTGGTTCGACGAGCTCAACCACCTGCTGTTCATCGTCATCGGCGGCCGCGTCGCGGCGTTCCTGTGGTGGTTCGACGCCAACGTGGTGGACGGGATCGTCAACGGGATCGGCACGGTGACCCGCCGGAGCGGCAGCGGCCTCGCCCAGGTCCAGACCGGCCGCGTCCAGAACTACGCCCTGGGCATCGCGATCGGGCTCATCGTGATGGTCGGGTCCTACGCCCTGATGGTGCGCTGATGGGCGACTTCCCGATCCTCACGCTCATCACGTTCCTGCCGTTGGCGGGCGCGATCCTCATCGCCTTCCTGCCCGAGCGCTCCGCCCGGCCGGTGGCGCTCGGGGCGGCCCTCGCCACGTGGGTGCTCTCGCTGCTGCTCGTGGTCGGCTTCGCCGCGGGCCGCGGCGGGCTGTTCCAGTACACCGAGGAGGCGAGCTGGATTCCGGCCTTCGGGATCGAGTACAAGCTCGGCGTGGACGGGCTGTCGCTCGCGCTCGTGGTGCTGACGACCACGCTGTCCTGGATCAGCATCCTCGCGAGCTTCAAGCCGATCCAGACCCGGATCAAGGAGTACATGGCCTCCTTCCTGGTCCTCGAGGTCGGGATGATCGGCGTGTTCCTCGCCCTCGACACGTTCCTCTTCTACATCTTCTGGGAGGTCGTGCTCGTCCCGATGTACCTGATCATCGGGATCTGGGGCGGCGCGAACCGGATCTACGCGACGATCAAGTTCGTCCTGTACACCCTCGTCGGGTCCCTGCTGATGCTCGTGGCGATCCTCGCCACGGCGTTCGCCTACCAGGCGGGCCACGGCGGCGACTGGACCGGCGCGTTCGATTACGAGGCGCTCAAGGCATATGCCGCCACGGGCGGCGGCTTCGGCGACACGCTCCAGATGCTCGCCTTCGGGGCGTTCTTCCTCGCCTTCGCGATCAAGGTCCCGATGTTCCCGTTCCACACGTGGCTGCCGGATGCCCACGTGGAGGCGCCCACGGCCGGTTCGGTCATCCTGGCCGGCGTGCTGCTGAAGCTGGGCGGCTACGGGTTCATCCGGTTCGCGCTTGCGCTCTACCCGAACGCGGCCCAGACCTGGGCCCCGTTGATCATCGTCCTGAGCCTGATCGCGATCATCTACGGCGCGATCGTGGCCCTCGTCCAGCCGGACCTCAAGAAGCTCGTGGCCTACTCGTCGGTCAGCCACATGGGCTTTGTCACGCTCGGGATCTTCATCTTCCAGCCCCAGGGCATGGACGGTGCCATCCTCCAGATGGTCAACCACGGCCTGATCACCGGCGCCCTGTTCCTCCTCGTCGGCGTGATCTATGAGCGGACCCACGACCGCACGATCGCCAAGATGGGCGGCCTCTCGGCGGTCACGCCGGTGTACATCGCCATCTTCGGGTTCTTCGTGTTCGCGTCGGCCGGCCTGCCCGGCCTGTCCGGGTTCGTCGGCGAGTTCCTCACCCTCGTGGGGACGTTCGCGTTCAACCCCTGGGCGGCCGCGGTCGCGACCTTCGTGATGATCCTCGCGGCGGCCTACCTGCTCTGGATGTTCCAGCGGCTCGCGACGGGCGAGGTCTCGTCCTTCCTGGCCGGCCTCGGCCACCACCTGACCGACATCAGCCCCGTCGAGATCCTGACCCTGGCGCCGCTGGGCGCCCTCGTCGTGGTCTTCGGGCTCTTCCCGGGCATCGTCCTCGACATCGTGAGCGGCTCGGTGTCGACCGCGCTGGCCGGCGTGGCGGGGGCCGAGCCGATCGCCCTCGACCCGATCGTCCCGGCGGTGGGCCTCGGGATCCTCGCCGCGATGATCGTCGTGCGCGTCGCCACCCTGCCCGCGATCCGCCGCGTGCTCGGCTCCGAGCCGGCCGCGTGAGGACCGTCTGATGACCTTCCAGGACCTCGTGACCATCGCGCCGTTCGTGGTCGCCGTGCTCCTCGCGGGCGTGATCGTGGCCGTCGACGCCGTGCGGCCGGGTCGGAACGACGCCATCGTGGCGGTCTCCGTCGTCGGGCTGGTCATCGTCTTCGTGCTCGTGCTCGTGACGGGCCAGACCGCCGCGACCGCGTTCGGCGGCTCGTACAAGGTCGACGACCTGACCACGTTCCTCGATGCCCTGTTCGTGGCGATCGTGCTCGTCAGCCTGCTGGTGGCGCCGGACTACCTGGCGCCGCGCGGCCTGCCGGTGGCCGAGTTCGCGGCGGTGCTCGTGTTCGCGATGACGGGCGCGATGCTCATCTCGGCGTCGGCCGACCTCCTCGTGCTGTTCATCGGCCTCGAGCTCATGGTCCTGCCCGGCTACCTCCTCGCGGGCTATCACAAGAGCGACGGGTACTCCACCGAGGGCGCGATCAAGTACTTCCTGCTGGGCTCGTTCAGCTCGGCGATCTTCCTGTTCGGGCTCGCGTTCGTGTGGGGCCTCACCGGATCGACGCGGATCGCGGACGTCGCGGCGGCGCTGGGCGACGGCGGGCTCTCGGCGGGCCTCGCCCTCGGCCTGGCCTTCCTGTCCACGGGCGTCGCGTTCAAGATCGCGGCCGTCCCGTTCCACTACTGGACCCCCGACGCCTACCAGGGCTCGCCCACGCCGGTCACGGGCTACCTCTCGGTCGGCCCGAAGGTCGGCGCGTTTGCGCTGATCCTCCGGCTCTTCGTGGAGGCGCTGGGCCCCCTCCAGGCCGACTGGTTCGGGGTCATCGTCATCCTCGCGATCCTCACGATGACGCTCGGCAACCTCGTCGCCCTCACCCAGACGAACGTCAAGCGGATGCTGGCCTACAGCTCGATCGCCCACACCGGGTACATGCTCGTGGGCCTCGCCGCCTGGGCCGCCGGCCGGATCGAGGGGCTCGAGGGGCTCCTCTACTACGCCGCGGCGTACGCCTTCATGAACCTCGGGGCCTTCGCCGTCATCGCGGCGCTCCAGAAACGGGCCGGCGTGACCTCGAACCTCGAGACGTTCGCCGGGCTCGGGCGCCGCGAGCCGGTGCTGGGCATCCTCATGACGCTCTTCCTGCTGTCGCTCACGGGCATTCCGCCCACGGCCGGGTTCCTCGGCAAGGCGCTGGTCATCGTGGCCGCGGTCGAGGCCAGCCAGGACGGCATCAGCTCGATGGGGCTGCTCGCCGTGGTCCTCGTCCTGAACGCGGCCGCGGCGGCCTTCTACTACCTGCGCGTCGTCGTCTATATGTTCATGCGCGAACCGCAATCCGAGCAGCCGGCACTCCAGCACGGCCGCCTGCTCTGGAGCGGGCTCGCCGCGGCCACGATCCTCACGATCGTGCTCGGGCTCATCCCCGGGCCGCTCCTCGAGATGGTCGGCGCCGCCGCACGGGCGCTGGGCTGACGGCGGGCCGGACCGGAGCCGAGCCGCACGTACGGGAGCCGCGGACCGACCGTACCCTCCTCGGCGAGGTGCTGGGCGAGCAGGGCCGGCTGATCGTCGTCTCGAACCGCGGCCCGATCACCTTCTCGATCGATGAATCGGCGCCCGGGGGGCTGACCGCGGCCCGCGGATCCGGCGGGCTCGTCACCGCGCTGGGCGAGGTGGGCCGGCTCGCGCCGGTCACGTGGGTCGCCGCCACCATGACCCCGGGCGACGCCCTCGTGGCGCCCGCGCTGCGCGAGGTGGCCCGTCGCACGCGGCGCGGCGGCGGTGGCGCTGGTCGGCGGAGCGGGTCGCCGGTGTCATCCGAGCTCGTGGAGCGCACCGCCGAGCTCGTCGAGGGGATCATGCCCGGCCAGGACCTGGCGACCATCCTCATCGACCTCGAGCCCGAGGTGTTCGGGCCGTACTACACGGTGATCTCGAACCCGTTCCTCTGGTTCATCCAGCACCGGATGTTCGCCCCGCCCTACGGGCCGAACGTGGACGACGCGCTGCTCAGCGCGTGGCGGAACGGGTATCGCCGAGCCAACGTGGCGCTGGCGGAGGCGGCGGTCGCGGCGGCGGCGGGCGTGCGACGGCCGGTGTTCCTCCTCCAGGACTACCACCTCTACCTCGCGGCACCGGTCATCCGGGCGCGCATCCCGGACGCCCTGATCCTGCACTTCAACCACATCCCGTGGCCGTCGGAGAGCGACTGGCAGATGCTCCCGCAGTCGCTTCGGCGCGAGATCTGCGAGGGGCTCCTCGCCTGCGACATCCTGGGGCTCCAGACGGACCGGTACGCCTCCAACCTGCTCGACACGATCGCGAGCTTTGTGCGCGATGCCCGCGTCGATCGCGACGGCCGGAGCGTCCGCTGGCGCGACCGGCGGATCCGCGTACGGACGTATCCCGTGTCCGTGGATCCCGCCGGGCTGCTCCGGTTCGCCCGCGGCGAGGAGGTCCAGGCCAGGGTGCAGCGCCTCCAGGATCGCCTGGCCAGGGTCGGCAACCCGACGCTGATCGTGCGGGCAGACCGGATCGAACCGTCCAAGAACGCGCTCCGCGGCTTCCTCGCGTTCGAGGCGCTGCTCGGCCGCCATCCGGAGCTCCGCGGGCGCATCCGGTTCCTCGCGGTCCAGGCGCCGACCCGGACGGAAGTGCCCGAGTACGCCGAATACGGCGCGGCGGTCCGCGAGGTCGTGGCCCGCGTCAATGGCCTTGCCGACCCGGACGATGCGCCGATCTGGATCAGTGACGGCTCCGACTACGCCATGGCGATCGCCGCCCTGCGCGTGGCCGACGTCGTCCTCGTGAACCCGCTCGTCGACGGCATGAACCTGGTGGCCAAGGAGGCCGTGCTCGTGGGCGAGCGCGACCCGGTCCTCATCCTCTCGGAGACGGCCGGCGCCGCCGAGCAGCTGGCGGCCGATTCACTGACCGTGGCGCCGGCGGACCTCGTCGGCACGGCGGAACAGCTGCTGCGGGCCCTCCACATGCCGCAGGCCGAGCGCCACGCCCGCCTCCGCCGGCTGCGCACCGCAGTCCGCGAGGAGGATCTCGACTGGTGGCTCCGCCGCCAGCTCCGGGACCTGGCCGCGGTGGCCCGCGGCGAGCTGCCGCCCTCGCGCCGCCTGCGCGACACGGTGCGCCGGATCGAGTAGCCGCCGGGGTCAGGCCAGGCGCCGGGCGAGTCGCTCGAGCCACGCCCCAGCCGCCTGCGGCGACGGCAGGACGAGGTCGGCATCGCGCGTGACCTCGGGGGGCGTCTCCGAGCCGCCCGCCACCGCGACGATCACGCCGTCCGCGATCCGTCCGGCGGCGCGCGCCGCCCGGGCTGCCGCGAAGGCCTCCACGTCGGTCCGGTCATCCCCGAGGACGAGCACCGAGGTGGCCCCGGTCGCCGCGACCAATCGGTCGAGGGCGTGGCCCTTGCCGGCACCCTGCGGCCGGAGCTCCACCACGCGACGTCCGTCGAGCCGCTCGAGGTCCGGGACGTCGGGCGGAGGGGCGACGCGGTCGAGCGCGTGATGGATGGCGCGGCGGGCCCCCGCCGGATCCGGTGCGGTCCGGTAGTGGAACGCGAGCCCGGCCCCCTTGCGGTCCACGCGCAGCCACGATGGCGCGCCGAGCGCGGCGGTCGCACGGCCGGCGATCGCGGCGGCCCGGGCAATGTCCTCTGCGCGGTCCGGGCCGAGGGCGGCCGCGGTGACCCAGCGCGGATTGCTCCCGGCGGCGGCTGGGGCTTCACGGCCGTGGTTCCCGAGATACCCGAGACCCGGGATCCCGACGCGCGCCGCCACGTCATCGGCGCCGCGGCCCGAGAGCACCGCGACCACGAGCCCGCCACCGACTCGGTCGGCCCCGGCCGATCGGGGTGCCCCGGCTGCCGCCAGCGCCCGCAGTGCCCGCCACGCCGCCGCCGTCGGTCGCGCCCGTGCCGGGTCCCGCACGATCGGCGACAGGGTCCCGTCGAAATCGCACACGACGAGGAGCGGCCGAGGGCCGGCGGCGACGCGCTCGATCGTCGCTCGCCGCTGCGCGGCGGTCGAGGGATGAGCACCGTCCCGGCCGGCCGGCGCACCGTCCGATGCACGCGGCGCTCTCGACCGAACCATCGCGGTCAGGGCGTGACCTCGACCCCGGGCAGGATCACCTGGAGATGCTCGGCCATGATGTCCGGCCCGATGCCCCCGAGGGCGCCGGCCCGGATGATCCCGTCACCGTCGATCCACAGGTGGGTGGGGAGCGCCACCGCATCCCAGGCGGAGGCGGCTGCGCCGTCCTGGTCGAGCCCGACGGGCAGGTTGACCCCGAGTGAGCGCATGAAGTCGGCCACCGTGCCCTCGTCCTCGCGGACGTCCACGACGAGGATGACGAGGCCGCTTTCGGTGTATCGGGCGGCAAACCCGTTCATGAGCGGCAACTCGTCCACGCAGGGCGGGCACACGGTCTGCATGAAGTTGATCCAGACCGGTCGGCCGGCGAGATTCGCCAGATCGACCTCGCCGCCGCCCAGCTGGGGCACGCGGAGTGCCGGGGCCGCCTCGCCGACGTGGAACGCCGCTGTTCCGATCGATGCCTCGGCGGTCGGGCCACCGGACGCGATCGTCGTCCCGGGCACGACCGAGGATCCCGGGGTTGCCGTGACTCCGGCCGTGGGAGCCGCCGCTCCGGGATCGGGCAGCAGGGCGACGGCCAATCCGAGCAGCAGCACGGCGGCAGCCATGCCTGCCGCGAGCCCGCTCACGATCGTCGCCCGAGGTCCCATCGGCCGGAGGGTACCAGTACGGTCGTCCGGCGGCGGTGGTGGGGGCCCGCTGGTAGCCTTCGGCCGTGGATCCGCTCGTCGAGCGCCTTCGAATGCGCCTGCTGCCGGCCATGCTGTCGGCATTGGGCATCGCGCTGCTCACCGCGGGCCTCCTGTCGTACACGGCACCGGTCGAGGCGGGACCCGCCGCGTCGGAGGTCCCGGTGGTCGTCACGCTGCCACCGACACCGACGCCGCCGGGGACAGTCGCGCCGTCGCCTGATGCGTCCGGGAGTCCGGCGCCGACGATCCCGGCCGATCGCGTCGCGACGCGCGTCGTCATTTCGGGGCTTGGCATCGACCTGCCGATCATCCGCCCGCCGAGCACGACCGCGTACCCGCTGTGCGACGTGGCCATGTTCATCCAGGAGCTCGGCCAGCCGGGATTCGGGCGCGCGACCTACCTGTACGCCCACGCCCGGACGGGCATGTTCCTGCCGATCCTCGACGCATCGAAGGTGAACAACGGGGCGGCGATGCTGGGCATGGTCGTCGAGGTCTACACGAGCGACGATCAGCTGTACCTGTACGAGATCACCGAGGTTCGACGCCACCAGCTGGACCTCGACGATGCCGTCGCAGCCACCACGGAGCAGCTCTGGCTCCAGACCTCGGAGGGCCCCAAGGGGACCCGCCCCAAGACCCAGGTGGTCGCCCAGTTCCTCAGCTCCGGCCCCGCCGACCCCGCGGCCGCCCATCCGGACGCGAAGCCGCGCGTCTGCGGCTGATCAGCGGCGGGGTCACGCCTCGTCGGCCAGTGGCGGCGCCGGTGTCTCCCGGCCCGCGCCACCCCGCATGGTCCAGCCAGGCAGGATTGCCACGACCGTCACCGCCGCCGCCACGAGGAACACGCCCACGAGGATCCGGGCGGCCTCTCCGGCCGCCCATGATTCGAGCGCGTCGACCACCAGGCCGTCACGCAGGGGCAGATTGCGCAACGCTTCGGGGATGAACTGCCGGTAGGCCTCCGGAGTCGCGTAGATCTCCGCCGTGAGGCGTTCGATCGTCGTGGACCCGAAGGCAGTGAGGGCCGCCAACCCGACGGCCATCCCGAGCATCCGGGCCACCGTGACCGTGGCCGACGCCACCCCGAACGCCGCCCGGCCCACCGCCTCGACCGCTGCCGTGGAGCGCGGGGTCACCGTGAGGCCGAAGCCGAAGCCGAAGCCGGCGAGGACGGCGGCCACCTCGCCGACGCTGGTCTGCGGGGTCCACGTGGCCATCCAGGCGAGGCTGGCACCGCCCAGGACGAGGCCCGCCGCCGTCACGGCGCGCAGGCCGGCCACCCGAAGCGCAAAGCCGGACGCGAGCGCGCCCAGGGCCGTGGCCGCCGCAAGCGCGCCGAGCGTCACGCGTTGGACGTCGGGCCCGCCATACAGCACCCGGTCCACGAAGACCGCGCCGCCGACGATCGCGGTCGCGAAACCGTAGCCGGTGAGCAGTGACACGAGGGCGGCGGACGAGAAGGCCCGGGATCGAAAGAGGCGGGCGTCCACGAACGGCCGGGGGTGATGAAGTCCGATCCGTCCCGCGACGCCCAGGAGGACGAGCCCGGTCACGCCAGCGGCGCCGAGCAGGGCGACCGACCTGCCGCCCAGCCCCGCGACATCCTGGCTCCCGACGAGCGTCACCGCGAGGAGGACCAGTCCGATTCCCGCCGAGAAGGCCGCGGCGCCTGCGAGGTCGAGGCGCCCTGGGACGCCCGCGGAATCCCACGCCGGCGGCGCGGCCCACGCGAGCGCGAGGGCAGCCACGCCAATCGGGACGTTGACGTAGAAGACGTAGCGCCACGTCGCAGCAAACGCGTCGTGGATGGGTCCCACGGTGACCCCGGCGGTCTCGAGAGCCGTTGCCGGGTGGAACGCCCCGATGATCCAGGCACCGACGAACGGCCCTGCGGCCATGCCCAGGAACGTGAGCCCGCCGATCACGCCGAGCGCCCGCGGCCGCGAATGCGCCTCGAACAGGTGCGCCGCGGCCGCCGTCCCCACCGGGACAAGGACACCCCCGCCGAGGGCCTGGACCACGCGGCCCGCGATCAACTCCTCGAGCGACTGGGCACGGCCAGCCACGGCCGAGCCGAGCGTGAAGAGCACGAGCCCGGCGAGGAACACGCGCCGCGTCCCCCAGTGGTCCGCGAGGCGGCCGGCGAGCGGCATCGCGATGACGTACGCGAGGAGGTAGCCGTTGATGATCCAGGACGCGGTCCGGAGCTCGGTCCAGCTCGCGAGGTCAACGACGATCGCGGGGAGCGCCACCGCAGTGACCATGAGCTCGAGGCCGGCGAGGAAGACCCCAAACCCCAGCACACCCAGGAGCACAAGGCGGGCGCGGCGATCCATGGGTTCGAGTGTAGGCGGCAGCGCGGGATGGCCTGCGTCCGGCGAGCCCGGAACCCCTCCACCGGGCCTGGGTCAGAGCTCGGTGAGGATCCTCCCGCGAATGGCCCCGTATTCGTCTTCGGAGACGGAACCCGCCACCCGCAGCCCGTCGAGCTCGCGGAGTCGGTCCGCCGGGCTCCGGGCCGGCGCGGCCGGCTCGCGGAGGAGCACGGAGGTGAGGATCGCCGTGATCGCGGAGAACAGGCCGATGCCCAGGACCATGAGCACGGTCGCCGCGAGGCGGCCCTCCGGCGTGATCGGGTACACGTCGCCGTAGCCGACGGTGGTGAGCGTCACGATCCCCCACCAGAGCGCATCGAGGGGCGAATCGATCGCGTTGTTGACGCCCTGCTCGGCGGCGTAGAGCGCGAGTGAGCAGGTCACCATCACGGCGGCCCAGGCCGCCAGCAGGAACGCGAGGCCCCGATGCCGGGCGATGGCCTCGACCGTGACGAGGGCGCGGTAGAGCCCGGCGAACGCCCGGACGAGCCGGAGGAGCCGGACCAGCCGGAGCACCCGCAGGCCGCGACCCGTGGGGATGAGGGCGAGCAGGTCGATCCAGTGGCCGCGCAGATACCCACGACGATCACGTGCCGCGGCAAGGCGGGACCCGAACTCGACGGCAAAGACCGCCGTCAGCACGAGCTCGAGATCGAACGCGACGAACGACTGCCCCGTGAACCCGACGATGACGAACAGGATCGCGAGGCCGGCGAAGCCGAGTTCCCAGGCCGCCTCGTGGCGCGCGATGAACGCGTTGTAGCGATCGCGGAGCGCATCCATCGGGCGCGGGCCTCCTCCGCCGTCTCGGGTCTCGGTGCCTCCATCGTCGCATGTCGCGCCCGGCGCGTGCCACTCGCGTGTGGCATCCCGATCTGCGTCGGGTCTTGACGGGAGCGCTGTGCGCCGCCGCGCCGTTCGCCTTACCCGCCAATCCATGCAACGCGCGCAAGCCCCCGCCCGTATGCTGGCCGTCGAGCGAGCGAAAGAGCTGAAGACGCGCCGTGAACTTGAGGGGTCGAAAGTGATGCGACGTGCTCCGAGCCTAGCTGGCCTGTTCGTCGGACTCGCCCTAGTCCAAGCACCGACGTCAATCCGCGCCTCGGATATCGCGATGGCGCAACCCGTTTCGTCAGCCGTGACCGCTCAATCGGCATCCTTCCGAGTGCAGTTCGGCCTTCAGGCGGACCCGGACTTCATCGCCACAGTGCAGAGCAATCCCACCGCAACCCTTGAACTCGGCGTCCCACTTCTGCCGACCGAACTTGCCGATCTGCAGCATCGAAATGAGATTGCCGATGCCGCGTTCGGTCTCCAGCCATATTTGGAGAATGATCCGAGGTTCGGGGGCATGTGGATGGACCAAGCGGCGGGGGGCGTCGTAGTCATTGACGAGCTGGGATCCGACGTGGCCTTCGAGCAGGCTATCTCCTCCGCTTTGCCCTCGGGAACCAGCCTCAGATTTGCGCCTGCGCGGTACCCTTTCGCCCAGCTGACCGCGATCAGGGACGCCGCTGAGGGAGCACAAGACGCGCTGGCCCGCTCGCTTGGCCTCTCCCTCATTGCGATCGACCCGGTTTCCAATGCGGTGACGTTGGGCCTTGATCCCTACTCGACCGCTGGGGCGGAGGCGCTCCAGAAGGCCTACGGCGAGGCCGTCCATGTCACGAGCGAACCCATCGATCGGGTCACCACGTGCGTGAGCGCAGACAACTGCCCAGACCCTTCCTACAAGGGCGGGCTCGGGATCTACAACACCTACGGCGGCACGGGTTGGTGCACTTCGGGCTTTGCCGCGGGAAAGGTGACCGGTGGTACGGCAAACCACTGGTACATGCTGACCGCGGGCCACTGCATCGAGTTCAAGGGTGGCCTAGATTTCCCAAACTGGCTCCACTCAGGGTCGGTACTCGGTATCGCTATTGCCTACCAGTCGTGTGACCGATGCGCCGCGGATGTTGGCGTGCTTTCCATTCCGGCTTGGGATACCCCAACGAACGCCGTCCTCGCGAACAGCACCGCCGATATTCGGTCGATAGCATCGAGCAAGACCAACGCCCAGCAAGGCGTGGGAAGCCAGGGCTGCCATCGCGGGCACGGCATTCAGGCGTTCAACTGTGGCCAGGTCGACATGGCCAATGCGGATCACCAGGTCACGGAGCCGGACGGCACAGTGCGTTGGCAGAACCACAACTGGCGCCTTAACACCGTCGCCGCGTCAGGAGACAGCGGTGGCCCAGTGATGTATCTGAACGCGGCGATGGGCGTTACGGAAGCCGGTTCGTCGTACACGTGGTACTCCACCATCGACTGGTCCGTTTCGGCGCTCGGGTATCGACCATGCATCACGGCAACCGCCAACCCCTGCTCGTAGGGGGAAGCCTGCTCCTTGGCTTGCTAGTGCTCAGCTGCACGGTTGCGCCTTCGCGTCCACCTGGACCGCCGCGGCATGACCTGCCGACCGCGTCCGATATTCCAGGTATCTCATGCGCGGGCCTGGGTTACATGCCGCCGATGCGGCTGGTAGGGAGCCCGGAAGCAAGTCCGGCTGCCTGGGTCGTTTGGACAAACGACGCTCGCATCCCGGTGTTCTGGCCCTCGGGCTTCTACGCGACCTTCGATCCCGCCCTGGAGGTCCACGCACCCGAAGGACCGCTGGTTGCCCGGGCGGGGGATGACGTGAGTTCCAGCCCGAATATCTGGCCCGGCTACGTCGTGTGCTCGAGCGACAAGGTCGTCACCGTGTACCGTGCCATCGACCCACCTACCCAGTAGCCCGCACGCGGCTCGGATGGCGCGCGACCGTGAGTTTTCCCCCCCGCGCCCGAACTCAGCGCACTTCCTTCACCGAACGCTACCAGGCCTGGTTTCTCCCGTGCGACCTCGCCGCGGCACAGCTCGACTACGGGCTAGCTGATCCTGCGGGCAAGTACGCCGACTGCTTTGCCATCTCGCCCGGAGACGGAGTAAAGGGACTTAACACCTCGCTAACGCAAACCGCTGGTACGTCCTTCACGAAGTGCGTCGGGCTGAATCACACCGTAGCCGGGCGGCTCGCGCTCGCGAGCAGTGGGGCCTACATTGACATGGCGAACACGCCCCTCGCCGGTCGTGCCTTGGTTGTCGAGGGGAAGAATTCGCCCAGTACCACCTGGACGCAGATCGGAACCGCGACCGCCACGAACGTTGCGACGGGAAACAACTGGACAAAGGCGATCACGTCCTCGGTTGGGGGGACGTGGAACTACCGAGCCACATGGACCACCAATGCGAATGAACCGGCCATCAATACATCCAACACCGTGACCTGGAACATCACGTGGACCACCATCGGGTGTCCGACCTGACCGTGCATCGGCTTCGCAGGACTCGATCTCGCGCGGCGATCGCGGCCCTCCTCGGGATCGCCATCGCCGCCTGCCTACCCCCGAGCGCCTCCGCGCCGCCCACGTCCACGGAGTCGGCGGCGGCCACCGGCACCGGGGAGCCGAGTGGGGCCCCACGCGAGACACCAGTGGCGACCCGAAGCCCGGCTTCCTCCCCTCCTGAGGTAGACCTTGCCACCGTTACGCAGCTGTGCGACGAATGGGAGTTAGAGGTCTCTGCGGCGCTCGTAAGCTGCCCCGAAGGCATAGGCTTTGCCCTAGAAGTCGCGCCTCCTGATCGGAGGATTACCAAGATCCGGTTCGAGTACGGCCGATGCGAAGCTGCTTCATGCCCGGTCGCTGCGCCCAATCACGCTTGGGTGGTCTATGCAGCCGCCGCAGGCGATTTCGACATCGTCGTGGAGATCTTCAAGGCCGCCGACGGGACCAAGACCACGGGCTTGGTCAGCACTGCTTCGACTCCGGACGACCCCCCATTCGACGCGCCGCCGGTCAAGCGACCGGCGATCGAGGGCGCGCCTGCGTCAATCGCACTGCGCGATGCCTATCCGTACTGCGGGGTCTCAACGGGCGATGAAAGTGCGGCCGACTTCGCGGCACGGCGGTGCTGCCTCGACGGCGTGTTGGGAGGATCGCCGGTCGAACTCACGATCGAGGCGCACGGGACCGAAGGGGCCAGAGTCAATGGGCTCTATCGGTTCAGTGGGACGGGGCCAATCGTCGTGTACGAGCAGGAAGCTGGCGAGTGGCGTGCGACCGCGATCGGTCTCGGGCTGATCTCGACACCCTCCGCGTTCATTCCAGACGGCATCTCCATCCCGCTTCCTACGCCATAGAAGCCGCGGGGGCAGTCCGTGTCCGACTCCCTGGACCGGCAACTTCGACGCGCCCTATCTACTACCCCCGCCGGGTCTTGACGCGATCGTGATATCAACGCATATTGATATAAACCCCCGTTGATCCGACGGCCGTTCGGGTCCACGCCGAAGCGCCAGCCGGGAGCACGACCCTGAGCCCTTCGCCCGCTCGCATCCGCTCGACCATCGCCTCCGTCGTCGACCAGCCGGACGACCTGCGGACCGTGCGCCTGATCCACAAGACGCTCGCGGACGTGAACCGCCTGCGGATCGTCCGCCGGCTGGCCCAGGGCGAGGCATCGGTGACGGAGCTCATCGATCACGTGGGCCTCAGCCAGCCGCTCGTGTCCTGGCACCTCGGCAAGCTCCGCCTTGCCGGGCTCGTGGAGACACGGCGCGCCGGCCGCGAGACCGTCACGCGGTTGCTCCCCGAGGCCTGGGATCGCTTCGCCACGTACGAGCGCCGCGTCCTCGGGATCGCCGGGGCATCAGCGGAAACCGCCCGCAGGAGTGCCGCGTCGTGAGCGGATCGCTCGTCTCGCCGGCACTCCGCGCCCGCGTCCGGGGGCTCGCGGAGCCCGTGGCCCGCGGCTTCGGCCGCCTCGGCCTGTCACCCAACCACCTGACCCTCATCGGGTTCGCCATCGCCGTCGTGGCCGCCGTGGCTGCCGCGCAGCAGGCCTGGCTCGCCGCCGGCCTGCTCGTGCTGTTCGGCGGCGTCTTCGACCTCTTCGACGGCGCGCTCGCGAGGGCCACGAACAAGGTCAGCAAGCTCGGCGCCTTCTACGACTCGGTGTTCGACCGCTGGGGCGAGGGCGTCGTGTACGTGGGCATCGCCTGGGGCTGCGTCGACGCCGAGTTCGGTCCCGGGGCCGTCCTCGCCGCCGCGGCCCTCGCCTCGGCCGTCATGGTCAGCTACGCCCGCGCGAAGTCCGAGAGCCTCGGATTCACGCCCGGGACGGGCATGGCAAACGTCGGACTGGCCCCACGTGAGGTCCGCCTCGCGATCCTGACGGTCGGGCTGGTCGTGACCGGCTACGGCGGCGGGGTCGTCTCACCCGCGGTCTACGTCTGTGCCGCGAACGTCGGCGGATGCCCCGACGCCGGGCCCCATTTCGGCGCGACGTCCCTCGGCGTAGCCCTCGCCCTCATCGCCATCCTCGCCACGATCACTACCATCCAGCGCATCCTTCACGTGCGCCGGCAGGCCCGGGAGGGCTGAGCCGGACGCGATTCCTTGACCTGACAGCCATCAACCCATCGACCACCACCCATCCAGGCCCATCGAGGAGCAGGAGCAGACAGTGAGCAGCAGCAACGGCAAGAACGGCACCAACGGCACCGGTCCCGGGACCTGGGCCGGCTCGAAGCGCAGGGACGGCAAGATCCGCGTCGCCATCGTCGGCGTCGGCAACTGCGCGAGCAGCCTCGTCCAGGGGCGCTACTACTACGAGAACGCCAAGGACGGCGACTTCGTCCCGGGCCTCATGCACGTGAACCTCGGCGGCTACCACATCCGCGACATCGAGTTCGTGGCCGCGTTCGACGTCGACAAGAACAAGGTCGGCAAGGACCTGTCCGAGGCCATCTACACGAAGCCCAACAACACCTACGTCTTCCAGCAGGTCCCGCACACCGGCGTCACCGTCGAGCGGGGCATGACCCATGACGGCCTGGGCAAGTACCTGAGCCAGATCATCGAGAAGGCGCCCGGCCCGACGGCCGACATCGTGGGCATCCTCAAGGAGCGCGAAGTCGACGTCATGGTCTCGTACCTCCCGGTCGGCTCCGAGGAGGCCACGAAGTGGTACGTCGAGCAGGCCCTCAAGGCGGGCGTCGCGTTCGTGAACGCCATCCCGGTGTTCATCGGGCGCGAGCCGTACTGGCAGCGCCGCTTCGCCGAAGCCGGCCTGCCGGTCATCGGTGACGACATCAAGAGCCAGGTCGGCGCCACGATCAGCCACCGCGTGCTGACCCGCCTCTTCATGGACCGGGGCGTCCGCCTCGACCGGACGTACCAGCTGAACTTCGGCGGCAACACCGACTTCCTGAACATGCTCGAGCGCGAGCGCCTCGAGTCCAAGAAGATCAGCAAGACCAACGCCGTCACCTCGATGCTCGACTACGAGATGGACGCGGACGACGTCCACGTGGGCCCGAGCGACCACGTGCCGTGGCTCCTTGACCGGAAGTGGTGCTACATCCGGATGGAGGGCACCACGTACGGCGACGTGCCGCTCAACGCCGAGCTCAAGCTCGAGGTCTGGGATAGCCCCAACAGCGCCGGTGTCATCACGGACGCCATCCGCTGCCTGAAGCTGGGCCTGGATCGTGGGCTGAAGGGCACGCTCGTCGCGCCGTCGAGCTACTTCATGAAGAGCCCGCCCCAGCAGATCCACGACGACATCGCGTTCAACCGGGTCGAGGCCTTCATCAAGGGCGAGGACAATGAGACGCTCGTCGGGACCGAGGCGCCGGCGGTCCGCAAGCTCAAGAAGCTCGCCGGGACCAAGGCGAAGGTCGCCGCCGCGGCCAAGTGACCGATCGCGAACGCCGCCTGGAGGCGCCCCACCGGCGCCTCCAGTCGAGCTCGCCGGTCTTCGAGCGGGCGGTCGTCGCGGGCTACAAGGCGTTCGCCTGGTCGATCGCCCACCTCCCGCCGGCCGTTCCGCGCCTGCTCCTCGCGCGTGGGGCACAGCTGTCGTACCTGCTGTGGCCCATGAAGCGGCGCTGGTCCAACGCCAACTTCGGGCACATCCTGCGGCGCTCGCCGCACGACCCCCGGGTCTGGATGACCGCCCTCTCCGCATACGGGCTCTACGGCCGCTATGTCGTGGAGCTTGCCCGGCTGCCCAAGCTCGCGCGCGAGCATGCCGACGAGCTCGTCGCGGGTTCCGACCTCGATCGGATCCACGAGATCTGGGACGGCTCGAAGGGCGGCCTCATCTTCGCCCTCGGCCACACCGGGAACGCCGAGGCTGCCGCGGCCGGAGTCGCGTCGCGCGGCTGGCCGATCAACGTGGTCGCCGACGATTCCTCCTACCCCGGCCTGTTCGAGGAGTTCCGCAGGACCCGCGAGCAGTGGGGCGTGCATGTCATTCCGTGGCGCAATCTCCGGGAGATCTACGCCGTCCTCCGGAGGCGCGAGATGCTCGCCCTGCTCGTGGACTGGGGGTACCGGCCGGATGGGATTCCCGTCCTGATGGGCGACGCATGGACGACGCTCCCGGCCGGGCCGGCCACGCTCGCGGCGAAGACCGGATCCCGGATCCTGCCCGTCACGATCCACCGCAACCCCGACGGGCGGACGTTCTCGATCACCTGGGCGGAGCCGATCGAGGTCACCTCGACGGAGCCGGCCGAGCTCCAGCGCGCGACCCAGGCCATGGCCGACGCCCTGGAGGCGACGATCGCCGCCGCGCCCTCGCAGTGGTATTCCTTCAAGCCGGTGTGGCCACCAACCGCCGAGGAAAGTGCCGAGCTCGAGGCGCGGGGCCGCGCGATGCTGGCCAACGAGCCAGCCGAGGGTCAGGCCGCGGCCGA
>CAZVDO010000022.1:0-6319 GCA_964625345.1 uncultured Anaerolinea sp. | reverse complement strand
CATGACCGCCGCGACCGCCCCGGCGCCGGCCGTCAGTCCCCGAGGGACCACGAAGCAGCGCCTGCGCGCTCGCCTGGTGGGGGCGGCTGCGCGCCTGCTGATCCTGCTGCCCGAACGGCCCGTCAACGCCCTGGCCGATGCGGCCGGCGAGCTCTGGTACCGCCTCGCACCGGCGCGGGCGGCCCGGGCCCGGCGGAACTACGGCCGGATCGCCGCCCACCTGGCGGCCCGCGGCCTCGGTACGCCGCTGCTGCGCGCCTCGGCCACCGACACCAGGGCCCGGGAGCGGCTCGTGCGACTCGCGTTTCGGCACGCCGTGCGCTACTACCTGGACATGGCACGGTTGCCAGGGCGGAGCCCGGCGGAGCTGGACGACCGGCTGATCGTGGAGACGCCGGAGATCGTGGAATCGGCGTTCGGGACGCCGGGCCCGATGCTCTTCGCGGCCATGCACTTCGGGGCGGTGGAATACCCGGCGCTGTACGCGGTGGCCCGGCGCGGCGAGCGAGTGACGGCCCCGATGGAGACCATTGGTGATCCTGCAATGCAGGCCTGGATCACGGCAACACGATCCTCGGTCGGCGTGGACGTGGTCGGGCTGCGGGCCGCGCGACGCGCCCTGTCCACCGCACTGGACGCGGGCCGGGCCGTGGGCATGGTGGTCGACCGCAACGTGGCCGGCGGCACCGTGACGGTGCCCTTCTTCGGGGCCCCGGCGCCGCTCCCGATGGGCCCTGCGCTGCTCGCGGTCGAGCGCGGCCTCCCGATCTGGCTCGCCGCGGTGCGCCGCGGTCCGGGCCTGCGCTACAGCGGCCGCCTGCTGCGGGTGGACATTCCCGAGGGCGCCACGCGGCGCGACCGCGTCACGGGCGGCATGGCGGCACTCGCGAGCGCCATGGAGGAGGCCATCGCGGTGGCGCCCGAGCAGTGGTGGTCCGTCTTCTTCCCGATCTGGCCGGACCTGGATCCCGAGGCCGAGCAGGGTACGGGCCGCCTCGAGGCGCCGGAGGCCGCATGACCGATCGACTCGGCCGCGCCGACCTCCACATCCACACGCTCGCGTCGGACGGCACGGCCGGTGCCATCGCCATCCTCGAGCACGCCGAACGGACGCTCGGGCTGGACGTGATCGCGATCACCGATCACGAACGCATCGACGCAGCGGTCGCCGCCCGCCAGATGGCCGTCGATCGCGGATACGCGGTCGAGGTCGTGGTCGGCGAGGAGATCACCACGCTCGGCGGACACCTCCTGGGCCTCTGGCTCGAGGAGCCCATCAAGCCCTTCCGGTCGCTGCGGTCCACGATCGCCGCGATCCACGACCAGGGCGGCATCGCGATCCCCGCGCATCCGCTGGTCCCGTACCCGCTGTGCGCCCAGGGGTTCATGATCCGGCGGCTCCTCGACGATGCGCCTCGCTACCGGCCTGACGCCCTGGAGACCTTCAACCCGACGGCGCTCGGCCGGCCCTGGCACGCCCGCGTGGTCCGCTTTGCCGAGGAGCACGGGCTCGCGCGGGTCGGTAACTCCGACGCCCACGCCCTCGAGGCGGTGGGGGTGGGCCACACGACGTTCCCCGGCCGCTCGGCGGACGACCTGCGCGCCGCGATCCTCGCCGGCACCACCCACCACCACGGTTCGTTCCACGCGACCACGGCCCAGCTGGGGACGTTCCAGCGCCAGCTCCAGAAGTACGGGCGCGACGCTCGGGCCAACCTTGGCGGGCGCCTCCGCCGGGACGGCACGGGCCGGGATCTCGGCTACCCACCGGAGCTGATCCGCGCGGCGCAGGCGGAACGCGAGCGGGACGGAGCCGGCACGTGAAGATCGGGCTCGTCACGCCGTACGTCTATCCGCTGCCCGGCGGCGTGAACCAGCACGTCCGGTACCTCTACGAGAACCTCCGCCTGCGCGGCCACGACGTCCGGATCATCACCAGCTCGCACGGGCTGCAGCGGGCCTCCGAGGGCGACGTCATCCGCATCGGCAAGGGCTTCTCGATGCCGGCCAACGGGTCCGTCGGGACCGTCACGGTCTCGCCGCGCTACCTCTCCCAGGCCCGCGACGTGCTCGAGCGCGAGGCCTTCGACCTGCTCCATTTCCACGAACCGTTCGTGCCGTTCCTCTCGCCCGTGGTGCTCCGCCTGTCCAAGAGCGTGAATGTCGCCACGTTCCACGCGTACGGCGGGTTCTCGCCGGCCTACGAGTTCGGGTCCCGCGTGATGGGCTCGTACGCGGAGCGACTGCACGGCCGGATCGCGGTGTCCGCCGCCGCCCGCCACTTCATCGATCGCTATTTCCCGGGCGACTACAAGGTGATCCCGAACGGGGTCGACGTCGCCCGGTTCCAGCGGGCCGTCCCGATCGCCCGCTGGCAGGACGGCACGCGCAACCTCCTGTTCGTCGGCCGCTTCGAGCCGCGCAAGGGCCTCCTGGACCTGCTCCGCGCCTATCGCATCCTGCGCAAGACCGGCTGCAACTGCCGCCTGCTCGTGGTCGGGGGCGGGCCCCAGGAGCGCGAGGCCCGGCGCTACCTCCTGACCCGGCGCATGGGCGGCGTGGAGTTCCTCGGCCGGGTCTCGGACGAGGAGCGCGACGCCCTGTTCAAGACCGCGGACATCTACGTCTCGCCGGCCACCGGCCGCGAATCCTTCGGAATCGTGCTGCTCGAGGCGATGGCCGCCGGCACGGCCATCGTGTGCAGCGATATCCACGGCTACAAGGGCGTGGTCCGGCGCGACCGGGATGCCATCCTCGTCCCGCCCCGGTCCCCCAAGGAGCTGGCCGCGGCCCTGGCCTCGCTGGTCGGGGACGACGAGCGGCGCGCCGCCATGGCCGCGTCCGGCATCGCCCGCGCCGCCGAGTTCAGCTGGGAGCGGGTCACCGCCAAGGTGGACGACTACTACGGCTTCGTGATCCGCCGGCTGGCGGCGCAGGGCGCCCTGCCCAGCGGGTTCCACGCGGACGTCCCGCCTGCGCCGGCCGGTCGTGCGAGCGCCGCGGGGACGGCGGAGGCCGCCCCGACGCCTTAGGGCGGGCCGACCGCGAGCCCAGCGGCGGGACCCGCGCCGGCGCCGGGACCTGCGTTGTCACCGCGACCTGCTCCGTCGCCCGGACGCCCGGTGTCGCTCGGCGCCGGCTCGGCGGCCAGCGCAGCCGACTCGGCGAGGGCGACCCGCCACACCCACACGGCATAGCCGACCACGAGGCAGACCCCGGTCAGCGTCACAAGCAGCAGGGCGGGCCCGAGCGCGAACAGCTGCGGACCCGGGCCGGACCGGTCGATGGTGCTGACCGGGAACTGGAACGGGTAGACGTACGTGGGCAGGAAGCCCTGGTACGTGTTGTTGAGCGCCGAGGGCAGGGGCAGCCCGGAGATGTTCGGGTACCAGAGCACGAACCAGCCCACGATGGCGGTCACGATCCCGGCGACGAATCGGCGCGCGTCACGCGCCGTGGCCACGAACGACGCCAGCGGCAGCAGGGCGAGGGTGACGACCAGGGCGATCGGCTCCACGGGGATCCCGGTCCAGTTCAGGAGCGGCGTGTCATCGAAGAACGTCGACGCGACCACGAACCCGAGGCTCACGCCGATCGCGGCCAGGCCGGACGTGCGCAAGCGCGCCCGAAGCTCGCCGGGGTCCTCCTCGACCTCGGGGTCGACGAGCGAGAGGAGCAGCCGGATGAGGATGAGGACCCCGATTCCGACGACCAGGGCGATGGCAAGGGCCCGTCCGCTGAGCACGAAGTCCGGGATGAGCGTCGGGCACGCCTGCGAGCCCGGATTCACGTCCAGCACGCGGACGAATCCGCACAGCGGGCGGTGGAACAGCCAGAGCACCGTCGGGGCGAGCACCGCGGCGGCCCCGGCGAGGCGCACGAGCAGCCACGTCCGCCGGGACGCGCCGTGCCACAGCTCGGCGAGGAGGTAGGCGAGCGCGAGCAGCACGAACGGGAGGCTCGTGTAGTAGTGGTACTGGAAGGCCGCCCGGTCGATGCGCGCCCACGCGATCCACTGGCACGCGAAGGCGATCGCGATCATGGCCAGGGCAGGGCTGCGCCGGGCGAACGCCTGCCAGGCCACGAAGGCGAGCGCCGGCACGGCGAACCACCAGGCCACCAGGTTGCCCGCGTCGTAGATCGCCGCGGAGGTCCCGCCCGCGAAGCTCTGCTGGTAGAACCAGACGGGCTTGAGATCGAATGCCCAGGCCCACCACGGCGACGACGCGGCATGCGGTGAGCTCAGCGTGTTGTGGTAGCGGTACATCTGCCCGGTGAGGTCGAGCAGGGTCTGCCCGGCGTGATCCGGGGGCCACGTGTCGATGATGCGGTGGCCCTCGACGAAGGCCCAGGGCAGGTACGAGACCACGTACACCCCGAGCGGGATCACCAGCAGGCAGGCAAGCGCCCAGGCCATCGGGACCCCTGCGAACGCGCCGGGCCGCAGCCATCCGCGAGGTGCCGGGTCGGGCGGCCGCAGGAGGGACGCAGGGTCCTCCGGCGCAGGGGCCACGGCGCGCGGCCCGAAGCCCCAGCGTCCGGCGACGATGACGAGGGTGTAGACGACCGCGCTGAGGGCCACGAGCGCGAAGGCGAGCTCCTGGGGTGCCACGGCGATGGGCCCGACCGTGACCGGCGTCGCGGCCCGCCCGAGTGCGAGGCTCCCGAGGAAGACGAGGGCCCCGGCTGCGGCAGGGCCGAAGACGAGGAGCCGCTCCTCCTCGTCGGTCCAGGCGATCGGATGGAGCACGTTGGCGGACACCGCGACGAGGGTCAGCCCGACCATGAGCCCCATGAACAGGTAGTTCCCGCCGGTCTCGCCCTCGGGCACCGACAGCCCGATGTAGCCGAGCACGGTCGTCGCGAGGATCAAGCCCAGGACGAGGAGCAGGCGCCCGAGGGCGCTCCGGGCAAGCACGAGGATGCCCAGGGCGCCGATCGCGTACGCCGCGACCCACTTGGAGGCCAGCGCCAGGCCGAGGAGGACGCCGATCGCCGGCATCCCCACGGCGAAGGCCAGCCAGTGCCGGCGCGCCCCGGACGGCGTCCGCCACAGGAGCGTGAACAGGACGTAGGCGGCCACGATGAACAGGCCGACGTAGGCATCGTTCATGCCGATCCGGCTCTGCGCGAAGAGCATGCCGTCGGCGGCGATGAGGATCGCCAGGAACACGGCGACCTCGCGCCGGCGGAACAGCAGGCGGGCCAGGGCGTAGAGCAGGACCGCCATGAGAACCCCGGCGAGGACTCCGGGCAGCCGCCAGGCGAACGCGTGCTTGCCAGTGTCGACCGTGGCCACGTCCCCGTTCGCCGTGAACGCGAGGAGCTGCTCGCGGTCCGTCTCCGGGTAGCGCTCGTTCGTGTCCAGCGCCAGCGCCGTCGGGGCGAACGGCAGGGCCGCGTCGGCGTACACCGCATCGCCGTGCGGCTCGACCACGTAGACCGTCGGCTCGCCGGTGTCCGGGCGGGTCCCCAGGACGTGGATCATCCGCGTGGCCAGGTCGTAGCCGACCCAGCCCGCCGCCCCGCCCGGGAGGGGCACGTTCTTGCTGAGCGCCGGCGTGTCGGTCCCGCCGGGCGCGGTCACGACCGCCAGGCGCGGCCCGTCGGGGCCGATCGAGCTGACGTACAGCCGGTCCTTGTCCAGGTTGGTGGCCCGGGCCATGCCGTGCACGGTTCCCGCTAGGGGCACCTGCGACGTGATGGTCGCCGTGGTGGTGCCGATGAAGAGGACGGCGCTGCCGGCGGCGACGGCGACCGACCCGGTCCCGGCGTTCTCGATGGCCACCGCACCATCGACGGAGACCCGGCCGACCTCCGATGCCGTCGCGGTGTCGAGGACGACGGCCGATGTCCGCTCGCCCTGGCCCGCCACCGTGGCGACCAGGGTGCCGCCGTCGGGCGTTGCCAGGAGCAGGCCGATCGGGCCGTCGAGCGTGAAGAAGGCCTGGGCCGGAACGAGCGCCGCGTCCGCCGTGGCGCCGGCCGCTCGAGCGGCGTCGAGGAGGGTCGTGTCGACCATCCGGACCTGGCCGGTCTCGGTGCCGACATAGAGCCGGTGGCCTGCCTGGTCCAGGGCGAGCGTCGTCGCGCCCGGCACGGGAATGCTGACCACGAGCGCCCGCGTCGCGAGGTCGTAGGCGCGAATCGCCTCTCCCGTGGCCACCCAGGCGCGGTCGCCCGCGATGTGGCTGACGTCCACGCGCTCGTCCCAGCGCGGCTCGACGATCGCCGCCTTGACCGGGACCCCGAGGTCCGCTGTCGCGGTCGTCCGGTCGTCGCCCCAGGCCACGATGCCCAGGGCCATCGCGTACTTGGC
>CAZVDO010000021.1:28123-32316 GCA_964625345.1 uncultured Anaerolinea sp. | reverse complement strand
TCAGGCGTTCGTGGCGCGGTAGGCGCTGATCTCGAAGAGGTGCCCGTCCGGGTCGCGCAGGAAGCAGCGCGTCTCGGAACCGTTGACGACGGGCGGTGTGAGGAACTCGCCGCCCCGCGCGCGGAGGAGCTCGTAGGTGGCATCGCAATCGTCGACCCGGATCGTGAACAGGTTGTCCCGTCGGTCCGGATCGCCTGGCGGAGCGAGCGTGACGCCGGGCTTGTCGGGAGTGGGTCCACCGCCTTCGACCAGGAGCAGCCAGGCAGCGCCGAACTGGAGCACGATCGACGTGTCGTACGCCCGGTAGACGGTCGCGCCCAGGACGTCCGTGTACCACGCCTGGGATCGCCTCGGGTCCGAGACGACGAGGATGTGGGTCAGGGCGGTGTCGGGCGCGGGAAACATGTCCGGCCCACCCTACTCCGTTCCGGCCCGCCGCCGGGTAGGATCGGGCGATGCCAGGTCCCCGACTCACCGCGCGAGCCCTCAATCGCGCCACGCTCGCCCGCCAGGGACTGCTCCGCCGCAGGCCGATGACGCCGCTTGAGGCGGTCCGTCGCGTGACCGCGATCCAGGCCCAGGAACCCGCGTCGCCGTACCTGGCGCTGTGGAACCGGGTCGAGGGCTTCGACCCGACCGACCTCGATCGCGCGTTTGCCGATGGATCCATCGTCAAGGCCACGCTCATGCGGGTCACGCTCCACGCGGTGGGCGCGGAGGACTACCCGGCGCTCCACGAGGCGATGCAGCACACGCTCCGGGCGGCCCGCCTGCACGACCGCCGGTTTCGCCGGACCGGCCTGACGCAGGCTGGCCTTGCCGAGCTCACCCCGGCGCTCCTCGCGCATCTCTCGGAGCCGCGCGCCAACGCGGACGTCGAGGCGTGGATCGACCAGCAGATCGGCGAGACACCGAAGCCCGGCGTCTGGTGGGCCCTGCGCCAGTGCGGCCCCGTCCTCCATGCCCCGACCGGCGGTCCATGGTCGTTCGGGCCGCGGCCGGCCTACATCGGCGCCCCGGCTCCCCTGCGGGAGGGTCGCCCGACGCGACCCGCCGCCGCGGCCATGCTCGTGCGCCGCTACCTCGAGGCGTTCGGGCCGGCGACGGCCCAGGACGTCGCCCAGTTCGGGATGCTCTACTCGGGCATCGTGCGCGAAGGGCTCGAGGCCCTCGGCGATGCCCTCACCGTGCGTGACGGGCCCGGCAAGCAGCCCCTGTACGACGTCGCGGACGCGCCGCTTCCCGACGAGGACGTCACAGCGCCGCCGCGGCTGCTCCCGATGTGGGACAGCACGCTCCTTGTGTACAAGGACCGGTCACGGGTGATCCCTGAGGCCTACCGGCGCCGCGTGATCCAGGGCAATGGCGACGTGCTGCCCACGTTGCTCGTGGACGGGTACGTCGCGGGCGTCTGGCGTCCGGTCGACGGCGCGATCGAGGCCACGGCCTTCCATGCCCTCGACGACGCCGCCTGGGCGGGCCTCGAGGCCGAGGCCCGGGCCCTCCGAGCGTTCCTGGCCGGCAGGGAGCCACTCGTCTACCGCCGGTACGCGCGCTGGTGGGACTCGATGGCGGGTGCCGAGGTGCGGCTGCTGGGCGGCTGACGACCGCCCCGACTTCCTGGCGGAGCCGGGCTCCGACGGCGCATCGACGCCCCTCGTCGTATCGTGGGGCCTCGCACCCCCGGGCTGGCAGCGCCCCGTCCCGGTCCGCGTCCCATCCGGCATCCCCTGGAGCACCGATGTCCCTCGACGCACCCGCGCGATCCGGCACCCCTGAGCGCGATGCCCCGGCGAATTCGCCAGGTGGGCCGATCATCGAGGTCGAAGGCCTCGTGAAGCGCTATCGGAAGGCCGACCGGAACGCCGTCGACGGCATCAGCTTCGAGGTGCGGGCGGGTGAGTTCTTCGCCCTGCTCGGCCCGAACGGGGCGGGCAAGACCACCACGCTCTCGATCCTGACCACGACGCTGGGGCCGACCGCAGGGCATGCCCGGATCGATGGGCTCGACGTCGTGAGGGATGCGCCCGCGGTGCGCCAGCGAGTCGGGATCATCTTCCAGCGACCGAGCCTGGACAAGAACCTCACGGGCGAGGAGAACGTCCGGCTCCACGCCATGCTCTACGGGCTCTACCCGTACGCCCCGGTCTACGCGCTCATGGCCGCCGGCTACCGGCGCCAGGTCGAGGAGTGGGCGGACCTGCTCGAACTCGGCAACGACATCTTCCGCCCCGTCCGGACGTACTCCGGCGGGATGCTCCGCAAGCTCGAGATCGTGCGCAGCCTCATCCATCGCCCGCGGGTCCTCTTCCTCGACGAGCCGACCACGGGACTCGACGCGCCGAGCCGCCGCTCCCTGTGGTCCTACCTCGGGGACGTGCGGCGCGAGTACGGCACCACGATCGTGCTCACGTCGCACTACCTCGAGGAGGCCGAACAGGCCGATCGGATCTGCGTGATCGACGCGGGCCGGATCGTGGCCACGGGTGCGCCGGCGGACCTCACGGCCGCGCTCGCACGGGAGTGGCTGCTCGTGGACGCCGAGGACCGCGGCCGGCTCCGGGACGAGCTCGTGCGCCTCGGCCACCCGCCGTCGGGCGACGGTCCGTTCCGGCTCGAGGTGGGGACGCGGGACACGCACGCCGTGCTCCGCGCGATCGAGACGCCGCTCACCCTGGTGCGCACGCACGCGCCGTCGCTCGAGGATGCGTACCTGGACATCGTGAGTCACGCGGAGCTCGCCGATGCGTGAATCCATCGGCGTCCAGGGCACCGCTCGGGCGGGCACGGAGGCGCGATTCGGCCGTCCCCTGCCCCGCCGGCTCAGCGCGGAGCTGACCGCGGTGGCCGCGATCGCCCACCGCGACTTCGTGAAGCTGCTGCGCGATCGCCTGCGGCTGTTCTCGGAGCTCGCGTTCCCGCTCGTGCTCATCCTGCTGCTCGGGCCCGCGCTCCAGGCCGGATTCGGCTCACCCGGCGGGCTGGACCTCACCACGTTCGTGTTCACCGGGGTCATCGCCCAGACGATCTGGCAATCGTCCGTGCTCGGCCTCGTCTCGCTCATCGCCGATCGTGAGGAGGATTTCAGCCAGGAGATCTTCGTCTCGCCGGTGTCGCGCTACGCGATCGTGGCCGGCAAGATCATCGGGGAATCGCTCGTGGCGCTGCCGACGGGCGTCGGGATCGTGGTGGTGGGCCTGCTCATCGGTGTCCCGATGACACCGATCGTCCTGCTGGCCCTGGTCCCGCTCTCGCTCGTCATTGCGATCTACGGCGGCGCCTTCGGGCTCCTGATCCTCTCGAACATCTCGAGCCAGCGCACCGCCAACCAGATCTTCCCGTTCGTCATGCTCCCGCAGTTCTTCCTGGCCGGCGTGTTCAACCCGATCCACGACCTCCCGACGCCGCTGGCGATCCTGTCGGCGCTCTCCCCGATGCGCTACGCGGTCGAGTTCACCCGGAACGTGATCTACGGACTGCAGCCGGATGTCCCGGCGCCCGACATGAACCCGATCGGGCTCGACGCCCTGGTGATCGCGGGCTCGTTCATCGCCTTCGTCCTCGTCGGGACCGTGCTCTTCGTGCGGGCCGAGCGCAACCGCTAGCGCCGCCGACGGTCAGCCCTCCTCGCCTCCACCGGCGGGGACGTCCAGGGCCAGGTCGAGGAAGGCGAGCACGTCGGCCCGCTCGTCGATGAGCTTGCCGATGGGTTTGCCCATGCCGTGCCCGGCGTCGGTGTCGACGCGGATCAGGATCGGGGCGGTACCGGCCTGGGCGGCCTGGAGCGCGGCCGCGAACTTGAACGAATGGCCCGGAACCACCCGGTCGTCGTGGTCGCCCGTGGTGACGAGCGTGGCGGGGTAGTCCCAACCGGGGCGGATGTTGTGGAGGGGCGAGTACGCCAGCAGCGTCCGGAAGGCCTCCGGATCGTCCGGCGAGCCGTAGTCGCTCGTCCATCCCCACCCGATCGTGAACCGGTGGAACCGGAGCATGTCCATGACCCCGACCTCGGCGACCGCCGCTCCGAACAGTTCCGGGTGCTGGTTGAGCGTGGCGCCGATGAGCAGGCCGCCGTTCGACCGACCGATGATCCCGATCCGCTCGGGGCGCGACCAGCCCGAGGCCGCAATCCACCGCAGGCACGCGGCGAAGTCGTCGAACACGTGCTGCTTGTTGCCCAGGCGCCCGTCCTC
>CAZVDO010000021.1:17365-28023 GCA_964625345.1 uncultured Anaerolinea sp. | reverse complement strand
CGGGCGGGCGCGGCGCGCGTTCCCGGACGCGACCACTCGCCATCTCGATCCCGAGCAGACGGGCCGGCGCCGCAAACGACGCGAGGCTCACGAACAGCTCCGTGTCGTCCGGGCTGCCCGCCGCATCCACGATCGTGCCGATCTCGGGGAGCTCGACATCTCGGACCCAGGCGCCGTCGAGTTCCCGGATCTCGATGCGAGCGTGGGCGTCGTGGAGGTACATGGCCGCGAGCCGATGGCCGACGACGAGCACGCGCTCGAGCTGGTCGGACCCCTCCGGGATGACCTCGATCGTGTCGTCCGGCCGCTCGACCGGCACGGCGAGGAGGCGGCCCATCGGCGCTGCTCGATCGGTGACGACGTACATCGTGCCGTCGAGCGTCGCGACGTGGTCGTACCGCGCGTCCGCGGCATCGAGGAGCGGGCGCACCACCGCGGCGCCGACGCCGTCGGCGAGGTCGGCGACGTAGACCCGGTTCTGGCGGTCGGTCCCACGCCAGATGGTCAGGACGAGCCACCGCCCGTCCTCGCTCACCTCGGGCTCGAACCCCCACTCGGGCTCGTCGTCGTTGCGGTAGACGAGCGGGTCCTCGCTCGCGGGCGTCCCGAGCCGGTGATACCGAAGCTCCATCTGGCGATTCGGGGCGTCGTACGCCGCGCCAGCAGCCGGTTCGGGATAGCACCCATAGAAGAAGCCGGCGTCGTCGTGCGTCCAGGCGGCCGAGGAGAACTTGCTCCAGTCCACCCGATCCGGCAGCTCGACCCCGTCCGACGCCCGGCGGACCCGCCAGCGGCGCCAGTCGGAGCCGGCATGGCTCAGGCCGAGTGCGACGAAGGCGCCCGTCGCGGACGCGTTGATCGCGCCGAGCGCGGTGGTTCCCTCCGCGCTCAGGGCATTCGGGTCGAAGAGGACGCGGCCCTCCGCACCGGGGCTGTCAGAAACCCACAGCACGTCCTGGTCCTGGAGGCCATCGTTGCGGAGCTGGAACCACCACGACCCGCGCCGCCACGGTGCTCCGGCACGCGGGTGATCCCAGAGCTGCGCGAGCCGCTCGCGGATGGCCGCTCGGGCGGCGACGCGCCCGAGCGCCCGCTCGGTGAGCTCCCGCTGGGCCTCGATCCACGCTCGCGTGGCCGGGGCGTCGACAGCCTCGAGCGGCCGGTACGGATCGGCAATCGGGGTGCCGTGATAGTCGTCCACCTGGTCGGAGGTCGGGGCGGGCGGATAGGCTGGCCGTGGCATCCGGCCATGCTACGGCGAATTCCGCGGCGGCCCGTCTGCCGCCACGACGCCGCTCAGTGGGCCGGCTCGGGCTCCGCGGTGGGGCCCCGCCCGAGGGCCGGCATGACCAGGCCGATCGCGCCCGGCACGGCGACGAGGAGCGCGACGACGGCGAGGGCCGGCACGAGATCCCCGCCCGCGAGCAGGAGGCCTCCGACGACCGACCCGAGCGGGCGCGTGGACTGCATCGACGTGCGCAGCAGCGCGAACACGCGACCGCGCAGCGCCGGCGGGATGAGGCGCATCCGGATGGTCTGGGCCCACGGCGTCAGCGACGATTCCGTGAACCCGGAGGCGGCCAGGATCACGGCCATGGCGACCAGGCCCGGCAGGAAGACGAGCAGCCCGAGGATAAGGCCGCTCACCAGGGCGGCCGCGGCGATGGATCGACCAAGCGGCCATCGCCAGCCGATCGCCCCGATCACGAGCAGGCCGCCGAGCTCTCCCGCCGTCAGGGCGCTCAGGAGCAGGCCGTACGTCTGGGGGCCGCCGCCCAGGACATCCCGGGCGTAGATCGGGATCACCACGGTGAGGATGCCGCTGCTCACGTTGAGGCTCATGTACATGATCGTGGTCGCCACGATCGCGGGTGCGGCGAGGATGAACCGGACGGCCGGCCCGATGCCCCCGCCCGTGCGCTCCGGGGCGTCCGTCCCGGCACGTGACGCCGGTGCGGCCGGCCGCACCACACCGCCCTTGCGGATGAGCAGGAGGCACGCCACGAACGCGCCGTAGGTCAGCGCATCGAGCGCCAGCACGAACGTCGCACCGAGGGACGCGATGACCAGGCCCGCGACCGCGGGTCCGACGAGGCCGGCGATCCCGTACGTGATCGATTCCATCGCGTTGGCCGTCGTCAGGTCCTCCTCGGCGACCAGGGCCGGGATCAGGGCGGGCAGTCCCGCGATGCTCGTCATGAACAGCAGGCCGTAGATCGCCGCGACCACGTAGAGCTGCGGCGTGGACAGCAGGCCGAGGGCGTCGGCGACCGGGATGCTCGCGATCGCAAGGCCGCGGACCAGGTTGTCGGCGGCGATGACGCGCCGGCGATCGAACCGGTCGAGGATCACGCCAGCGGCCACGCCCCCGATCAGCACCGGCGCCGTGTAGATGGCCGACAGCCAGCCCACCTCGGCCGCGGTACCGCCCCGCTCGATGAGCAGCCAGACCAGGGCGACGAACGACATGCCGTCGCCCAGGGCGGACAGGGTGGCGCCGCCCCACAGCAGGGCATAGTCGCGATCCCGCAGGAGCCTTGCGTAGCGGCGCACGGTGGAGGAACACGGTTGGGCGCAGATCGGTTGCACCCCTCGTCGCGACATGCAGGACGGGCGGCGCTCCAGGGGCCACAATGGCGCTCCGACGAGGAGCCAACGGTGACCCACGAACACGACCAGGAACCCGACCGGCATGACGGTCACGACCGCGAAGCCCACGACCACGAGGACCACGGCCACGACGGCCACGAGCACGGCCATCATCACGAGCACGTGTCGTACGCCGACGCGGTGACGGCCTTCCGGGCCGACAAGGATGCGTACTTCCGGACGGGCGCCGGCAGCCCGCTGCCGGTCGACGAGCGCGCCGAGTTCCCGGGTATCCCCTACTTCCCGATCGACGAGGAGCTCGTCTTCGAGGGCCTGGTGCTGGAGCCCTACACGGGCGACGAACCGGTCGCGTTCGCCATTCCCACGTCCGACAACCGGCTCCGCCCGGCCGAGCGCGCCGGGACGTTCCGGTTCGAGGTGAACGGGGTGCCCTGCCGCCTGACCGGCTACCGGTTCGCCGGCGACCACCAGGACGATTCGGTCTTCCTGCCGTTCCAGGACGGCACGACCGGATCCGAGACCTACGGCGCGGGTCGGTACCTCGATCTGGAGCCCGACGACGACGGCACCTACGTCATCGACTTCAACCTGGCCTACCACCCGTCGTGCGTGTACGACGCACGCTTCTCGTGTCCGCTGACGCCGGCCGAGAACCGCCTACCGGTGCGAATCGAGGCCGGGGAGCGCCTCACCGCGGATCACGCCTGACCCGATCCGACCCACCGTCCTGGGACCGCGACGCCGGGTGCGCGGGCCGACGTCAGGCGGCGCGAGGGTTCACCACTCGGCTTCGAGTTGCTCGAAGAGCGTGAGCTGGAGGCCCGCCGGCGCGTCGAGGCGGGCGTTGCGCGAGTGCCAGGGCGTCTCGGTCGGGGGTGCGATGAGCGTCGCCCCGGAGGCCAGTGCACGAGCCGTGGCATCCGACGCGTCGCTGACGCGCAGGGCCACCCGCACGTGCCCGGCGACCCGGCGACCGACCTCGACATCGTCCACGTAGGCCGCGTGCGCCGGATCGGCGATCTCGAGGGTCGCCTGGCCGGCGTCGAGGATGGTGACGCGGCCACCATCCGACGTGAAGACCGCCAGCTCGGGCATGCCGAGCGCATCGCGGTAGAAGGCGAGCGCCGCCTCATAGTCGGGGGCGGTGACGACGAGGCGCAGCTCCTGGACGGCCCCGGCCTCGAGGTTCACGGCCATCAGGAGTTGTCCCGCTGGCCCGCGAGCGCGGGCAGGCGGCTCGGGCGCAGGCGAACGACCGGGATCACCCGATCGGTCTTCTCGGGGTATGGCCGGAACCAGGGCAGCTCGGTGGCGTGCTGTTCCCACAGCCGATCCCGGGTTTCCGGGTCGACGATCTCGGCCGTCGCCGGGAAGACCTCTCCGGCAACTTCCAGGGTCACCGCCGGATCCGCGCGCAGGTTCCGAACCCAAGCCGGGTCCGTCGGCGCCCCGCCCTTCGTGCCCGCCACGACGTAGTCGTCGCCGTCCCGCGTGTACGTCAGGATCGCGCGCCGCCGCTCGCCGCTCACGGCTCCCGTGGACCACATGACCAGCAGCGGATGGCCGGCCAGCGGGCCGCTCGACGGCCTGCCCCCGTTCGCGCGGAGGTCGGCAATGAGCGATTCCTCCCAGTCGTCTCGGTCTGCCATGATCGTCGTCCACCTCTCTGTTCCTGCGGCGGCGTGCCACCCGTCTTGTTGTTGCATACACAACTATGCCACGGGCCGACGCAACCCGCTGCCACGGGTGCCGAGGAACCGAACCGGGCGCCGGTCCGTCGACGGGGCATGAACACTTCCCTCCGAATCCTCCCTGTCGTGGCACTGGCCGTCGTCCTCGCCGCCTGCGGTGGGGCCGCGGGCGGATCCCCCTCCCCCTCCCCATCGCCCGCCGGCCTCGCCGGTCGGACGTTCCTCTCCACCGCGGTGACCGTCGACGGTGCCGTCCGCGATCTCGTCGCGGGCACGCGGATCCGCATCACCTTCGGCACCGATGGGCAGCTCGGCGTCGATGCGGGCTGCAACACGTTCGGGGCGACGTACCGCCTCGACGGGCAACGCCTGATCGTGACCGGGGGCGCGATGACGGAAATGGGGTGCGACCAGGCGCGCATGGCCCAGGACACCTGGGTGTTTGCACTCCTGGGCGACGGGCCCGGGTTCACGCTGACGGGGAACGACCTCACGCTCACGAACGCTGGGACGGTCGTGACCCTGCTGGACCGCGAGGTCGCCGATCCCGACCGGCCCCTGGCCGGCACCGCGTGGAACCTCGACGGCATCATCGGGGGCGGTGCCGTGTCGAGCGTGCCGCTCGGCATCACCGCGGGCCTGACGTTCCATGACGACGGCACCGTCGACGTTGCCTCCGGGTGCAACACCGGGAGCGGACGGTTCGAGGTCGACGGCCAGGTCCTGCGCATCCATGACCTCGTCCTCACGAAGCGCGCCTGCGCGGGGCCAGAGGCGGGGGTCGAGGGCGCGGTCCTCGCGGTCCTCGAGGCGGGCCAGGTCGCCTTCGCGATCGACGCGGGCTCGCTGACGATCACGGCGGGCGCCAACGGCCTCACCTTCCGCGCTCCCTGACGCGCAGGCCGGCGCCTGCCCGGACCCTGCGGGGCCGCGCGTCCCGCTCGGGCTCGGCGTACCGCGCCCGGATGTGTGACGATCCGGTCATGGAACCTCGCCCACCGACGCACGCCGCCGAACCGACATCCGAACCTGCCCAGGAAACGGCGTATTACTCCACAGGTGCGGTCCAGTGGCGGGGCGCCCACCTGGACGGCAAGATGCACGGCCACTGGGAGTTCTTCCGGAAGGACGGCAGCCTCATGCGCGCCGGGTCCTTCGAGCGCGGGCAGCAGGTCGGGACGTGGCGCACGTTCGACCGTTCCGGTCGCCTGATCAAGGAGACGTCCTTCCCCGAACCGGGCTGATCCGGCTCGACCGGCGCCGTTGACGTCAGTCTCAGCCGGGCGTAGGCTACATGTATAACCACTTGGTTATGCACACGCAGCCTGGAGCCGCCGATGACGATGCCGGCCGACCGACTCGACGCCATCTTCGGTGCCCTCGCCGATCCGACCCGTCGGGCCATCCTCGCGAGCCTCTCGGTTGGCGATCGCGGGGTCCTGGAGCTGGCGGCCCCCCACTCCATCTCCCAGCCCGCGATCTCGCGCCACCTCAAGGTCCTCGAGCGAGCCGGCCTGATCACGCGGACGCGCCGGTCCACGGTCCGCCTCAGCCATCTGAACCCGGAACCGCTCCGGGACGCGACGCTCTGGCTCGCGCGCTACCGGGCGCTGTGGGAAGCGCGGTACGACCAACTCGACGCCCTCCTGGCCGCGCTCCAGGACGGCGCCTCGACAACGCCGACGAACGACGCCGGACCCGCCGGTGGAAAGGACGACCCCGCATGACCTCCCTCTCGATCGAAGCTCCCGCCGGGCTCCCCTTCATCGACATGACCCGGGAGTTCGCCGCCCCGCGCGACCTCGTGCGCCGGGCGCACCTCGATCCGGATCTCGTGGTCCGCTGGCTCGGTCCCGCCCGCTACGCCATGGACGTCGATCACTGGGACGCCCGCGACGGCGGCTCGTACCGCTACGTGCACCGATCCGAGGACGGCCAGTCGTTCGGGTTTCGCGGTGTGTTCCACAGCCTCACCGACGACACGCTGATCCAGACGTTCGAGTTCGAAGGCGCGCCGGGGCACGTCTCCCTCGACTGCATGACGCTCGAATCGATCGGCCCGGATCGGACGCGCGTGCGCATCCACTCCGTGTTCCAGAGCGTCGCCGACCGCGACGCGATGGTCCAGGCGGGCATGTCCGACGGCGTCAGCGAGGGATACGTGCGGCTGGACGGCGTGCTTGCCGATCTCGCCTCCACCCCGCCCGCCGGCCTCGGCGCGAAGGGACACTGACCATGCAGTACCGCCTCGAGGTCGTCGTCGTGCCCGTGTCCGACGTGGATCGGGCCAAGGCGTTCTATGCCGACCAGGTGGGCTTTCCCGTCGACGTGGACCATCGCCCGAACGAGGCGTTCCGCGTGGTCCAGATGACCCCGACGGGCTCGGGCTGCTCGGTCACGATCGGCACCGGGCTCACGACGATGACCCCCGGTTCGCTCCAGGGACTGCAGCTGTCCGTGGGCGACATCGCGGCCGCCCATGCCGAGCTGGCTGGACGCGGCGTTGCGCTCAGCACCATCCAGCACCACGACGGCAACGGGTTCGTGGACGGGGCCGGCGGCGACTACAACGCGTTCTTCTTCTTCAGCGACCCGGATGGCAACGGCTGGACGGTCCAGCAGAGCCCGCTCGTCCGGGCCGCCGAGGAAGCCGCAGGCTCCGCGGACGTGGGTTGACCGCCGGGCACCGCGCGCACTGAACCCACGTGTCCCAACTCGGCTAGATTCCAGCGACATCTGACCCCTCGGAGGATTTGGCCCGTGTCCGCCCGTGTCGCCCTGCTCCTCGGCACCTCGAAAGGGGCCTTCATCCTCGACGGGACCCCGGCGCGGGACCAGTGGTCCGTGCGCGGGCCGCTGTGCGACGGCTGGGGCGTGCACGACCTGTCGATCGACCCGGCGAGCGGGGCACTCCTGGCCGCCGCCGGGAGCGCCTGGTACGGCGCCGCGGTCTGGCGCAGCGACGACCTGGGCGCCACCTGGACCCACTCGAGCGAGGGCCTCACGTACGGCGACGACGGTCCGAAGCTCAAGGACGTCTGGAACGTCACGGCCGCCCACGGGGCGCTGTACGCCGGCGTCCAGCCGGCGGGCCTGTTCCGCAGCGACGATGGCGGCGCGACGTGGAGCCACGTCGAGGGCCTCACGGCCCACCCGTCCCGGCCCGAGTGGCAGCCCGGCGCCGGCGGCCTGATCCTGCATTCGATCGTCCCCCACCGCGAGGACCCGGACCGGATGTGGGTGGGAATCTCGTCCGTGGGCGCGTTCGAGACGCGCGACGGCGGAGCCACCTGGGAGACTCGCAACCGGGGCGTCCGGGCCGGCTTCAACCCGGCCGACGAATACCCCGAGTTCGGCCAGTGCGTCCACAAGCTCGTCATGGCGGCGGACGGCGGTGAGCACCTCTACCAGCAGAACCACTGCGGCGTGTATCGCTCCTCCGACGGCGGCGTCCAGTGGGAGGAGGTCACCGAGGGCCTGCCGTCCGAGTTCGGGTTCCCGATGGCGGCCCACCCGCGCGATCCGATGACGGTCTGGACCATTCCGCTCAACGGCGCCGACCGGGGTCGCTTCATGCCCGACGGCAGCGCCGCGGTGTGGCGCACGCACGACGGCGGCGGTTCGTGGACCCGATCGGGCGACGGGCTTCCCCAGGAGCACGCGTACGTCGGCGTCCTGCGGGAGGCGATGGCGGCGGATCGACTCGATCCCGTCGGGGTCTACTTCGGGACGAGCACCGGCCAGCTCTACGGCAGCGCTGACGAGGGACGATCGTGGCGGCTCATCGCCGAGCACCTGCCGCCGATCTGGTCGGTGGACGTGGCCGTCGTCGACTGATGCCGGACGCCGCGCGCCCGGAAGGCGCGGACGCGCTCCCGCCGGTGGTCCACCTGCCGCGCTCGCTGATCGCCCTGTTCCCGGGGGCCGAGCGGCGGATCCCCGTGGCCGGCGCCACGGTGGCCGAGGTCATCGACGGTCTCGACGTGGCCGTACCCGGCATGCGCAACCGCCTGCTCGACGCCGGTCCCGTGATCCGGGCCCACATCAACGTCTACGTGAGCGGCGAGCGCGCCTCCCTCGACACGCCCGTGCCGCCGGGGGCCGCGGTCCACGTGATCCCGGCGGTGTCCGGAGGCGCCTGACCGCTCCGACCCGATCCGTGCGCTCCGCAGCCGGCGTCAGGCGTGGAAGGCCTCGAGTGCCGCGCGCTCGTCCTCGATGGCCCGCGCGACCGCGGGCGCGACGTCCTCGAACAACTCGACCCGGATCCGGCCGTCGCGAAATCCCCACGTGGCGGCCACGTGCCCGTCGACGAGCACCGTGCCGACCGAGAACGGGTTCTTCGAGCTGAAGATGCGGGACCGGTGGGCCTCGGGCAGGATCCCGGTCCCCCGTGCGTGCACGAGCAGCGTCGCATCCCAGTGGGGCAGGAACCGGACCGGGACCGGCCGGTCCGGTTCGGCGATCTCCAGGCCACCCAGGTCCACGAGCTCGGTTCCGTCCTCGGCCCGGTACCCGACGAGGTCGAGGCCTGCGCCCGCCGCCCGCGTATCCGTCACGGGCAGGCCGGCCCAGCCGGCGATGTCCCGCCAGGCGGCGGGCCCGAACGCCCGGAGGTAGGCCTCGACGAGGTACCGCCGCGCAGCGGGCTCGTCGACGTCCTCCGGTCCCACCCAGTGCTCGGCGAGGGCCAGGCGATCGGCGCGCCGTCGCTCCCAGGTCCCCGACGGCGGGACCCGCACGATGTCCACCCAGAGCCCGAGGTTGCCGATGAACCCGCGGCCGTCGTCGCCCAGTTCCCTGACATCGGCCGGACCCGCGGCCAGCCGTGCCCGGAGGGCGTCGGAGCGACGTCGGAGCTCGTCGTCGCGCGGGAGATTCGAGACGCGGGCCGCCCACTCCCGGCGCGCCCGCCGGACGCCGACCGCATACCGCCAGAACGTGCGCCCGGCCACCAGGTGGATCGTCGAGCGCATGAGCGTCGCCTGCACGACCGTCCGCGCCTCGAGCGCCGCCGTCAGGTCCTCACGCCGGAACGCCGCGAGGCGCGTCCACAGGCCCACGTAGCCGGACGGCGCGTACTGCGTCTGCAGGCCGCCGACGTGGTCGAGGGCGTCCTCGATGCTCATCGCCGACCGCTCGGCGAGGAGCTGCCGCTCGAGCAGCGTGCGATTGCGCTGCCGCACGGTGAGGATCGGAGCCGAGCCGGGGGCGCTCACGCCGGCACGGCCCGGGAGGCTCGCGCGGCGTCCCCGGCGAGCGCAGCCGCTACGATGCGCCCATGAGCGACGATCTCGACCCCACGGAACGCGAGCGGATCCGGCGCCGCGACCGCGAGCTGGAGGCCGAACGGCGCGCCCTCATGAAGCCGGGCATGGGCAAGGTGTTCAAGCAGATCACGGACTCCTGGGGTACGAACGCCGAGCGTGGCCTCGACCGCGCTCGGAAGGGGCCGGCGCGCGGCCACGACAAGCCCCGGTAGCGTCGCCGATCCCGGAGGAGGAACCATGCAGGCCGACCGTCCCGCGAAGCTCATCGATCCCGTCTGCGGCATGACCGTGGATGTCGCCCATGCCGAGGAGGCCGGATTGCTCCTCGAGTACGAGGGGCGCACGTACGCCTTCTGTCGCGCCGGCTGCAAGCGGGCGTTCGTGGAGTCGCCCGAGGAATTCGCCACGAAGGCACAGGCCGAGGCGACGATCGCGGTGGCCGCCCAGGCGGCCGGCGCCCAGCCGGGCGACCTGGCCCTGCCCGTCATCGACGAGGGCATGCGTCGTTGGTACGAGAGCTGTTCGTGCTGCCTCTCGGACGCGTACCCGGAGATCAAGGCCCGCCTCGACGCGGAACAGGCTGCCAAGGCGCAGCCGGTGCCCGAGGGAATCTGCGAGATCGCCGAGGCCGGCGAGGCCGCCCCCGTGCCCGCCGAGGCGCACGCGCACTGAGTCGCGGCGCCGGGTCGACGATCCGGCCGCGTCAATCCGAACCTGGACCCGGCGGCCCCGCGGCGAGCGTCCGGTGACGCACGTGGTTGGGATTGCGGCTGTAGCCGAGATGCTCCCAGAACGCGTCCGCCTCATGGTCGCCCTCGCGCACGACGAGGTTGATCTTCGTGCAGCCGAGTTCCGCGAGACGCGTCTCGAGCTCGGCCACGAGGCGCCGGCCGAGGCCCGCGCGCCGCTCCGCCGGGGTGACGGCGACGTGATAGATCCAGCCGCGACGGCCATCCCAGGCTCCGATGGCCGAGCCGACGATCCTCGCGCCCCGCGTGGCCACCCGGAGGAGGCCCGGGTTGCGCTGGGCAACGAGGCGCAGCCCGGCGTCATCGTCACCGGACGACAGCATCCCCTCCGGCTCCCA
>CAZVDO010000021.1:0-17265 GCA_964625345.1 uncultured Anaerolinea sp. | reverse complement strand
CGAGGCGCAGCCCGGCGTCATCGTCACCGGACGACAGCATCCCCTCCGGCTCCCACAGCTCGCGCAGGCCCGGGCCGTCGCCCGCCCGGTAGTCGCGGATCGCGAGCGGAGGCGGTACGGGCGCCCGGATCGGCAGCTCCCGCCGGGGCGGGGCGGGTTTCCGAGCCTTCGCCGCCCGCGTGGGTGGTTCGCGCTCGGCCAGCGAGCGAATCCGGTCAGGCAGGTCGGAGGTCGGCGCGCTGCCGGCCCGGGCGGCTGCGAGCGCCTCGCGAGCGGCATCGAGGGTTGCGAAGGGCCCCGTCGTCAGGGCCAGGCCGAAGTCGTTGGTTCGCTCGTGGTCGGTGAGCATCCAGCCGTTCGCGGCCTGCTCCACGACGAACCGTCCATCGCCCGTTTCGTGGCGCCCCGCACCGACGCGGCGGAGACGCGTCGGATCCTCGGGTTCGGCTCGGCGCGACGGCATGGCCAGAGCGTAAACGAGTGCTGCGCGACGCGGCGTCGCGGCCGCGGTGCGCGTTCGCCGTCCCGGGGCGGCCGAATCGCCGAACCCGCAGCGCGTCCGGCCGGTATCACCCCGCGATGACCGACCAGGACCTCGACGCACTCATCGACCGGCTGGCTGCCCGGGCCCGGGACCCGCAGCGGCGCGCCGACGTCATCGTCGATGCGTTCAGCGAATCGGTGCAGACCCTCGATCTCGGTGCGCTCTTCGCGGCAGGCATGGGCGCGGCGGCGCGACTCGGGCGTGCCGTCGAGGAGATCCGTGCAACGGGCACGGTGAGCGAGGCCTCGCGGCGTGCTGCCGATGCCGCCGGCGAGGCGATGCGACGTCCGGCACGGGAGGCGCTCCCTGCGCCAGCCGCTGCTGCGGCGGTGCAGGCACTCGAGGCGGAGGCCGGCGGCCGGCTGCCCGACGCGCTTCGCCGGGCGTACCTCGAGATCGCCGATGGCGGATTCGGGCCCGGCGCCGGACTGCTGCCGATCGCCGAGGTCGCCGAGATCTATCGCGCGTACCGGAGCGCCTCGCCGGGCCCTCGCGGCAGCACCTGGCCCGAGGGCGTGCTCCCGATCGTGGATCGCAATCCCGGCTACGACTGCGTCGACGTGGGATCGGGGCGAATCCTGGACTGGAACCCGGAGGACCTCCGGGAACGATCGAACGACGCGACCTGGCGGCGCTCGTTCACGCCGGTCGCCGACGATCCGGCCGCCTGGCTGGACGCGTGGGTCGCCTCGAGGACGGTCGCCGAGCAGGCCCAGGACCGGATGGCGGAGATGCAGGTCCGCGAAGCTCGGCGCGTCCGCGAGATGCTGCGCGAACAGGGACCCGCCTACCGCGCGGCCATGGGCCTTCCCGACGTCGGATGGGAGCGGGTCGTGTGGGGCGGCATCGGCCTCGAGGAGGACGACGCGGGCGAGGACTGAACCGCCCGGTCAGGACTCGGGGCGGGCGTCCACGCTCGTCCAGCGCCGGTCCACGACGAGGTGGATCACGAACGGTCGATCGGACGCGAGCCCCGCGCGCATGGCGCCGGCGAGGTCGCCGTCCCGCTCGACGCGCACGCCACGGCCGCCATAGCCCCGCGCGACGGCGACCCAGTCCACCGGCCCGAGGTCCGTGGCCGCGGTCGTCCGTCCCGGATCGCGCTGCTGGTAGCTGCGGATCATCCCGTACTGCTCGTTGTCGAAGACCACGATGATGGGGTGGACGTCATGGCGCACGGCGGTCTCGAGCTCCGACGCGGTCATGCCGAGGCCGCCGTCCCCGACCAGCGCGACCACCGCGCGATCGCGATGCACGAGGCTCGCGGCGATCGCAGCCGGAACCGCGTAGCCCATCGCGCCGGATGTCGGCCCGAGGAACGTGCCCGGACGGCGGAACCGGAACCCGCGTGCGGCCCAACCCGCGAAGCTGCCCGCGTCGGTCGTGAGGATGGCATCGTCGGGAAGGGCGTCGCGCAGCGCGGCGATCACGCGGCCGGGGTGAACACCGGGCCCGTTCCAGGGGTGCCCGTCGACCCTCGCCGCCGCTTCCCACGCCGCGCGATCCGCCTCATTGCGCGCGACGCGGGCATCGGTCGCGGACACGTCGAGCACGACATTCGATTCGAGGTGCGTGACGGCCGCCCGGAGGAACTGCTTGGCATCGGCCTCGATCGCGAGGTCGGCGGCTCGCAGGTCCGGGTGCGGCCGTGCCGGCTCGATGTCCACGTGCGCCCAGCGCGTCGCGGGCCCCGGGATCGACCAGCCGTACGACGCGACCTCGCTGAGGCGGCACCCGATCACCAGCATCGCGTCGGCATCCTCGAGGCGGGCGCGGACGGTGGCCGGGGCTCCATAGCCCGTCATGCCGAGGTACAGCGGGTGATCGTTCGAGACGACATCGCCACGGCGCCAGGCCGCGACGATCGGCACCCGGAGGAGTTCGGCGACGCGCAGGAGGTCGGTCGAGCATCGGGCACGCAGGATCCCGCCGCCGGCGAGAATCACGGGCCGTTCCGCGTTGCCCAGGAGGCGGAGCGCGGCCGCGATCTCGTCCTCGGTCGCGCGACGGGGTGCGGGCCGCGCCGCCTCGGATCGGAGGTCGGACGGCACGAGCGCGTCCTGCAGGTCCTCGGCGATGGACAGGAGCACCGGGCCCGGGCGCCCCGTGGTCGCCGCGCGGACGGCCGCGTCGACGGCGGTGACGGCCTCGGCGGCGTCGCGCGGCTCGGCGGCCCACTTCGCGAGCCCCCCGATCGTCCGGACGAGGTCCGCCTCCTGGAAGCCCTCTCGACCTTGCGAGGCACGCTCGACCTGCCCAGCGAGCACGAACATGGGGCTCGAATCGGCACGTGCCGTATGAATGCCGATGGCCAGGTTCGCCGCTCCGACGGCGCGCGTGCCGAGGGCGACGGCGGGCCGCCCGGTCAGCTGGGCGTGCGCCTCGGCCATCATCGCGGCGGCCCCTTCGTGCCGCGTGGCGACGAGATGGATCCCGGCGCCCGCCAACCCGTCGATCAGGCCGAGGAAGCTCTCGCCGGGCACCGTGAACGCCCAGCGAACCCCGGCCCGGCGCAGTGCGTCGGCGACCATCCGGCCCACGGTGACCGGAACCGCGAGTTCGGGCTCCGGCGGCGCCTCCGGCTCGAGCGGCGACTCGGAGGCATCGGCCTCCGTCTCCTCGGGCGCCTCGGCGACCTCGGGGGCCTCGGGCTCCGGCGGCGCCTCCGGCTCCGGCGCTTCCGCCTCGGCCGGAGCGGCCTCGACCGGGTCGGCGTCAAGCGTGACGTCGTCGGGCGCCCCCTCGCCCTCGTCCTCGTCCGGCCGCGGCTCAGCCACGGAACCCGGACGGCAGCAGGCCGACGAGCATGCTTGCGATGACGATGATGGCCAGGAGGGCCACGAGGACGCGGCCCACGCGTGCACCGACCATGGTCAGCGGTAGTTCTGGAACTGGAGGGGGACCGCCTCGTCCAGCTCGCGCAGCCGCGTGATGACCCGCTGCAGGTCGTCCTTGCTCTTGCCCGAGACGCGCACGGCGTCACCCTGGATCTGCGACTTCACCTTGGGGAACTCGTCCCGGATCAGCTTCGTGATGCGCTTGGCCAGGTCATCGGGCAGGCCGCGCCGCAGCCCGATCCGCTGCCGGACCCTGTTCCCGCCGGCTTCCTCGACCTTGCCCCAGTCGAAGATCTTGAGCGAGAGGCCGCGCCTGACCGCCTTGGACTCGATGAGGTCCTTGACCGCCGACGCCCGGAATTCGTCGTTGGTGAGGAGCGTGAGCTCGGTGGCCGTCTGCTCGAGCTCGACGGTCACGCCCTTGAAGTCGAACCGCTGGCCGACCTCCCGGCGGACCTGGTCGAGCGCGTTCCGGAGCTCCTGGACGTCGAACTCGCTCACGACGTCGAATGAAACGTCACCCGCCATGTCTCTGACCTCACCCAGCCGCCGGGGTCTCCGCGCGGTTGTACCAGTACCGGGCCCGCCGAACCCGGCCATCGTCCGCGACTTCGAACGTCGCGAACCCGATGTGCCGGACCACGGCCCGGTGTCCTGCATGCACGTACGAGGCATGCCACGCCGCAAGGATGGTCGGGCCGACCACCCAATGGCGTTCGACCACGAACTCTACCCGTTCCTCGACCGTCGAGCGCTCGAGGAGGTCGGCCCGGATCGCGTTGTGGCCCACGAGCCCCGGCGCGAACGGGTCCGCCAGGACCTCGGCATCGTCCGTGAACAGTGCCACGAAGGCATCGCCATCGAACGACGATCGAGCCTGGACGAAGCGCTCCAGGAAGTCCCCGGCCGCCGCGTACGTGAGTGAGGTCACCCGGCACTCCGGGCGCCGAGGGCATCGAGGAGGAGGCGTCCGATGGCGTAGCTCCGTCCGCCGCCCATGACGAGCACGGCATCCCCTGCCCGAACCCGGCTCGCGAGCGCCGCCGCGGTGTCCTCCACGGACCCAGGTGCCTCGACCTCGAGATCCGGTCGGAGGCGCCGCACGGCGGCCGCGAGCGCGCCCGAACTCGTGATCGTGGTGTCCGGATCGCGACCCGGCCAGATGTCCGCGATGGCCACGGCGTCGGCATCGGCGAGGGCGGCGGCAAGGGCATCGAGCAGGGCCGCCGTGCGATGGAACGTCAGTGGCTCGTGCACTGCCCACAGGCGGCGGCCCGGCTCGTGCTCGCGGAGCGCGGCAATCGTGGCCCGGATCGCGGTGGGGTGATGCCCGTAGTCGTCGTAGACGACCACGCCGGCGGTTTCACCGAGCCGCTCGAGCCGGCGACCGATGCCGGTGAAGGTCGCCGCCCCGGCTGCGAGCGACGCCGGCGCCACGCCCAGTACGGAGGCGGCGGCCAGGGCCACAAGCGCGTTCGCAGCGTTGTGCCGACCCGACAGCCCGAGGCGTGCCACGAGCGGGCCGGCGGGCTCGGTGAGCCCGTGGACCTCGAGAACAAGGCCGTCCCGGCCTGCCTCCCCCACCCGCCCGACGACGACGCGCGCCGGCCCGCGGGCCGTGGCATACCGGTCGCGCATCCCCCGGAGGTAACTCGCCACCCGTTGCGGGGCCGTGTCGACGAGGGCCGCGGTCACGAGCGTCCCGGGCCAGTCGCCGAGGCGGGTCAGGAGCTCGTCGACGCCCGGGTCGCCCGCGTACGCGACGAGGGTCCCGTCCGCGGGCATCCGCCGGATCCAGGCCTCGAATGCGCCCGAGACCGCGGCCGCATCGGCGAAGACGTCCGGGTGATCCCAGTCGACGGTGGTGAGGACCGCGAGCGACGGCCGGTACGGGTCGAAGTTGCCCGCGTATTCGTCGGCTTCCACGACGAACTCGGGACCGGCGCCGCGCCGTCCGGTCGATGGCACCGCCGGGGTGCCGTCCGTCGCGTTGCCGGCAAGATCCGCGGCGGGCATCAGCGCTCCCACGAAGGCGGCCGGGTCGCGTCCTGCCGCGGCGAGCAGGTGCGTCAGCAATCCGGCGGTGGTGCTCTTGCCATGCGTACCCGCCACGGCGACCAGGCGCCGGCCCGACGCGGCATCCGCGATGAGCTGCTGCCACGGCTCGATGGCGGTGCCGGCCTCCCGGGCCGCGACGAGCTCCGGGTGGTCGGGATCCACCGCGGTGAGCGCCTTGGTGACGGCGACGCGGCTCGGCCGCGGCCGTTGCGTCACGTGGGCGGCGGCGTGGCCCAGCTCGACGGGCACGCCCGCGCGCTCGAGGGAGGCCGTGTAGGGCGACGACCCGCCCGCGTCGCAGGCGGTGACGAAGGCGCCCGCCCAGGCGGCGTGCAGGGCGGCGGCGGACGCGCCGGCACCGGCCGCGCCGATCACGTGGATGCGCTCGCCCGGGGCGATGGGCCGGGCGTCCCGGGCAGCGGCAAGCCCGGCCCCCACGTCGGCCGCACGACGCGTCACGAGCCGGCCTCCTCCGCCGCCTCGAGCAGCCAGGCGACGGCCGCCCGCACGCTCGCGGCGCGATTTGCCGCCCGGTCGCCCGTCCACGTCATGGACCGGACGTGCGGGCCGGCCCCGGCGTCGAGCCCGATGAAGGTCAGGCCCACGGGCTTGCGATCCGACCCACCGTCGGGCCCGGCGATCCCGGTCACGGAGACCGCGATGGACACGCCGAACGCCCGCCGGGCACCCGACGCCATCGCGCCGGCCACGGGTGCGCTGACCGCCCCGTGAGCCTCGAGGACCGCCTCAGGCACCCCGAGGAGCGCCACCTTCGCCGCGTCGCTGTACGTGACGAGCCCGCCACGGACGTAGGCGGACGAGCCGGGCAGCTCGGTCAGGGCCGCGGCGACGAGCCCGCCCGTGCAGGATTCGGCGGTCGCGACCGTCAACCCGGCCGCCACGCAGCGCCGCTGGAGGCGCTCGATCAGGTCGCGCAGCGCGGGGTCGTCCACGGTGCCGCGCCGCTCAGCGTCGCTGCGTGAGCTGGGGCGGATCCGGCGGATGGAACAGCCACGTCTCGGGGATCCCGGACCGCCCCAGGGCTCCGAGGGGCACGCCGTTGAGCGTGAATCGGGTCGCGCCAGACGATCCGGTGCGCACCTCGACGGAGGTGGTGCCGGTGAAGACCACGGTGTCGCCGGCGTGGTAGATGCGACCGGCCTGCGTCACCCGTGGGTCGAGCGTGCCGTCGACCCAGACCTTGAGCCATGCGTCGCTCCCGACGATCGTCACGACGAGATTGACGCCCTTGTAGGCCACCGTGACCTCGCGCGTGAGCGAGGCCGTCTTGCCCTCCACCGAGGTCGCGGTGATCGTGATCGACCAGCGTCCCTCCGTGAGCTCCAGCGGCGTGGAGAACGTCCCGTCATCCGCGACGACCACGCTGACCGTGCCATCGCCCGGCCCGCTCGTGGGCGCCGGGGACGCGCTCGGGTCGGGCGACGGTGCGGGCGTGGGCTCCGGCGTGGGCACGGGAGCGGAGCCGTCGGGTGGGCCGAGGTACGCAGCCCGGATCACGACGTCCCGCGCGTTCGTGGTCGTGCCCTCGATCGGGATCGCGCCGTTCTCGTAGGTCGTACCGTCCTCGGGCTGGCTGACCGTCAACGTGGGTGCCTGGATCACCAGGTAGGGCACCTTGATGATCACGGTCTTGGGCGTCTCGGTCGGTTTGCCGGTCTCCGGGTCCACCGCGTCGATGTCGAACTGGTTGGTACCGCGCCGCAGGTCGACATCGACCGACCACGTCCCGTCCGACAGAGCGGTGATGCGATACGGCTGCGGGCGTCCGGACGTGGCGACCGTCACCGTGGCGCCCGGCGTCGCGGTTCCGGCCAGCCGGTAGGTCGTCGACGCCTCGGACACCTCGAGCACCGCGGTCGCGGGGCTCCGGACGTCGAGCGTGGGCGGCTTCGCGAACCGGAGGAGCTGCACCGCGAGGTACACCCCGAACACGATGACCCCGAGGGTCATGATCGCGGCGGACACCACCGAGGGCGAGAAGGCCAGCGGCCGGGGCGTCTCGAGGATCGGCTTGGGCGGCACCACCGCCGCCTCCGGTGCGGCCTGGTCCCCGCGCTCGCGGCGCCACTGGCGGAGGACGTCCTCGGGGTCGAGGTCGAGGTAGATCGCGTAGTTGCGCAGGAAGCCCTTGGTATAGACGGCCCCGGGCAGGTCCCGGTACTCGCCGCGCTCGAGCGCCGCCAGGTAGCGCGCCCGGATCTTCGTGTCCCGCTCGGCCCGGAACAGGTCGACGCCCTTGCGCTCGCGGGCCGCCGCGAGCCGGTCGGGCAGCGAGGACACGATGGTGCCCCCCTGCTCGACGGCGCGATCAGCCGTGCGGTCCGCGGCCCGTCGCTCCACGCGACCGGCTCGGGCGTCGTCGCCCATCACCATCGATCAATCGTCCCCTGGGCCCTCGTCCTCGAATCCGGCCGCGTCGTCGCGGCGGATGACCACCCGGGCATTGGATCCATCGAAGGCGCCGATGTATCCGCGCTGCTCGAGCTGGTCGATAATTCGGGCGGCTCGTGCGTAGCCAATCTTGAGTCGGCGCTGCAGGAGCGACGCCGAGGCGCGATCGTACTCCCGGATCACGCCGACGGCATCCGGGAGGAGGCGGTCGGCCTCCTCGTCGGCCAGCTCGTCCACGCTGCCGGTCGAGGATTCCTCGTCCTCGATGATCGACAGGTCGTAATGCGGATCGTCGATCTGGTCGCGCCAGTGCTGGACGACCCGGCCGATCTCCACGTCCGAGACGAACACGCCCTGGAGGCGCATCGGGCGGGGCAGGTCCGAGGGCTGGTAGAGCATGTCGCCCCGGCCGATCAGGTCCTCGGCGCCGGGCTGGTCGAGGATCGTGCGCGAATCGATCTGGGACGCCATGGCGAACGCGATCCGGCTCGGGAAGTTCGCCTTGATGAGCCCGGTGACGACGTTCACCGACGGGCGCTGCGTCGCGAGGACCATGTGGATGCCGGTGGCCCGGGCCTTCTGGGCCAGGCGGACGATCGGATCCTCGACGTGCTTGCCCTCACGCATCATGAGGTCGGCGAGCTCGTCGATGACGATCACGATGTAGGGCATCCGATCCTCGGGATCGGCGCGCGTCTCGTTGTAGGACTTGATGTTCCGGGCCGTGGCGCCGGCGAAGCGGCGGTACCGGGCCTCCATCTCGTTGACCGCCCACTTGAGCGCGGCCTTGGCGCGTTCCGGTTCCGTGATGACCGGGACCATGAGGTGCGGCAGGCCGTTGTAGCCCGCCAGCTCGACCCGCTTGAGGTCCATGAGGATCATGCGCACGTCGTGGGGTGTGGCGTTGCACAGCAGGCTCGTGATGAGCGCGTTGACCATGACGCTCTTGCCTGAGCCGGTCGCGCCGGCAATGAGCAGGTGGGGCATCTTGGCCAGGTCGACCGCCTGCGCGCGGCCCGCGACGTCGCGACCGAGCGCGAACGTGAGGCGCGAGCCGGACGCATGGAAGTCGAGGGTTTCGAGGATGCCCCGGAGGGCCACGATGTTGAAGTCCTTGTTCGGGATCTCGATGCCGACGGCGCTCTTCCCGGGGATCGGGGCCTCGATGCGGAGGCTCCGCGCGGCCAGGGCCATCGCGAGGTCGTCGGCGAGGGCCTCGATCCTGCTGACCCGGATATGGGCCGCGGGTTGGACCTCGTACTGGGTCACCACCGGACCAGCGTTGCGCCCGACGATCTGGGCGTCGATGTCAAAGCTCTTGAGCTTGCGGACGATGATCTCCTCCGCTCGCTCGTGGACCGCCGCGTCGCCGCCGAGGGTGGACGGCTCGGCGGCGATGTCGAGCAGCTCCACGGGCGGGAGCCGGTACTCGAGCCGCTCCCGGGTGGGCGGCGAATCGGAGGCGTCCGTGATGTCGTCGGGGTCGCGGTCGGCGGCGGGCGGCGGAGCGCCCGGCGATGGCGCGGCACCCGGCGCGGCGGGGTCACGGGTCGGCGCGAAGGTCGCCGAGGTCGGCGCGGCGGAGGGCATCGCCACCGGAATGCGGTCGGGATTGTCCTCGCCCCAGATCCCGGTCTGCCCGGCGGCGGTCCCGGCAGCCGCGGCCACCCGGCCCGCGCGTCCGACGCGCACCTTCGGGCCGCCGTCGGAATCCGCGTCCGCGGCGGCGGCACCGGCACGTCCGCGCGACCCGTTCTCGGCCGGTCGCTGGTCGCGGCGCATCGACGTCGCGGCGGCGTCGCTCAGCCAGCGTGCGGCCCGCGTCCCGGGCTTCACGAGCTCGCGCAGTGGGAGGTTGAACGCGAGCATGAATCCCGCTGCCGTGGTGGCAAGCAGCAGGACGAACGCGCCCGGTCGCGTGATCGGCGACACGAGCAGGCCCTCGAGGAACCGGCCGATCCGTCCCCCACTCCAGGCCCCGGTCAGCTCGACGGCCCCGAGGATCCCCACGTAGGCGATCAGGATCCCGACGATGGTCATGCCCCAGCCGGACGACGGCTGGCGGCCCGGTCCCCACTCGACATACCAGCCTCCGCCGAGCAGCAGGAACGGCAGGAGCCAGCGAAGCGAGCCGAACCAGGGCCCCACCGTCCCGATCCACCAGTCGGTGAGGCGTCCCTGGCCGGGCAGGATGAGCGCGATGAGGGTCACCGCCCCGAGCACCAGCAGCGCCACGCCCACGAACGAGCGCGCGACCTCGGGGCCGACGCTCGGGAGCTGGATCTTCGGAAGGCGGAGACTGCTGCGCCGCCGCGTTCGGCGGGGCGCGCTCCGACGACGGCCGGCCATCAGATCTCCACGACCACCGGGAAGACCATCGGCCGCCGCTTCGTCTGCTCGTACAGGAAGCGCGACACGCCGTCCTTGATCTGGCTCTTGAGCAACGCCACCTCGCTGATGTGGTCGCCGGGGTTCTCGATCGAGGCGATCACGCGCTCCACCGCCGCCTCGACGACGCGATCGTGCTCCGCACCATGCACGAAGCCGCGGGTGATGATCTCGGGCCTCCCGACCACGCTGCCGGTCTGCTTGTCGACGGTCACGACGATCATGAACATGCCGTCGTTCGCGAGGGCGCGCCGGTCGCGCAGGATGATGTCGCCGACCTCGCCGACGCTGAGGCCGTCCACGAACACGTAGCCGGCCGGGACCGCCGCCGCGCGCCGCGCGGAGCCGTCCGCGAGGAACTCGATCGGCTGGCCGTTCTCGATGATGAACACGTTCTCGGGACTGACCCCGGTCTCGATCGCCAGCCGGCCGTGCTGGACCTGCATCCGGAACTCGCCGTGGATCGGGATGAAGTGCTTCGGCTTCGTGAGGCCGAGCATGAGCTTGAGTTCTTCCTGGCTGGCGTGCCCGGAGACGTGCGCCCGCTTGATCGTGTGGTAGAAGACGTTGGCGCCGGCCTTGAACAGGTTGTCGATCGTCCGGCTGACGTATTCCTCGTTGCCCGGGATGGGGCTGGCGCTCACGATCACCGTATCGCCCGGCCGGATCTCGACGAACCGATGGTCGCGGTTGGCCATCCGGGCCAGGCCCGCCATCGGCTCGCCCTGCGCTCCGGTGGTGCAGATGACGAGCTTGTCGTCGGGGACGTCGTTGAGCCGGTCCTTGGGCACGATCCGGCCGCTGTCGTAGGTCAGGTACCCGAGGTCGGAGGCGATCCGGAAGTTCTGCTCCATGGAGCGGCCGATGACCGTGACCTGGCGATCGAAGGTCGCAGCGGCGTCGAGGACCTGCTGGACGCGGGCGATGTTGCTCGCGAAGGTGGCCACGATGACCCGGCCCTCGAGGGGTTCCATGATCTCGCGGAAGGCCTCGCCGACCGTGCGCTCGGAGGGCGTGTAGCCCGGGTTCTCGGCACGTGTCGAGTCGGACAGCAGGCAGATGACCCCTTCCTCCCCGAGACGGGCGAGGATGTGGAAATCGGACAGCTTGCCGTCGACCGGGGTGTGGTCGAACTTGAAGTCGCCGGTATGGACCACCACGCCGACCGGAGTCCGGAGGGCAATCCCCATGGCATCCGGGATCGAGTGGCCGATCCGGAACGGCAGGGCCGTGAACGGGCCGATCGTGAGCTCGTCCCCGGGCTCCAGGGCCAGGATCGGGTTCTTGTTGAGCTTGTGCTCCTTGACCTTGTTGCCGAGGAGGCCGCGGGCCAGCGTGGACGCGTACACGGGCACGCCCGGGAACTCCGGCAGGATGTACGGCAGGCCGCCGACGTGGTCCTCGTGGGCGTGGGTGATGAGGAACGCCTTGACGTTCGCCCGGCGTTCCTTGAGGTAGGTGATGTCGGGCACGACGAGGTCGATGCCGAACATCTCCTCGTCCGGGAACATGAGCCCGCAGTCGATGACGACGATGTCGTCCCCGTACTCGAAGACGTACATGTTCTTGCCGATCTCGCCGACCCCGCCGAGCGGGATGATGCGAAGCGGGGTGTCGGTGGGCGGCGGTGGTGTGCGTTTGGGCATGAGGGGTCCGATCAGAAGAAGGTCGGCGCGTCTGGCGCGTCCGATGCAGGGTCGATGGTGCGCGTTTCGGGCGCATCCGTGGGCATGGTGGCGGCTGGTGCGCCGCGGCGGCGGCGCGCCTCGAGGAGCGCGGCCGGGATCCGGGCGGCGTCCTCGAAGCTCTGGCGTTCGACCTCCGGCGAGCGAAGCGCGGCCGCCGGGTGGTACATCGCGTAGGCCATGGCGCGGGCCGCGCCGGTGGCCGGATCGACCGGATGGAGGGTCCCGTGCGCCTGGCTGATCTTGACATCCGGGATGAACCGGGCCATCGAGTGCCGCCCGAGCGTCACGATCAGCGCAGGGTCGATGACCTCGAGCTGCCGCCGCAGGTACGGGGCGCAGGCCGCCACCTCATCGGGCTCCGGGTCCCGGTTGTCGGGCGGACGGCACTTCACGACGTTCGTGATGAAGACCTCGTCGCGCTTCCAGCCGATCGTGGCGAGTTCGCGGACGAGCAGGTCCCCTGCCCGCCCGATGAACGGCCGGCCCGCCTGGTCCTCGTTCTGGCCCGGGCCCTCGCCGACGCACACGACCTCGGTGTCGGGATGTCCCTCACCCGGGACCGCATGGGTCCGGGTCGCGTGGAGGCGGCAGCGCGTGCAGCCCCGGACCTCGACGGCGATGGCCTCGAGCGCCGCACGGCGCTCGGCCGGCGTCACGCGTTGGCCTCGACCGGCATTCGCCGGCGCGAGCGCGCCGCCACCCAGTCCCGCGCCACGAGCGCTTCGGCGATCTCGACCGCGTTCGTCGCGGCACCCTTGCGGAGGTTGTCGGACACGACCCAGAAGGCCAGCCCGCGATCGCCCTCGATCGACGGGTCCTGGCGGACGCGCCCCACGAAGATCTCGTCCCGCCCGGCCGCCGAGGTTGCAAGCGGGTAGGTGTGGCTGGCGGGATCGTCCTGGACCACGACCCCGGGCACCGCGCCGAACAGGGCCCGGGCCCGGTCCGGCGTCAGCGGGGCGCTCGTCTCGACGTGCACCGCCTCGGAGTGGGCGACGAAGACCGGCACGCGCACCGCCGTGCACGAGATCCGCAGGTCCGGGAGGTGGAGGATCTTGCGGTTCTCCGTGACGACCTTCCATTCCTCCTTCGTGTAGCCGTTGTCGAGGAAGACGTCGATCTCGGGCAGCGCGTTGAAGGCGATCGGGTGCGGGTAGACGGTGGCCGAGGCCTCCTCGCCGCTCACGTGGGCCCGGATCTGGCCCTCGAGCTCGGCGAGGGCGTCGGCGCCGGTCCCGGAGACCGACTGGTAGGTGTCCACCACCACGCGCTCGATGCCGACGCTGTCCCGGATGGCCATGAGCACGGGGGCGAGCTGCATGGTGGAGCAGTTCGGGTTCGCGATGATGCCCTCGTGGCCCTCGAGGTCGTCCGGGTTCACCTGGCTCACGACCAGCGGGATGTCGGGCTCCATGCGCCACGCGTTCGAGTTGTCGATGACGGTCGCGCCGCGGGCCGCCGCCTGCGGCGCGAGCTCGCGCGAGATGTCGGCCCCGGCGCTGAACAGCGCGATGTCGACGCCCTCGAAGGCGTCGGGCGTTGCCTCCTGGACCTCGATCGTGCGTCCACCGACGGACACCGATCGACCGGCCGACCGGCCGGACGCGAGCAGGCGGAGCTCCCCGACCGGGAAGCCCCGCTCGCCGAGGACCTGGATCATCGTCCGTCCGACGACGCCGGTGGCGCCGACGACCGCGACGGTGTAGGTGCGCGGTGCGTTCATCGAGGCATGGCTCCGCAGCGTTGTTGGATCAGGCGGGCACCGCCTGAGTATACGCGGAGGTGCAGTGCACCCCGGATGCCGTGCCTGCCGGCGGGCACGTGCCGGGCATGCGCCACCGGGCGCGGCCCACGCGGGCGGCGCGTGGATTCGAGGCGATCCGGACGCCGTCCCGTGGGAACGGCGTCCGCGCAGGCTCCGCGGTCAGGCGAGGGACCCGCCTCAGGCGTCCTTGGCGAGGTGGCGCTGCATGGCCGCCTTGCGGGACAGGTTGATCCGGCCCTGTCGGTCGACCTCGATGACGACCACCATGACCTCATCGCCGACGGACACGACGTCCTCGACGGTGGGCACGTGGTAGTCGGCGAGCTCGCCGATCCGGACGAGGCCTTCCTTGCCCGGCAGGATCTCGACGAACGCGCCGAAGCCCATGATCCGGGTGACCTTGCCGAGGTAGAGCGCGCCGACCTCGACGTCGCGGGTCAGGCTCTCGATCCACTGGATCGCCTTGCGGGCGTTCTCGCCGCTCACGGCGGCGATCTCGACCGAGCCGTCGTCCTCGACGTTGATCTCGGTCTGGGTCTCCTCCTGGATCTTGCGGATCATGGAGCCGCCCTTGCCGATGATCTCGCGGATCTTCTCGGGGTTGATCTTGATCGTGGTGATGCGCGGCGCGAAGTCGCTCATCTGGCCGCGGGCCTCGGGCATGACCTCGGTCATCTTGTCCAGGATGGTCAGGCGGGCGTCGAGCGCCTGCTTGAGTCCCGCCCGGATGATGGCCTCGTTGATGCCCTGGACCTTGATGTCCATCTGGAGGGCGGTGATCCCGTCCCGGGTCCCGGTGACCTTGAAGTCCATGTCGCCGACCGAGTCCTCCTTGCCGAGGATGTCGGTGAGCACCACGAACCGGCCGTCCGGCTCGCTGATCAGGCCCATGGCCGCACCGGCGACCGGCGCCGAGATCGGCACGCCGGCATCCATGAGCGCGAGGGTCGAGCCGCAGGTCGACGCCATGGACGTCGAGCCGTTGGACGACATGCACTCGGACACGAGGCGGATCACGTACGGGAAGTCCTCGTGCGACGGCAGGACCGGCACGAGCGCGCGCTCAGCCAGGTTGCCGTGCCCGATGTCGCGGCGGCTCGGACCGCGCATCGGCCGGTTCTCACCGGTCGAGTACGGCGGGAAGTTGTAGTGGTGGATGTACTTCTTCTCGGTCTTCGGGCTGATCGTGTCGATCCGCTGGACGTCGGACGACGCGCCGAGCGTGGCGACCGTGAGGACCTGGGTCTCGCCGCGCGTGAAGAGGCCGGAGCCGTGGGCACGCGGGAGGAGGCCGACGTCGACGCTGATCTTGCGCAGCTCGGTCACGCCGCGGCCGTCCATCCGGATGCCCTCGTTGAGGGCCAGCTCGCGCGCCGTCTTCTTGTGGACCAGGCTGAACAGGCTCTTGCTGACCCGCGCCTCGCGCCGGGCCGCTTCCGCGATGGCCTTGCTGTCCTCGCCGGTCCGGGTGGCCCGGATCGACGCGGCAATGCCGTCCTTGAGCCCCTGGATGCGCTTGGGGAGGTCGTTGCCGAACCAGATCAGGAGGTTGGCCGTGGCCTCGGCGTCGGGGCCGGCCCGGTGCGCCTGCGCGAGCTCGATGCCGAAGTACCGCGAGAGTGTCTCGAGCTTGTAGTTCTCGAGGTCCGGGTAGCCCTCACGCGCGATCGTGAGCGTGTCGAGGTACGTGCCGGGCTCGAAGTGCGTGCCGTCCGCAAGGGCCGCCTCGAGGAACCCGAGGTCGAAGCCGACCGAGTGGCCGACGACCTTCGAGCCGCCGATGAACTTCAGGGCCTGCTTGGCCGCATCCGCCGGGCTCGGTGCCTTCTTGACGTCGGCATCGGTGATGCCGTGCATCTGGTTGCCCACGATCGGCCGGCCCGGGTTCACCAGGGTCGACCAGCGATCGGTGATCTTGCCCTTCTTGACCTTGACGGCCGCGATCTCGACGAGGTCGGCCATCTTCGGGTCGGTCCCGGTGGTCTCGACGTCCACGACGACGAACTCGTCGCCCGCGTCGACGCCGGCCGCGAAGTCGAGGACCGACGGCGTGCCGGCCTCGAGGATCGGCGTGCTCTTGGCCTTGCCGACCGCCTTCTGCAGCTCGAGCTGGAGGTCGATGAGCGGCTGGAGCGCCCGGTGGCCGAAGAGGATGGCCTCGGCCATCACGTCCTCGGGCAGGAGCTTGGCCCCGGCCTCGACCATCATGATCGCGTCGCGCGTGCCCGAGACGACGAGGTCGAGCTCGGACTCGGCGAGGTCGCTGTAGGTCGGGTTGACCACGAACTCGCCGTTGATCCGACCGACGCGCACCGCGCCCACCGGTCCGGCGAACGGAATGGAGCTGATGGTCAGGGCCGCCGAGGCCGCGACCGTGCCGAGCACGTCCGGCTCGTTCTCCTGGTCCGTGGAGAGCACGGTGATGACGAGCTGGATGTCGTCCTTGTAGCCCTCGGGGAAGAGCGGCCGGATCGGACGGTCGGTCAGCCGGGCGGCGAGCGTCGCCGCCTCGGAGGCGCGAGCCTCCCGCTTGATGAAGCCGCCGGGGATCTTGCCGGCCGCGTACATGCGCTCCTCGAATTCCACCGTGAGGGGGAAGAAGTCGAGGCCCGGGCGGGGATCCGAGCGGTTGGCGGTGCCGAGCACCAGGGTGTCGCCGTATCGGACGGTGACGGCGCCGCCGGCAAGGCCGGCGAGCTTGCCCGTCTCGATGGTCAGCGTTCGACCACCGAACTGGGTCTCAAGGGTTGTGGCCACGGGGTGATGTTCCTCCTGATCGTGGAGGAGCCAACGAGGGTGGTTCCCGGCTCGTTCGGGGCTCGAGGCTGGCGTCCGATGCACGAGACCCCGGGACGGACCCGGGGTCGGGGGCGGCGCGACGCTAGCGGCGAAGTCCCAGCCGTCCGATGACGGCGCGGTAGCGCGCGTTGTCCTTCTTCACGAGGTAGGCGAGAAGGCGACGGCGCTGACCGACGAGCTTGAGGAGGCCGCGACGCGAATGGTTGTCCTTGGGGAAGCTGCGGAGATGCCCCGTCAGGTCCGTGATCCGCTCCGTGAGGAGCGCGATCTGGACTTCCGGGGATCCGGTGTCGCCGTCCTTGACGGCATACCCGGCGATGATCTCCTGCTTCGTTTCCCGCGCGAGCGGCACTCGTTCCTCCGACACGAACGTGTCTCTACGTTCCAACTGCAACAATGACCGGCGGATGGTACCAGCACCGCCTCCATCCGGCAAACGTCCGGCTCAGCGGTCGAAGTCGACCCGGACGTGACCCCCGGCGATGACCGCCACGGCGGAGCCCTCGACCTCGATCGCCCCATCCTCGGTCAGCAGCACCTCGGCCGCCACGGGTTCGGCCGCGCCCGACGGCAGCAGCCAGGCGGGGCGGCCACCGGGCGGTGGCAAGGCGACCGGCATCGGGAACGTGAGACGCCGCCGGGGTCCGGGCACGTCGGCCACCGCGGCCACGACGCCGTACGGTCGCCCCAGCAGTCGTCGGGCTTCGGCCATCCGGCCGTCGGCGATCGCCGCGCGGATGTCCGAGCTGCGCACGGCGCGACCGTCGAGCTCGA
>CAZVDO010000020.1:23920-35490 GCA_964625345.1 uncultured Anaerolinea sp. | reverse complement strand
CGGGCTACCATCGCCCCATGACCGACACGAGCGCGCCGGCCGCCGCGAGTCCGTCCGAGCGGCCGTATTCCCCGGGACTCGAAGGGGTCGTCGCCGCGGAAACGGGCCTCGGGTTCGTCGATGGCGCGGCGGGACAGCTGCTCTATCGCGGGTACCGCATCGGCGATCTCGTCGAGCACGGCTCCTACCCGGCGGTGGCCAACCTGCTCTGGACGGGCACGTGGGATCCCGCCCACCGCCTGCCGACCGCGCCCGTGCCGGAGGCCGTCATGGTCGCCCTGCGGGCGCTGCCCGCGACCGCCAAGCCCATGGACGCGCTGCGGACGGCCGTGTCGGTATGGGGCGCCACCCAGGTCCTCGACTGGCCGCCGACGCCGGAGCAGGCACGGGCGCTCACCGCATTCTCGCCATCGGCGCTTGCGGCGTTCGCCCGCCTCCGCGCCGGCAAGGAGCCGGTCGAGCCCGATCCGTCCCTGGACCTCGTCCCGGGCTTCCTCTACCAGCTCAATGGCACGCGGGCGGATGACGCGACGGCCCGGGCGCTCGATGCCTACTTCATCGTGGGCGCCGAGCACGGGCTCAACGCCTCCACGTTCGCGGCACGGGTCATCACCTCCACCCGCAGCGACATCGCCTCCGCCGTGACCGGCGCGATCGGCGCGCTGAAGGGTCCGCTCCACGGCGGCGCGCCGTCCGAAGTGGTCGAGCAGATCCACGAGGTGAAGTCCCCCGCCGATGCCGAGCGCTGGGTGCGCGAGACCATCGCCCGGGGCGATCGGCTCATGGGCTTCGGTCATCGCGTCTACCGCGCCTACGACCCGCGGGCGAAGGCCCTGCGCACCGTCGCGGAAGCGATGGAGCACAAGCCGGAGTGGCTCGAGCTGGCCATCGCGGTGGAGGACGTGGCCCTCCGCGTGCTGGCCGAGAAGCACCCGGAGCGGGCGCTCAAGACGAACGTCGAGTACTACGCGGCCCCGGTGCTCATGGGCGTGGGCCTGACGCCCGACCTGTTCCCGGCCACGTTCGCGCTCGCCCGCCACGCGGGCTGGACGGCGCACGTGATCGAGCAGGCGTCGGCCAACCGGATCATCCGGCCCGACGCGATCTACACGGGTCCCGCGGAGCGCGACCTCCCGGCCTGAGCCGACGCGGCCACGGGGACGCGGGCCGGCTGCCCGACGGATCCCGTGGTGCGGGGGCGGGGCACCCGTCCCGGACCGTTCCTAGCGCGCGAGCGAGACCTCGGGCGCACCCGGTTCCGGCGGAGTGGCGCGCCGCCGCGCGACCGCCATCGCGCCGCCGAGGAACACGATCGAGCCCAGGACGAACGGGGCCGGCAATCCGAGCGTGACCACCCGGCTCCCGAGCGCCGGCCCGACGATCCCCGCCGCGTACAGCGGCAGGTACACGAGGTTGAGCGTCTGCGACCGCCGCTCCGCGCGCACCTCGGTGGCCAGGAGCCCGAAGACCATCGCGCTCGTCGCGGAGGTGGCGGCGGCGAAGCCCACGGCCACGAGCGCTAGCAGGGGAATGCCGGCAACGCCGGCGACCACGGGCATGAGCCCGAGCGTGCCCGCCCCGAGGAGCATCGCCCCGATGAGCACGACGCGGAACCCCACGCGGTCCCCGAGCGCGCCGACGGCCGGGGAGAGCAGGGCGCCGGCGAGGGCGGCCGTCCCAGCCACGAGCGCGATGGCGCTCGCCAGGCCCGGCCCACGACCCACCACGTCCTCGACGAGCACCGGGATGTAGGGCCGGGCCATCTGGTTGGCGAGGAACGCCGTCCCGAAGATGAGGAAGATCGATCGCACCGCCCCGTCGGACAGCACGCCCCGGATCGCCCCGAACGCGAGGGCGAGCACGCGACCCTGCGGCACGACCTCGGGCCGGACCTCCCGGGACCCGATCGTGACCAGCAGGGCCGTCCCGACCGAGAGGACTGCGGACAGGCCGAACACGCCGCCGACCGACCAGCCGAACCCGTCGATGAGGAGCCCCGCGAGGGCCGGGCCGACCGCGAAGCCAACCGGCCCGGATGCCCCGAAGACGGCGATCACGGTGCCGATCCGGCCGGGCGGCGTGGCGTCCCGGATGGCCGCCAGCATCACCCCGGTGTTCCCGAGCTGGAAGCCGATGAGGAGCACGCTCACGGCCACGTGCCACGGCTCGGTGGCGAGCGCCATCCCCGTGAAGACCACCGCTTCCACGAGCGCGCTCCGGACGATGACCGCCTTGCGGCTGTACTTGTCGGCCCACACGCCCCAGAGCGGCACGAGGGGCATGCCCAGGACGAACAGCAGCGCGCTGAAGAGCCCGATGAACTGGAGTCGATCCGGGTCCGGGACGCCCATCGCGCTCAGCTGGGTGGGGAGGAGTGCGAAGACCTGGCTGACCCCGAGGCCCTCGACCATCGAGGTGATCCAGAAGGCGACGAGCAGGGGCTTCCAGGACGGTGGGCGCATCGGCGGAAGGCTACTCGATCCCGGGCGGACCGCCGTGCATGATGGATCGATGACCGAACCACGTGAGGTCGCCATCCCGAGCGGCGCCCTGGTCCTGCTCATCGGAGCCGCCGGCGCGGGCAAGTCCACGTTCGCGGCGCGGGCGTTCCCGCCGGGCGCCGTGCTCTCCTCGGACGCGTTCCGGGCCGCGATCGGGCGAGACGAAGCCGATCAGTCGGTGACCCGCCCCGCGTTCGCTGCGCTCCATCGTGCCCTCGATCGGCGACTCGCGGCCCGTCGGGCCACCGTGGTGGATGCCACGAACGTGACCCCGGCCGCGCGGCGGGCCCTGCTGCGCCGGGCGGCCGCGCACGACGCGTCCGTGGTCGCGATCGTCTTCGACCTGCCGGACGATGCCGTGCTTCGCCAGAACGCGTCGAGGCCCGGTGGTCGGCGGGTCCCCGAAGGCGCGGTCCGACGTCACCTCGCGAGCCTCGCGGAGGCGGACGACGCGACGCTCCGGGCCGAAGGCTGCGGGACGGTGATCCGCCTGCGGTCGGCGGAGGCTGCCGGCGCCCTCCGGGTGCGGTTCAGCTGAGGTCGGCGACCCGCCCGAACGGTCGGGCGCGGAGTTCCACCCAGACGCCGTTGCGCAGGTAGACGTCGTCGCGGAACAGGGCCAGCGCGTCGGCCTCCGATGCGGCCCGCACGATCATCACGCTGCTCGAGACATCGGCGAAGGCACCGGCCTCGACGATCACGCCCTCCGCCTTGAGGGCCTGGAGCCGGGCGACGTGGGCGGCCCGGAACGGGCCGCGCGATTCGGCGCCATCGGGCGCATAGGTGGCCTCGACGAACCACACGGGCTCGATCGGGAGCGGGGCCGGCGCGTCGGCCATCAGGGCACCTCCTCGGGAACGGGACGGATGGGTGGCAGTGGGAGCGTCGGCTGCGTGCCTCGGCCTCGCGACCTCACGAGGAGCCGCCGGCGATCAACGCGATCGCCACCCCGGCGATGGCCACGCCCGCCGCGTGGGACCGGGTCATGCGTTCGCGCAGGATCGAGGCCGCGAGCAGCACCGTCACCACCGGGTACAGCGACGACACCATCGCGGCAATGGCCAGGGCGCCGGTCCGGGACGCCACGAGGAACGCCACGTTGCCGGTGAGGTCGATGATCCCGACGGCCACGATGAGCCGCCAGGTGGGTCGGGGCATCCGCCACGAGCGTCGCGTCGCGAGGATCGCGACGGCGAACACCGTGACCTGGATCGCCCGCTGGATCGCGAGCGGCCCGAAGACGTAGTCGCGGCTCACCCGCGACAGGACGACGCCGAGCAGCCCGAGCGTCACGCCGCCGAGGACCGCGAGAGCCAGCCCCGCGGACGGACCGGCTCCCTCGTCGGGCGAGGCGGACACCACGACCACCGCGACGACGGCGAGGGCCATCCCGGCGATGACCACGATCGAGGGCACCCCTTCCAGGGCCATGCCCACGACCGCCGGTGTGAGTGCGGTCATCACGGCGGCGACGGGCGCCACGATGCCCATCCGCCCGATCGCGAGCGCCGCATAGAACGACCCGACGCCGATCGAGGCGAGGCCACCCGCGAGCACGGTGAGGGCGAGGTCGGTCCCGGTCGGGAGCGCCTCTCCGCGCACGGCAACGGCGACCGCGGCGAAGAGGCACCCAAGGCCCTGCGTGAACAGGAGAACCCCGAGCACCGGCCCGCGCCGACCGAGGAAGCCGCCCCCGAAATCGGACGTTCCCCACGCGAGGGCGGCGACCAGCGAGAGCCCGACGACCGTCAGCGGCGCGTTCGGGTCGATCTCCAGCACGGCGGCCCGGGGTCCGGGTCAGGCGGCGGTGTCGGAGCCGGTGTCCCGCCCGGTCGGACCATCGAGGACGCGCACCGCGTCGGCGGCCGCGTCGTAGCGATCCGACGTCGTGAGGTACACGACCTGGAAGTCGGCGCTGATGCGCTTGAGGAGCTCGAGCGCGCGCGTGGCCCGCTCGTCATCGAGCGTGACGAACGGGTCGTCCAGGATGAGGGGCGGCCGACGGCCGGCCGTGACGAGGCGGACGAGCCCGATCCGGGCCGCGAGGTACACGAGATCGAGGGTGCCCTGGCTGAGGGACGACACGTCCACCCAGTCGTTGCGCTCGGGCGCGAAGACCTCGATGCCGAGGTCCGTGTCGTTCACGCGGACGCGTCGGTATCGCCCGCCGGTCACGGTGGCGATGTCCCCGACCATGTGCTTCTCGAGGTACCGGGTCGCCGTCCGCATCGTGGCGGCCTCGGCCCGGTCGATGGCCTCGAGGGTCTGCTGGTACACGCGATTGCGGCGCTGGAGCGTGGCCAGCTGCTCCTCCCAGGTCGCGAGGCGCTCGGACTGGGCGGCCACCTGCTCCGCGTCGACGCTGTTCGCCTCCACGCGTGCCCGGGCGTTGGCCTCGTCATCGCGCGCCGATTCGACGGCCCGCTCGGCGTCCTTGACCTCGACCTCGAGGCGCTCGCGGGCGCGCGGCTCGCGGGCGATCGGCCCGAGGTGCTCGAGCGCGCTCGTCTTCTGCTCGATCTCGTGGGCCGCGGCGTCCCGGCGCTCGGGCAGGGTCCCGGGGGGTTCCCGTCCCACGAGGCCGTCGAGCTGTGCCTGCAGCTTCTCGATCGCGGCCACGTGGGCTTCCTCGGCCGCGAGCAATGCCTCGGCCGCGGCGACGTCGGGCAGCTCGAGGCCCGAGAGCTCGTTCGCGAGCGCGAGGTCCTTCTCCATGAGCTCCTGCTCGAGGAGCGAGCGGCCGCGGAGCCGTCGGTCGATGTCCACGACGCGCAGCTGACGCGCCCGGGTCAGGTCCTGGGCGCGCCGCCGGATCCAGCGACCCGCCCCGGCCAGGAAGAGGCCGACCACGGCCAGCGCGAGCGGGATCGCGAGCCCGCCGGGCAGCGTCACGACGTCGAAGACCGAGGCGGCGGCGAGACCGATGCCCACCACCACGATGCCCAGGGCCACGATCGCCGGGGGGCGCCACGTGCTCGGCTCGGGCGGCGGCACGTCGAACTCGACCTCGACCTCGTCGGACAGCATGGCCTTGAGCTCGCGAATGCGGCCATCCAGCTCCCGCATCCGGGCGAGGATCGGGCGGAGGGCCGGCAGCGCGGTGCGCGACGGGTGGGATTCCTGCAGCTCCATGATCTGCTCGGTCACGGAGACCGCGGTCTTGTAGCGCTCGTAGCGCTCCTGGGCGACCTCGCGCTCGGCCATCAGCCGCTCGGCCTGCATGGCCTTCTCGAGGAGCGACCGCCGTTCCGCCAGTGCGGTGTCGGCATCGGCGCGCTGCTCGCGGGCCAGGACCAGGCGGTCCCGGTCGCGCTCGAGCTGGGCGAGGGCCGCCTCACCCTGCTCGACGGCCGCCCGGGCCTGGGCGACGGCGGCTTCCGCCACCTTCAGGCGGCCGGGGTTCTTCTCCCCCTTGGTGGTGAGGTCGTGGAGCGCCTTGTCGAGCTTCTTGCGGGCCCGGCTCGTGCCGCGATCGCCGCCCGAGATGGACGCCTGGAGCCGGTCCCGGAGGGCCCCCTCGTCGCGGGCGAGGTCGTCGAGCTCGTGGTGGCGGACCGAGGCGGTGGAGCGGAAGAACGCCTCGGTGGGAATGCCGGTGAGCTCGGCGATGGTCTGGTCGGCGAGGACCGGGTCCGTGATCTCGTTGCCCTGGTAGGTCAGGCGCACCGTGCCCTTGGCGCCGCGGAACGTCTTCTCGACGCTCCCGACGTGGGTGGCCTCGTCCTCCTCCTGCTCGAAGTCGATGCGGACCGACGGCCGGTCCTCCTCGCCGGCGCCCCACGTCCGGAGGCCGTCCATCTCGGCCGCAGCCGAGGTCACCTTGCGGGTGAGGACGAGCTCGATGGCGCGCTGGAGCGTGGTCTTGCCGGATTCGTTCGGGCCCCGGACGACGGTGAGGCCGCGATCGAGCTCGAGGTCGAGGGCGCGGTGGCGCCGCAGGTTCGCGAGGCGCAGGCGGGTGATCCTCACAGCGTCACCTCCTCGCCCGCGAGCAGCAGGCGTCCGAGGCGGAGGACGTCGCGCAGCTCCAGGGCCCGATCGGCATCCTGGGCGGCCTCGGCCTCGGCGATCCCGGCCTCGAGGTCCCGGATCAGGGCGCCGAGGACCGTGTCCTCCGGCGGGATCGGGCCATCGGGCAGGGGTGCCGTGGACCGGTCGCGGACGCGAACCTTGAGGAACTGCGCCGCGAGCGCCGATTCGACCTCCTCGACGTGCACGTCGAGCGTGTCGGGCCGCACGCCGATCAGGCGCACGTCGAGGACGACGTCCGGGTCCGCCCGGCCCGCGAGTTGCTCGATCAGGGCCGGCTGCGAGGCGACCGTCGCGGCGTCCAGCTCCACCTTCTCGAAGCGGGTCCGCCCGACCTGCCGGGGCTCGACGGTCACGGTCTTCGCCCCGTCCCGCTGGTCGAGCGACACCAGGAGCACCTGGCCGGCCCGATCCTGGTCGAGGGCCACGGGCTCGGGTGCGCCCGCATACGCCCAGGTGGTGCCGCCGGCCTTGCCGTTGCTCGTGGAGTGCCAGTGTCCGAGGGCGAGGTAGTCGAGGCCGCTCGCGGCGATCTCCTCGTTCGTGATCACCACCTCGTCATGCTCGGTCGAGTTCGGGATCGCGATGGAGCCGTGGATCATCCCGACGTGCCACGTGCTCAGCGACGGGTCGATCGCGAGGCCGTGGAGCGGCGATTCCGGTGCCCGCTTGGTGGCGAACACGCGGGCGTGGACGGTGAGATCCAGCGGGCCGAAGGTGACGCTCGGCCGCTCCGGGGCCAGCACCGTCACGAGATCCGTGCCGGTGGCCCCGGCCAGGGCGGGCAGGTCGTGCGCGCGGTAGATCGAGGCACGGTCGTACACGTCGTGGGTGCCCGGGATGAGCACGGTCCGGATGCGCGCCTCGGCGAGTCGCTTCAGCTCGACCGCCACGCGATCGACGGAGCGACGCGGCTGCACGTTGGAATCGAACAGGTCACCCGCGATGAGCACGGCATCCACGCGTTCGGCGATGGCGAGATCCACGCTCGCCTTGAACGCCGCGAACTGGCGTTCGCGCTGGGCCGCCGCCTGGTCACCGAGGTCGGCGTAGCGCGCACCCAGGTGGACGTCCGCCGTATGGAGCAATCGAAGCATGCGCCCGTTGGGCCTCCCTGGCGTCGCGACGAACTGGTGGCGCCCCCGGGCAGCGCAACCCGATCGGGCAGCGGGAACCGTCCTGCGACAGCCCCCGCGGCCCGCGGGTCCCAACGGGCGGGGCGCCCCCATTGCTCCCCGTCCGTCGCCCGGAACCGTCGCCCTGCATTGTGACAGGTCGCGTGGCACGGCCGATCGGTCGGCCGCGAAATCGGCGGCAGCCCCGGCCTCGCACCGACCGGACCGCTTGCCAGCGCCGGCCGGCGCGCGCCGGGCCGGTTTGCCGATCCGATGTATCCTCGAGACCAAGTAAACACCGGTGCGCCCCGCCCAAGGGACTCCACATCGGCACCACGGGTCGCGCGGCCCCGGATCTTCGCCGTCTTCGCCGTCCCGCCGATGCCCTGACGGGTCGCACCTCGCAGACCATCGCGCTCTGGAGGCAGCCCCCGTGACCTACGCCGATCGAACCCTCACCTGTGTCGACTGCGGCCAGGAATTCATCCATTCCGCCGACGACCAGCAGTACTACGCCGAGAAGGGCTTCTCCTCCGAGCCCAAGCGGTGCGTCTCCTGCCGTGCCAGCCGCCGGGCGGCCCGCGACGGCGGCTACGACGCCCGCGACCTCGGCGGCCCGCGCGGCTACGGCGGGGCCTCCTCGTCGTCCACGCGCGAGTACTTCGCCGTGCTCTGTTCCGAGTGCGGCAACCAGGCGCAGGTGCCCTTCCGGCCCCGCATGGATCGTCCCGTGTACTGCTCCGACTGCTTCCGCAAGGTCCGCCCCGAGTAGAGACCCCCGCCGCCGGCGCGGGCGACCTGCCTCAGAGGCGGAATGCGTCCCCGCGCCGGTAGCGCTCGCGGTGGCGGCCACGCCAGACCGTCACCCGGGCCCGGCCGTGCACCTGCCAGGAGCCGTCGCGACCCACGATCGCCGTGTCCTCGTCGATCCCGAGGACGGCCACGCCGCGCGGCGCCTGGAGGGCCATGAGCGCCGTGACCGGTTCCGGCCACGCGTCGTAGTGGGGCAGCACGGCAGCCATGCCCACGACCCCGAGCCCGGATCCCCAGCGGAGCGGCCAGGGGACCATCCGACGCCGGAACTCCGCGAGGCGGCTTGCCAGGACCATCGCGCCGGCCGAGCACCCGGCCAGGACCGCACCGCGAGCGTGGGCGGCCCACAGCGCGTTACCGAGCGGGCTGTCGTCGAGGACCGCCTGGAGGTACCGCGGCTTCCCGCCGGAGAGGTAGACGAGGTCCGCCTCGCCGATCGCCTGGAGCGCGGCGGTGTCGGCGGCTTCTGCGGACGAGCGGACCAGGACCGGCTCGACCTCCGCACCGAGGGCTGCGAAGTGCGCGACGCCCATGTCGGCCCATCGGCGGAAGATCGCCTCACCGTCCGGGGCGGAGGCGGTGGGCAGGATCACGACACGCGGTCGAGGGCGGCCGGATGCGGCGAGGAGGCCGCGATCGAATTCGGCCATCCCCGGAAGGAACTCGCCAGCACCGACCAGGGCGACGGGTCCGGGCACGGCGAGGAGTCTAGCGCGGCCACGAGGGATGAGCGCCCGCGCACGGGGGACCCGCGCCGACCCGCCCTGCGAACGCAGCCGGCCCGGTGGCCGGCGAACCCTCCTGCGGCGGCCGCCCCTACACTCCGCGGATGACCCTGACCCATCGCGGCGCCCTGGCCGCGGTCATCCTCGGATCGGGCACGGTGTTCCTGGACTCGACGGTCGTGAACATCGCGCTCCAGCGGATCGGCACGGAGCTGCCGGCAACCACGATCGGGGTCCTCGAGGGCCAGGTCTACGTCGTCGCCGGCTACATGGCGACCCTCGCCGCGCTCCTGATCCCGGGTGGGGCCATGGGCGACCTCTATGGCCGGCGGCGCCTGTTCGTCGCGGGCCTGATCCTCTTCGCGATTGCGTCGGTCGTCTGCGGGCTCGCCCCGACGCTCGATCTGCTCGTGCTCGCCCGGATCGGCCAGGGGGTCGCCGGGGCCGTCCTGGTGCCCGGCTCGCTGGCGATCATCACGGCCCTGTACGAGGGACCCCTGCGAGCCCGCGCGATCGGCCTGTGGGTGTCGGCGACGTCGGCCATGGCGATCGTCGGCCCGCCCCTCGGCGGCGTGCTCGTGGGCACGGCAGGCTGGCGGAGCATCTTCCTGGTGAACGTCCCCATCCTGGCCATCGCCGTCGTGCTGGCCATCCGGGCGATGCCCGAGCTCCGGCAGGAGGGCGTGCGACGGAGCCTCGACCTGCCGGGCAGCCTCGCCGCGGCCGCGGCGGTCGGCGGGTTGACGTTCGGGGCCATTCGGGGCCAGCAGACGCAATGGCAGGAGCCGATCGCGCTCGTGGCCATCGTCGTGGGCATCGCGGGCGTCGTCGCCTTCCCGCTGCTGATGCGCCGGGCCAGCGCGCTCGTCCCGCTGGAGCTGTTCCGCAATCGGACGTTCAGCGCGATCAACCTCGCCACGCTTCTGGTCTACGGGGCGCTGTACCTCCTCTTCTACCTCCAGAGCCTCTTCCTGCAGAGCGTGCTCGGCTACTCGCCGCTCGGGGCGGGGATCGCCGCCCTCCCGCAGGGCCTGGCCCTGGTGCTCCTGACCGGGCGGGCCGGCGCCCTCGCCACGCGCATCGGCGCACGGCCGTTCCTGATCGGCGCTCCACTGCTCATGGCCGTCGGTGCCCTGAACTGGCTTCGCGTCACCCCGGATTCCGCGGCCTGGGTCGCGACCGTGAGCGACCCCGCCTCGCTCGTGCCGCCGCTCGCCTTCGTCACGGACGTCCTGCCCGCGATCACGCTCTTCGCGATCGGGATCTCGTTCCTGGTGGTGCCGCTGACGGCGACGCTCATGAACTCGGTGCCCCCGGAGCGGGCCGGCATCGCGTCGGGGATCAACAACGCGCTGTCGCGCATCGGCCAGCCGATCTTCTCGGCGATCGCGTTCATCCTCATCAGCGAGCAGTTCTACGCGGCCATCGGCGCGAAGGTGTCGGGGGTCGATCCCTCCGATCCGGCGTTCCGGGCCGCGCTCCAGCCGCTGAATCCTCCTGCGACGGATGTCTCGGCGGCCCTCGCGGCGGCCGCGACCAACGCCTCTGCCGATGCCTTCCACCTCGCGGCCCTGGGCTGCGCCGTCGTCCTCGTGATCGGGGCGGCGGTGAGCGCCGTCGGCATTCGACGCACTTCCATCGCCCCATGACCGGGCCCGCCAGGGCGGGGGCGCCGCGCGAGTGGGATGCCCGGACCTACGATCGGATCGCAGATCCGATGTTCGCCTGGGGCCTGACGGTGCTCGATCGCCTCGTGCTGCGGGGCACGGAGCGGGTGCTCGACGCGGGCTGCGGGTCCGGCCGGGTGACCGAGCGGCTCGCCGAACGCGTCCCGGACGGCTCTGTCGTCGCGCTCGATGCCTCGAAGGCGATGCTCGATACGGCCCGTGCGCGCCTTTCGCGTTTCGGCGACCGGGTGGCGTTCGTGGAGGCGGATCTCGGCCGGCCCCTCCCGCTCGTGGAGCCGGTCGACGCGATTCTCTCGACCGCGACGTTTCACTGGGTTCCCGACCACGACGCGCTCTTCCGGAACCTCGCGGCCGTGCTGCGGGCCGGCGGCTGGCTGGAGGCACAGTGCGGCGGCGCGGGCAACATCGCCGACCTGGAGGCAATCGCCCAGGACGTGTTCGGCGTCGCCTCCCCGCTCGTCTTCGCGACCCCTGAAGCGACCCGGGCGCGCCTGGAAGCCGCCGGCTTCGATGACATCGAGACGTGGCTCACGTTCGAGCCGACCCGCCTCGACCCGGGGCCGCCGTTCGAGACGTACCTCGAGACCGTCTGCCTCCGCGCCTACCTCGCCGACCATCCGGTCGATCGCCGCCGGGACCTCGTCCGTGCGGTCGCGCAGCGGATGCCCGAGCCCGTCCTCGAGTACGTGCGGCTCAACA
>CAZVDO010000020.1:20699-23820 GCA_964625345.1 uncultured Anaerolinea sp. | reverse complement strand
CGTGCGGTCGCGCAGCGGATGCCCGAGCCCGTCCTCGAGTACGTGCGGCTCAACATCCGGGCGGTCCGCGCCGCCTGAACCAGCGGCGCCGGCCCGGCGATTGCCAACGCTGGCGCAACTGGCGCATTGACCCGCTCGGACGGCAAGACCATCATCGCTGGCGAGCGGGCCCGTCCGGGCCCGGGGAGGAGGAACCCGTATGGCCCTGTACCAGGGGAAGACGCCCGATCAGCTCACGCTCACGGACGCGATCATGACCGGCTTCCGGATGGTCATGCAGCCGAACTTCATCATCCCGATCGTCGTGATCGGCGTCGTGATCAACCTCGTCGTGATCGCGGCGATCGTGCCGATCCTGCTGAGCGTCTCGAACTTCAACACCACCGGGGACGGGGCGCTGCTCGGCGGCGCCGTCCTGGGCTCCCTCGTCGGCGGCATCCTCGCGGGCATCGTCGGCGGCATCCTGCTCAACCTGTACGGCCAGGTCTGGGCAACGATGGCCAGCGTCGGCGAGGCGCCGACCATGCAGGCCGCGTTTGCCCGCGTCGGCGAGCGCTGGATGAGCATCCTCGGGGCCGGCATCATCGTGGCGCTCGTCAGCCTCGCGATCTTCCTGGTCGGCGGGATCGGTGCGGCCGCCCTCGGCCCGGTGGGCTTCCTCATCTTCATCGCCGCCGTCGTGGTCGCGATCTACGTGGGCGCGCGACTGAGCCTCGCGGGCTGGATGGCCGCCGACGGCGCCGCCGCCATGGATGCCATTCGCATGTCCTGGGAGACGACCGCGAGCAAGATCCTCCTGGTCCTGGGCTGGAGCATCGCCTACGGCATCGTCTTCGCGGTGGTCGGCGGCATCCTCGGCGCCATCCTCGGCCTCATCCCGCTGATCGGCGGGGCACTCGCGACGGCGATCACCTCCGCCTTCGGCTTCGGTGGCGGCGTCACGCTCTATCGCAAGGTCAAGGGCAGCTGACCATCGCGTACACCCGGCCGTCCGGCGCCCACCGGACGTCCACGAACAGCGGCCCGCCGGTTCCCGGCGGGCCGTTTCGATTCCCCGGGCGGCCGCCGCGATTCCCAGCCGGCCGCCGCGATCCCCGCCGACCGTGCCTCAGCCGCGAACGCGGAACGGCGTCCCGTGGCCCGGGATCACGATGTCGGCGGCGGCGAGGACCCGCTCCCGCCCGCGCTCGATCGCCGCCTGGTCCCAGGCGAGCGGGTCGATGTCCGGGGTGCGGTCGCCCAGCCACCACAGGTGGGTCAGCGCGTAGGTCGCATCGTCCGCCTCGATCACCAGCGTCGCGTCCTCCTCCGTGTGGCCGGGCGTCAGCCAGAGGTGCGTCCGCGGGGCGAGGGCGTGGCCGTCGCCGTCGTGGTCGAGCCAGAGATCGCCCCGGTAGCGGGCCCAGAAGTCCACGACTTCGGCGTTCGGGAACAGGGCGACGTTGACGGTGTGGTCGGGGTGGTGGTGGCTCAGGAACACGTGGGTCACGGCCTCGGGCGCCACGCCCAGGGCCGCCAGCGGATCGAGGATCGCGGCCCGGGACGCGGCCATTCCGGGGTCCGCCACGATGAGGGCGTCGCCGTCGCGTACGAGCGTCACGGAGCTGCCGACGTGGCCGCCTTCGCGGACGTACCCGGCATGGAGCAGATGGACGGTGGTGCTCATGGCGGGACTGTAGCGCGCGGGGCGTCGGGCCGCGGCTAGGATCGCGCCATGGACCACCTTCCGCAGCTCATCCTCCACGGCGGTCGCGTCCGGACCCACGACGCCGCCGGCACGGTCGCCGAGGCCGTGGCGATCACCGGGTCCCGGATCACGGCCCTCGGCCGGGACGCGGATGTCCTCGCGCTGCGCGGGCCGGGCACGCGCGTGGTGGACCTTCGGGGTCGCTCGGTCGTCCCGGGGTTCACGGACGCCCACGTCCACCCGGTCTCGGGTGGGCTGCGCCACGTCCAGGTGGACCTCGACCGGTTCTTCTCGGAGGCCGACATCCTCGCCGCGGTCCAGGCCTATGCCGCGGCCCATCCGGACCGGTTCTGGATCGTCGGCGACGGCTGGTCGATGGAGACGTTCCCGGGCGGCGTGCCGCGCAAGGAGCCGCTCGATGCCATCGTTCCCGACAGGCCGGTGATCCTCTCGAACCGCGACGGCCACGGCTCGTGGGTGAACTCGAAGGCCCTCGAGCTGGCCGGGATCACCGCCGACACGCCGGACCCGTCGAACGGCCGGATCGAGCGCGATCCGGACGGCACACCCCTCGGGATGCTCCAGGAGGCGGCCCAGGATTTCGTCATGGACCTCGTGCCGCCGTATGACGCGGCAACGCTCGAGCAGGCGATCGTCCACGCCCAGGCCGAGCTCCACGCCTGGGGCATCACGGGCTGGAACGACGCCAACGTCGACCAGCGGAACCTGGCGGCCTATCGCGCGGTGGCCGGGCGCGGCGAGCTCACCGCCCGCGTCCTGTGCTCCCTCGGCGCGTACGGTTGGGACGCGTTCGGCGGCGTCGAGGGCTACGTGGCCGCCCGGGCGGCGGTCAGGGCCGACGCCGACGCCGCCGCGCCGGAAGCCGCCGGGCCCGCCCGCCTCCGGGCGACCGGGATCAAGTTCTTCGTGGACGGCGTCCTCGAGAACCGGACCGGGGCGATGCTCTCGCCGTACCTGGATGCCGCGGGTGCCCCGACCGGCGGCGTCGGGATGACGAACCTGCCGTACGACGAGCTCGAGCGTCGCTCGATCGCCCTCGACGCGGCCGGATTCCAACTCCACTACCACGCGATCGGCGACCGAGCCGTGCGCGAGGCCCTCGACGCCATCGCCGCCACGCGTGCCGCCAACGGCGTTCGCGACGCCCGGCACCACGTCGCCCATATCCAGCTCATCCACCCGGACGACGTGCCCCGCTTCGCGGCCCTCGACGCCGTGGCCAACGCCCAGCCGCTCTGGGCGGTCCACGAGGCGCAGATGGACACGCTCACGATCCCGATCCTCGGCCCGGAGCGCACCGCGTGGCAGTACCCGTTCGGCTCGCTCCTGCGGGCCGGGGCACGGATGGCCTTCGGGTCCGACTGGACCGTGAGCACGGCCGAGCCGTTCCCCCAGGTCGAGGTCGCGGTCCGG
>CAZVDO010000020.1:17993-20599 GCA_964625345.1 uncultured Anaerolinea sp. | reverse complement strand
CCGGCCCTGGAGGGAATGTCGTGAGCCTCGTTGTCGCGATGCCCGCCGGGGCAGGCAGGTGAGCGGCAGCACCTCGCTCACCCAGATGCAGCTGCTCGGCCTCGGCAGCGATACCAACGTGGCCGAGGGCTATCCGCGGTTCGCGCCCACGCCCTCGCAGGCGGCCATCCTGTCGCGCCTGCCGGAGCTCATGGACGAGGCGCGGTCCACGCCCTACCCGGTCCTCGAAGCCCGGGCGCACACCGCCTTCTTCCAGGCGCTGGGCCAGCGGTCGGCCCCGGTGGGCAGCGGCCGCATCATCAGCTTCTACGCCTCCACCGTGGCCATCGATGTCGCCGGTGCCGCGCTTGCCCGGCGGGTCCGGCGGGTCGGGCTTGTCCACCCGGTGATCGACTGCGTTCCCGCCCTGCTGCGCGCTCGCGGACTCGAGCTGGTCCCCATCAGCGAGCGTGCGATTCGCACCGCGGCCCTCTTCGACGACCACCCTGGCGTCGAGGCCGTCATGATCGCCAACCCGAACAACCCGACGGGAACCACGCTGTCGGCCCCGGAGCTGGAACGACTCGCATCGGCGTGCGCCGAGCGTGGCGCGCCGCTCCTCATCGACCAGTGCTTCCGGGCGTTCGACCGGCGAGCGCAATACGACACGTACGCCCTCCTCGATCGGACGGGGGTCGAGTACGTGATCGTCGAGGACACCGGCAAGCTGTGGCCCACGGCCGGCGTGAAGCTCGGGTTCCTGGCCTGGTCGGCGAATGCCCGCCTGCCGATCGCGGAGATCGCCGCAGACGTTCTCCTGAACGCACCACCGTTCTCTGCCGCCCTTGTCGAGCAGTTCGCCCTCGACATGGCTGCCGGAGGCATGGACGCCCTGCATGCTCGCATCGCGACAAACCGCGCCATCGTCGCGCGCGTGATGGATGGCTGCGAGCTGGCGAGGCAGGCCGACGGCGCGTCCAGGGTGAGCGTCACGAGGATCAAGCTCACCGGGGGCCTGGGCAGCACCCGGTTATGGGGCGAGTTGCTTCGAATGGGGATCCACAGCGTCCCGTGTCGCCCGTTCTACTGGGCCGATGGCCGCACGGGCGAGCGCTACCTGCGGATCGCGCTGGCCCGGGAGCCCGACGTCGTCGAGCGTGCCGCCCTCGGCGTGCGTTCGGTCCTCGAGGCCAACGCTTGAGCAGCATCTCGTGGCGGTCGGTCGGCCTGGTCCTGCTCTCGAGCACGAGCCTCCAGGTCGGACTGGCCGTCGCGGCCACGGCGTTCGCGGCCGCCGGACCGGCCACGGCCGTCTGGATCCGGAGCGTCGTGGGCGCCACGCTGCTGGTCGCGTACATCCGGCCGAACCTGCGCGGGTTCACGGCGGCGCAGCTGCGACCGATTGCCTTCTACGGCGTTGCGCTCGCCTCGATGACGCTGTGCGTGTACGTCGCCATTTCATCTGCGCCGCTCGGCGTGGTGTCGGCACTGCTGATGCTCGCGCCGCTCGGAATCGCCGCGCGAGGCTCACGCGCCTGGATCGACCTGGCCCTCGTCGGGATGGCCACGGCCGGGATGCTCGCCCTCACCTTGGCCGGCGGCGTCCAGGGTGGCGCCCAGCTGCTGGGGATCGGATTCGCGTTCCTGGCGGCCGGTGCGTTCGCCCTCTACATCATTGCCGGCAAGCGCGTGAGCCAGCAGGTGGATGGACTGGGCGGCCTCGCCCTCGCGCTCATCATCGCCGCGGTGCTCCAGACCCCGCTCGGGATCCTCCTCGCCCGCCCGGGCATCGCCGACGCGTCCGTGCTCGCCGCGCTCGCGGCAGCCGGCATCCTGTGCACGCTCATCCCGTTCAGCCTCGAGGCCATCGCGTTCCGCCGGATGTCGATGGCCACGTTCGGGCTGCTCCTTGCGTTCGAACCGGCCATTGCCGCCGTGGCCGGCGTCGTGATCCGAGGGGATTCGCTCGTCGCCCAGCAGGTGCTGGGCATCGCCCTCATCATCGTTGCCGCGGCGGGAAGCCTGGGACCGAGGAGTTGGATGCGTACGATCGGCTCGACCAATCGCCGCCTGATGGCGGACCCCACGATCCACGCCCTGGGGGAGATCTCGCTGTTCGCGGGCCTCTCGGCGAAGGACCTCGGCCTCATCGCCGGGGTCGTTCGCGAGCGCACCGTCGACGCCGGAACCGTCCTGACGCGTGAGGGGGATGCGGGCGACGAGTTCTTCATCATTCGCGAGGGGACGGTCGCGGTGACCGCGGGAGGGCGGGCGGTCCGCACCCTCGGCCCCGGCGACTACCTCGGCGAGATCGCCCTGGTGTTCGGTGGGATCCGGACGGCGACCGCGGTCACGGAGACGCCCACCCAGCTGTTCGTCCTCGGCAAGGCCGATTTCCTGGCGATGCTCAAGCAGCAGCCACGGATCGAGGACAAGATCCTGACCACCGTCAGCGAGCGCATGCGCTACCGCTGAGGGACGCGGCGCGCCTCGGGATCCCGAGCCGATCAGCCGCGGCTTGGAAGGTCCTCGCGGCGATCGATGTCCACCAGGGTGGCACCCCCAGGATCGAGGTCGCGCCAGGCCGCCGCCGGGATCGCGACGCCCTCCCGATCGACCACGAGGGC
>CAZVDO010000020.1:14257-17893 GCA_964625345.1 uncultured Anaerolinea sp. | reverse complement strand
CCGAAGCGGGACGATCGCCCGCCGGCGAGGACGATGGCCGTGACCCGCGGGTCCGGCCGAGGCGCTGACACGCGCCGGGAGTCGCTCACGACACCGGCCGCCGGGCCCGCGGGCCCAGCACGTGGCCGGCCGGTGTCCGGACGAGCAGGCCCCGCCGATTGAGGTCCTCGAGGAGCGGCATGACCACGCGCCGGGTCGTGCCGGTGGCGTCACGGAGGGCCGCCGGGGCGAGCGGGCCGCGCTCCGCCAGATCGAGGGCCGTCCGTTCGAGGGCGGCGAACGCCGCGACACCCCACGCCAGGTCGGCCTCGACACGGACGATCCGGCCCTCGGCCTGGAGCCGCTGGACGCCTTCGGGCGGACAGTGCGCCGCTCGGGCCGCCTCGGAGAGGTCCGGGGGCGCCGGGACCTCGAGCAGCGCCGCGAGCCGGTCCATCGCCGCAGCCAGCGCGGGAGGTGGGCCCGCGGCTCGCTCGGCGGCGCGCACGCGGTCACCTTCGCGGACCAGGATTCGCCGGCCGACGAGCGCCTCCACGACCTCCGCAGCACTGGCGTCGAGCAACGCGTCCTGGGCGCGCGGGCGGCCGGTCGCCCGACGCAGCGCGGCGCGAATCACCTGGCGGAGGGCGATGCTCGGCATCCCGGTCGCCTCCGGTTGCGCGGCGTGGAAGGCGGCAACGGATTCGATGGCGAGGTCGGCGAGGTCGCGGGCCAGGTCCGGTGCCAGGACGAGGGCGCCGTCCGAACGGGAACCGGGCCCCGAAGCTGTCTCGCTGGGGCCGCCCACCCCCAGGCTCGCCTCGACGTCCTCGAGCTCGGCCCGTGTCATCGCGCCGTGGAGGGCGATTGTCGCCCCTGCCGCGGCGGGGGCATCGCCTCGATCGATCGCAGCGGACAGCGCCTCGATCCGCTCGGCATTCGCGCGCCGTCGAGCCGCGCCCGCCGCGGGACGAGGATCGAGGACCACGACGCGGGCCAGGATGTCGCCCGGCGACGGGCGCCGGAGCACGGCACGATCACCGGCGAACGTGGCGATCGGGCCATCGAGGCGGAGCATGGCGGTCAGCGCGCCCCCTTCGAGCGCGACCGCCTCGCGGCCACGCCGGCCCACGACGGCCTCCGCCTGGGCCGTGCCGAGGTGGAGGCGTGTCCGCGTGCCGTCGGCCGGCGGCCACGCCGGGCGCCGGGCGAGCAGGGACCCGGCGCCGAGCCGCGCCGGGGCCTCGAGCCGGACGAGGAGTCGGTCGCTGGACACGATGCCCGATCCGGACGTGACCACGGCGCCGCGGGCCAGCGTGTCGAGGTCGGTGCCGGTGAGGTTGAGCGCGACCCGGCCGCCCGCGGCTTCGGCCACGGGCCCGTGATGGACCTGGATCCCGCGAACGCGCAGGGGCCGGCCGCCGGGTTCGAGGCGCAGCGCATCGCCCGGCCGGATCGTGCCGCCACGCAGCGAGCCGGTCACGACGGTGCCATGGCCGCGCACCGAGAAGGCGCGGTCGATGGCGAGCCTCACGGGCCCCACGGGCGCCGTGGCGCGCCGCGCGAGGACGGCTTGCACCAGCACATCGACGGCCATCCGGAGCTCCGGCACGCCGGCGCCCGTGGAGCCGGACGCCTCGAGGATCGGGACGCCCGCGAGGCTCGTTGCGGTCACGAGGCGCGCCACCTCGGCGCGCACGGTCGCCGTGCGCTCGGGCCCCGCGAGGTCGACCTTCGTGACGACCACGAGCCCGTCCCGAATCCCGAGCCCGTCGATCAGCTCGAGGTGCTCGATCGTCTGGGCGCGCGGCCCGTCGTCCGCGGCGACGACGAGCATGACTGCATCGATCTCGCCGGCCCCGACGAGCATGTTGCCGACGAGCGCTTCGTGCCCGGGCACGTCGACGAAGTCGATCGACGACCCGTCGTCGCGGTCCAGCCAGGCGTACCCGACGTCGATCGTCATGCCCCGCCGCTGCTCCTCGGGGAGGCGGTCGGCGTCGATCCCGGTGAGCGCCCGCAGGAGCGTCGTCTTGCCGTGGTCGATGTGCCCGGCAGTGCCGATGACGACCGTCATCCGCTCACCCCAGCGCTGCGAGGGCCGAGGCGATCGCCGCGCCGAGTCGCCGATCGTCGGCGGCGTCGACCGTCCGGAGGTCGAGGACGACGCGGCCCTCCTCGATCCGGGCCACGACCGGCGGCTCGCCGAGCCGGAGCCGATCGAGCACCGGCCCGGGACGCCCGTCCGCCCCGAGCGCGATGCCGACGGACCGGACCGTGGCCCCCGGGAGCGAACCGCCGCCGACGGTGGCCTCCAGCTCGGCCACGGTGGCCGCGCCGGCGGGAAGGAGCGCGACGAGCGCCGCGGCCCGCGCCCGGAGTTCGGCGAGCGGGGTTGCGAGCGACCGCCACACGGGGATCGTCTGCCGGGCCGTGCCCGCGCGATACAGGGCCAGGGTGGCGGCGACCGCCGCGAGGATCGTCTTGTCGGGCCGCATCGCCCGGGCCATCGGGTCCCGCCGGAGCCGCGCCACCAGGTCCGCCCGACCCACGATGAGCCCGGCCTGCGGCCCGCCCACGAGCTTGTCGCCCGAGAACGTCACGAGGTCGGCACCCGCGGCCAGGCGCTCGGCGGGCGTCGGTTCATGCGCCAGGCCCACGCGTTCGGTTGGCAGCAGGGCCCCGCTGCCCAGGTCGTCGAGGACGATGGCTCCGGCCGCATGGGCCGCGGCCGCAAGCTCCCGCGCATCCGGCGCCTCGACGAACCCGGCCTGGGTGAAGTTGGAGGGATGGACCCGGAGCACGGCCCGGATCCGCGGCCGGGGAGCCGCCAGGGCCGCCTCGAAATCCGCGACCCGGGTGCGGTTCGTCGTCCCCACCTCCACGAGCCGGACCCCGGCGCGGCGGAGGATCTCGGGAATCCGGACCCCACCCCCGATCTCCACGAGTTCGCCCCGGGACACGGCCACGCCCCCGCCGCGTCCCGCGAGGCCGACCGCCAGGGCGATCGCGGCCGCGTTGTTCGTCACGACGAGCGCATCCTCGGCGCCGGTGAGCGCGACCAGGTGCTCCTCGGCGTCGCGGAGCCGGCGCCCTCGGCGACCCGATGCGCGATCCAGCTCCAGCAGGATCGGGCCGGCGGCGGCCTGTGCCGCGGCCGCAATCGCCGCATCGGGCCAACCGGCCCGGCCGAGGTTCGTATGGACGATGACGCCGGTGGCGTTGAGGACGGCGGCGAACGGCCGTGGCGAGCCTGCCGGCCCGTCGAACGCGGCGAGCCGCTCGAGGACGGCCCGGGCCAGCGCGTCGACGTCGCGGCCCGGCGCGCCGGCGGCGAGGGCTCGGCGCTCCCCATCGAGGACTTCGCGCGCGACTGCCCGCACGGCGTCCTGGTCCCGATGGGCGGCCTCGGGTCGCACGAGGGCGAGCACCCGGTCGGTGCTCGGCGGCCGCCTGCCCGTCGATCGCGAACCCGACGCGGGCGATGGCGGCGTCGTGCGCGGAGCCTCGGTCATCGATTCGACCTCGTCAGCGTGGCGGGAGCGCATGGGAGTCGAACCCACCGCGCGACGCCGAGCGCCGCGCCACCGGTTTTGAAGACCGGGCCGGGCACCGGCCCGAACCCACTCCCGTGCGCGGATGCTAGCCCGCGTCGCC
>CAZVDO010000020.1:0-14157 GCA_964625345.1 uncultured Anaerolinea sp. | reverse complement strand
GCGAAGGAGGCGTCGACCGTGCGCCGCTGGAGCGTGAGCAGGTCGTCTCGTGTCAGGCCGGCGATTCGGACGAAGGAGCGGAGCTCGTCGATCAGGGTGACCCCGAAGAACGGCGGGTCGTCGCTCGAGATCGTCATGCGCACGCCCCGGCGCCAGAACTCCGTCATCGGATGCGCCTCGAGGGATGGGTACTCGGAGATCGCGACATTCGACGATGGGCAGACGTCGAGGATCACCTGGTCGGCGACGAGGCGGTCGAGGAGTCCGGGGTCCCGGATCGCGGCGACCCCGTGGCCGATCCGGTCCGCCTCGAGGATGTCCAGCGAGGCGACGATGCTCGCCGGCGGACCCATCTCGCCGGCGTGGACCTCGAAGCCGAGGCCGAGGCGGCGCGCCGCCTGGCGGAAGGGCAGGAAGTCCTCGACCGCAGCGGTCCCCTCGATGCCGGTCAGGCACAGTCCGACGATCGGCGCGTCGGCGTCCTCGACAAGCGCGAGCGTGGCCGCCGCCTCCTCCGCCCCGAGGTCGCGGATCGCGTCGACGACGATGTTGATGGTCGTGCCGGGGCCCGCGGCGGCGAAGCCCGACCGGATCGCCTCCCACATCGCCCTCGGCTCCATCCCGTTGCGGACGAGGATCATCGCGGTGACGATGACCTCCGAGTACGCGATCCCCTGCGCCGCCTGCCCATGGGCGAACTCGGACGCCACGAGCGCCAGGTCGTCCGGGGTCCGGACGAAGGCATTGGCCGCGAGGTACGTGGCGAGGAAGCCCTCGAAGTTCGGGTAGCGCCCCGGATACCGCCCGTCACGCAGGATGAGCGCGGCGTCGGGATCCGCGCCATGCCGGCGGGCGAGGGTGACGGCGGTCGTCTCCGAGATCGAACCGTTCAGGTGGACGTGGAGTTCGGCCTTCGGGATCGACGCGATGTCGAGATCGGTCGCGTGCATCGAGAGGCCTCCTGCGGGCGCTGCGGGGCGGGCGGGCAACGCGGGCGTCGCGGTCGACGCGCGTCCCGCGATCCTACAGACCCGCCGCGGCTCCTGCGGCCCTCCCGGTCGTCCGCCTACCATGCCGCCATGCCGTCCCTCGCCGACCTCCCGCAGATCCGGCTCACCGAGCTCACCGACTGCGGCGGCTGCGCCGCGAAGCTCGGGGCGGACCTCCTCGCCGACGCGCTCTCCGGCCTCGGGGCGGAAGCCGCTCCCGGGGAGCTCATCGCCGGGCTGAACCCCCCGGACGATGCCGCCGCATATCGCGTCGCGCCGGACCTCGCCGTCATCGGCACCCTCGACTTCTTCCCGCCGCTCGTGGACGACGCGGCGACGTACGGCGCCATCGCGGCCGCGAACGCCCTCTCCGACGTGTTCGCGATGGGCGGGCGCGTGCTGTTCGCCCTCTCGATCGCCGCGTTCCCGGAGGACCTCCCTCGCGACACCCTGGCAGCGATCTTCGAGGCCGCGTCGGCGAAGGTCCGCGAGGCGGGCGGGACGCTCGCCGGCGGCCACACGATCCGCGATCCGGAGCCCAAGTACGGCCTGGCCGTGATCGGCGCGGGCCACCCGGACCGGCTGTTCCGGAAAGGTGGAGCGCGGCCCGGCGACGTCCTCGTGCTCACGAAGCGCCTCGGGACCGGGTTCCTCGTCTCGGGGCGGCGGCAGGGCCGAACCTCGGACGCGCAGCTCGCGGCCGCCGTCGCCCAGATGATGACGCTCAACCGGGCGGCCGCAGAGGTCTTCGTCGAGCACGGGATCCGCGGCGCGACCGACGTCACGGGCTTCGGCCTGCTCGGGCACGGCCTCGAGATGGCCCGGGCCTCCGGGACGCGCTTCACGTTCAGCGCCGCAGCGCTGCCGGCGCTCGACGGCGCACTCGAGCTGGCGCGGGCGGGCATCGAGACGGGCGGGGCCGCCCACAACCGTCGGTTCGTGGCTCCGGCACTCACGGTGGCCGACGGCGTGGACGACGCGCTGGTCGCCCTGGCCCACGACCCGCAGACCTCGGGCGGGCTCCTCGCCGCGGTCGCCCCGGATGGCCTGGCAGCCGTCGAGGCCGCCCTCGACCGTCGCGGCGTTCCGCACTGGCGGGTCGGCACGGTCGACGCCGGAGACCCGGCGGTGATGCTCGGGGCCTAGCCCGATCCGCCGCCCGTGGCGGTTCCGGACGCACCGCGCGGCACCCTCGGCAGCGTCACGGTCACGCGAGCGCCGGTCGGGGCGAGGTTCTCGGCCACGGCGTCGCCGCCGTGGGCGCGGGCGAGGGCCCGGACGATCCCGAGGCCGAGGCCCGTCCCCGGACCCGTGCGGGCCGGATCGGCGCGATAGAAGCGATCGAAGGCCCGCTCGAGGGAGCCGGCGGGAAAGCCGGGGCCATCGTCGCTGACGCGGAAGGCGATCGCGGGGGCGTCGGGTGGCATCGCGGCGGCGCGGGCCTCCACGAGCACGTGCCCTCCCCGGGGCACGATCCCCAGGGCGTTGTCCACGAGGTTGCCGAGGATCCGCTCCACGGCCGCGCGGTCCGCTGCGAGGTCGAGGCCCGGGTCCGCGGCCGCGCGCAGCTCGATCCCGGCGGCCGCCGCCCGCGGCTCGAATCGCGCCACCGCGGCGGCCGCCAGCTCGGCGGCGTCGAGCGCCTCGGGTCGAAGCGGGACGCCCGCCGTCCCGACCTCGTCGATCGATCGAAGGTCGTCGATGAGTGCCTCCATCCGGGCCGCCTCCTGGGCGATCGCCGTGGCGGCTCGAGTGGCCGCATCGCCGCTGGCCGTGCCGTCACGGAGGGCCTCGGCGAATCCCGTGACCACGGTCAGTGGCGTCTTGAGGTCGTGCCGGATGTTCGCGAGCAGCTCGCGCTCCTCGCGATGGACCCGGTCGAGCTCGCCGGTCATCGCGTTGAACCGGTCGGTCAGGTCACGAATCTCGCGCGGGCCCTCGGGCACGAGGGGCGGGGTCGGGCCGCCGCCCGCGGGCACCACGGCGGCCGCGTCGGCGAGGCGGCGCAGGGGCCGGGTGATCGAACGGGCAAGGAACCACGCGATCGGAATCGCGACGAGCGCCGTGACGAGCGCGACCGCCGGCAGGACCCGCAGCAGGTCCCGGAGCGCGAGCGCCCCGGACCGGTCCTCGGTCGTGAGGACGATGGCGATCGGCCCGAGGACGGCACCTTCGCGACGCACGAGGGTCGCCGCGTACACGCTCCGCGCCCCGCCTCCGGGGGTGAACGTGCCGCCGGTCGTCTCGCCGACCTTGAGGGAGGGGTCGATGACGATCGCCGTCCGGGCGAGGGGCGGCTCGTCGTCCGCGGCGGCCACGACGCGCTCACCGGCCACGACGTACAGGTTGATGCCGTCCCGGAGCTCGGTCCGGATCGCGGCGAGGGCCGGCCGGAGCTCACCGACCTGGGTGATGGTCCGGACCCGGGCGAGGATCGGCTGGGTGACGTCGCCGAGGCTGCTGATGGTGGCCTCCTGGTGGAGCGAGCGGAGGCTGACGAACAGCCCGCCCCCCACGGCAAGCGCCGCCACGAGGCCGACGACGGCGAACGCCACGGCGATCCGGGACGAGACCCGATCAGGCATCGGCGATCAGCCGGTAGCCCACGCCGCGCACGGATTCGATCGCCGGGCCACGCTCCCCGAGCTTCTTCCGGAGCTCCGAGACGTGCACGTCCACGGTCCGGGTCTCACCCGGGAAGTCGGTGCCCCAGACGTCCTCGAGCAACACGTCCCGGCTCAGGACGACGCCGGGCTCACGCGCGAGCGCGGCGAGCAGGTCGAACTCACGGGCGCGGAGCTCGACGGGCTCCCCTGCCACCGTGGCTTCGCGCCGGCGCGGGTCGAGGCGGAGGCTGCCGACCTCGATCGGCCGGCCGAGGCGGACCGTGCCGTCGGTGCGTCGAAGGACGGCCTTGACCCGGGCCACGAGCGCACGAGGGTTGAACGGCTTCGTGACGTAGTCGTCGGCCCCGAGCTCGAGGCCCACGATCGCGTCGACGTCGTCGGTCCGCGCGGTCAGCATGATCACGGGCGTGTCCGATTCGCGGCGGATCGCCCGGCAGACCTCGAACCCGTCCAGGCCGGGGAGCATGAGGTCGAGGAGCACGAGGTCCGGCCGATGCTGGCGGAAGGCGTCGAGGGCCGCCGGGCCGTCGGCCGCCGTCACGGTCGCGAAGCCCGCCCCCTCGAGGTAGAGGCGGAGCAGCTCCACGATGTTCGGGGCGTCGTCGACGACGAGGATCGTCTTCATCGGTCGGAGTCTACGTCGGAGCCCCGCCGGTTCCGGCGGGGCTCCGAGTGGTCGATCCCCCGCTCAGGCGAGGGCGGCGATGACCTGTCGGGCCTCGGCGAGCGCCGTGCGCAGGCCCCCCCGTGCCGCGACGATCGCCTCGCGTGCGGCGCGCAGGACGGGCTGGGCCGATCCGTCGTTCCAGTCGGCGGGAGTGAGCGCGAGGACGTCCTCGGCCACGCCATCGACGTGATCGAGCGCCGACGTGATCGCAGCGGTCATCGCGTCGAGATGGGCCTGGGCCCCGGTCACGTCCTTGCCCGCGGCCTCGGCCTGGGCGATGAGCGACGCGAGGTCGTCGGCCGTGTCGGACAGGCGGGCGCCGGCCAGATCGACGACGTCGGCCGCGTTCACGAGCCAGACCTGGCGGGTGACGAGCGCGTAGATCCGGAAATCGGCGTAGATGCTGTGGAGATCGGCCCGCAGCTCAACTACCGTGGTGTCCGCCTCGATCTTGGCGCGCAGCGCGCGAAGGCCCGCGGCCGAATCGTCGAGGATCGTGGCCAGCGCGTCGTGGTGGGCGTCGGTCAGGGCCCTGCTCGTGTCGATCGCCTTCGACAGGCGCTCGATCGTGGCCAGCCGACGGTCGATCTCGCACAGGCCGAGGGCCTGGTACGTCTCGACGCCGGGGTTCGTGGCGGCCGCGCGCCAGGCCTCGGCGCAGCGGGTCCGGTCGGTCTCGGCGGCAAGGCCGGGCTCGGCCGCGGTTCGCGTGCCGGCGTGCGCCGCGCCGTTCGAGGCGGCGAGGGCCGGCGTCACGCCCAGGGCGGCGACGAGGACGAGGCCGGCGATCGAGCCGGCGGCGCGCGTGATTCGGGTGCGGTTCATGGCGTACTCCCTTCATCGGTGTCGGCCGTCGCGTCCGCGCCGAGCGCGGCGTCGAGATCGGCGAGGAGCTGGTTGATCGAGGAGAGGTCGGGCGTCGCGAGGGGCGCCGGTGTCGCAGGCGGTGGTGTGGCGGCCGCGAGGGCGCTCGGCGCCGGCGTCGAGGGCGCGGGGCTGGGCGTTGCGAGCCCGCTTGGGTCCGCCTGCCCGATCCCGACAGTCGCCGCGGGCGCGCCCGGATCCTGCGTCGGCGTGCCTGCTGCCGCAGCGCCGCGGCGCCCGCAGCCGGTCGCCACGACGGCCACCACCACGGCGGCGACGAGGAGCCCGGTGAAGCGACGACCCTGGGGGGTTCCTGGCATTGGCGTGGGTCTCCGATGCGGGCACCCGCCAGCCGGATGCCTGGTCGGCAGCCTGCTCCACCGGCCAAGTCGGGTCCATCGCGGACCAACCCGGAACTGTCAGGACCGTGTAAGGCGACCGCCACGGACCGCACCGGACCGAAACCGGTGCCACGTGGCACCAGCCACGCACGACGACCAACGGCCTCGCGGTTGGCAGGGACAGGTGCCAGCAGGCACCATGGGGGCTCAGGCCATCAGCTCTTGGAGCACCCGCACAGGAGGACCCCTATCGTGCGACCTGTTTCCACCCGCCGGCTCCGGCCGAGGCTCTTCGCGCTGTTCGCCGTCGTGGCGATCGCGCTGCCCGCCCCCGCCTTCGGAGCGGCAGGCTTCGGCAGCGCCAAGCCGGCCGCCGCTTCCTACGCCACGTCGTCCCCGGCGTTCGTCGCGTCCACCGGTGCGGTGGGCGGCGTCACCTTCGTCCCGCTCATCAACTCGGGCGAGACGGCCTTCGGCACGCTGTTCGAGGGCATTCCCGACGGGATCGGCGTGGTGCCCGGCCCCGCGCCGCTCGGCATGATCGACCTGTACGTCAACCACGAGCAGTCGCGCGTGCCGTTCCAGGGCTTTGCCGACTTCAACGATTCGTCGGTCAGCCGGGTCCGGCTGGACCTCGCGACGAAGCGGATCGTGGGGCTCGATGTGGCGCTGTCCTCGGACGAGGGCTTCATTCGCTTCTGCTCCTCGTTCATGGCCGGCCCCGAGCAGGGCTTCCCGCACTACACCCTCATCACGAACGAGGAATCGAACGACCCGCTGGCCGTGCCGGCCGGCGCCGTGTACGGGGCGGACCCCGCGTACGGCGGCGCCAACGTCCGCCAGGCCGGGTACTCCGTGATGCTCGACACCGCCACGGGCAAGCTCAGTGTCCTCGCCGGCGCCGGACGCCACAACCACGAGAACCAGGTCATCGTGCCGGGCGGCTGGAAGGGCCTGTTCTCCCTCTCCGGGGACGACACGTTCACGTTCCCGTCCACCCCGGCGCGCCCGAACCTCAGCCAGCTCTACGCCTTCAGCAGCAAGAACTGGAAGTCGTTCCAGAAGGACGAGGGCACCATGTGGGCGTTCCGGGTCACCGGGACGCAGGACGGCGCCGTCGATCCCGCCGATGCCGGAAACGGGGCGAACGACTACTTCGATATCGCCCCCGGCGACGACTTCACCGGCGAGTTCATCCCGGTGCCGGCCGACATCGCCCGCGGCCAGACCAGCGACCTGCCCCAGGACGCCCTCGAGGACTGGTCGAACGCCAACAACGTCTTCCAGTTCGTCCGGGTCGAGGACGTCACCTACGATCCCGACGACCCCCGCACGGTGTACTTCGCGGACACCGGCAACTCCCGGCTCATCGATCCGGGCACAGGCCGGCTCTATCGAGCCCCGAGCGGCACGCCCGGCACCAGCGCCACGAACGGGCGCGTCTTCAAGATGGTGCTGAACGCTGACGACCCGACGGTCGTCGATTCGTTCAGCGTCCTCGTGGACGCCGCAAGCCTTGGCATGCGGACCCCCGACAACGTGGCCGTGAGCCACGGCAGCCTCATGGTCCAGGAAGACACCTCGGACTTCAGCAAGATCTGGATGTACTCGCTGGCCGGCGGCACGTGGACGCACATCGCCACCGGCACGCAGCAGGCAGCCGAGACGAGCGGCATCGTCGACGTCTCGCGCTGGCTCGGTGACGGCTGGTGGGCCCTCGTGGTGCAGTCGCACGAGAACCTGCCCGGTGCGCAGCCGAACACTGTGTACACCGGTCCGGGACCCAACAACGGGGTCACGTACACGGCCCGCCGCGAGCTCGGCCAGCTCCTGTTGATGTACGTGCCGGGCAGCTGACCCGGCGCACGCACCCGCAGCGATACGAGGGCCGCCCGGCGCACCGCGCCGGGCGGCCCTCACGATTCCTCCGTCGTACACTCAGGCCACCGGCCGCCCGGCCGGCGACGAACCGGCGCGTCCTCCGGGCCGCGCCTGCACGAAGGCCGAGGACCCACCTTGCCGAAGTCGTACGTTCGCCTGACCCAGCCCCTCGTGCGCGACACGAAGGGCGGCGAGCTCCGTCCCGCGACCTGGGACGAGGCGCTCGACCGGACCGTCGCGGGATTCCGCACGGCCATGGCCCGCCGGGCCGCGGCTGGACCGGATGCCGCCTCCCCGTTCGGGATCTTCAGCTGCAGCAAGTCGACCAACGAGGTCAACTACGCGGCGCAGAAGTTCTCGCGGGCGGTCCTGGGCAGCAACAACATCGATAGCTGTAACCGCACCTGACACGCCCCGTCAGTCGCCGGTCTGGCGACCGTCTTCGGCGCTGGTGGTGGAACCAGCTCATATCGTGAGGTCGAGGAAACCGATCTGATCATCCTCTGGGGCAGCAATGCCCGGGAGACGCATCCGATCTTCTTCCACCACCTCCTGCGCGGCGTCCGCAACGGCGCGCGCCTGTTCACGGTGGACCCGCGCCGGACGAGCTCGGCCCAGTGGTCCGACACGTGGCTGGGCCTCGACGTCGGCAGCGACATCGCGCTCGCGAACGCGATCGGCCGCGAGATCATCGCCGCGGGCCTCGAGAACGAGGCGTTCATCGCCCGAGCGACCACCGGCTTTGAGGAGTACCGCGCCCGCGTCGAGCCCTATACCCTCGAGTACGCCGAGCGCGAGACCGGGGTGCCGGCGGACGCCATCCGCGAGCTGGCCCACGCCTACGCCACGGCGGACAAGGCCATCCTGTGCTGGACCCTTGGCATCACCGAGCACCACAACGCCGTCGACAACGTCCTCGCCTTGATCTCGCTCTCGCTGCTCACGGGGCACGTCGGCAAGTACGGCAGCGGCCTCAACCCGCTGCGCGGGCAGAACAACGTGCAGGGCGGCGGCGACATGGGCGCCCTGCCGGATCGCCTGCCCGGGTTCCAGTTCGTGGAGCGCGACGAGCTCCGCGCGCCGTTCGACGCGGCCTGGGGCGTGCCGGTCCCGCCGAAGAAGGGGCTCCACCTGTCGGCCATGTTCGACGCCATGGAGCACGGCGAGCTCACGACGGTGTGGGTGATCGGCGAAAACCCGGTCCAATCCGAAGCCGACCAGGTGCGCACCAAGCGCCTGATGGGCGGCCTCGACTTCCTGGTGGTCCAGGACCTGTTCCTCACCGCGACTGCCGAGATCGCCGACGTCGTCCTCCCCGCCGCGGCCGCGTGGGCCGAATCCGAGGGCACCGTCACGAACTCCGAGCGCCGGGTCCAGCGCGTCCGCAAGGCCCTCGAACCGCCCGGCGATGCCCGGGACGACCTCTGGATCATCGCCGAACTCGCGCGGCGCATGGGCAGCGACTGGGGCGACGCGTCCGCCGAGGCGATGTGGAACGAGGTGCGCCGCCTCTCGCCGGCGCATCGCGGGATGAGCTACGAACGCCTCGAGGCACTCGGCGGGATCCAGTGGCCGTGCTGGGATGACGAGCACCCCGGCGAGCTCTTCCTCCACGCCCGGCTCTGGGAGGACCCCGTCCCGGGCCTCCGTGCGCCGTTCGTCCCGGTCGAGCACGACCCGCCGGTGGATCGCCTGGACGCAGATTTCCCGATCCGCCTGACCACGGGCCGCCGGCTCGATTCCTACAACACGGGCGTCCAGACCGGCTCGTTCCGCTCGCCGCTCCGGCGGGGCGAGACGCTCGACATGTCGCCCGAGGACCTGGCCGAGTACGGGCTCCAGGAGGGCGAACGGGTTCGGGTGGTCTCGCGCCGGGGGCAGGTCGAGGTGGCCGTGCGCGTGGACCCCGGACTGCGACCCGGGCTGACGTTCATGACCTTCCACTTCCAGGACGATGTCGCGGTGAACCTGCTGACGCTCGACGCCACCGACCCGAAGTCGGGGACCGCCGAGTTCAAGGCCACCGCGATCCGGATCGAGAAGCTCGCCGAGCCGGTCGCAGCCGGCTGACGCCGCTCGCCCAGGCCGGTCGGCGCCGGTCGCTCAGGCCGGGCGAACCACCGGAAACCCGAGCGATCGCGCGGCGTCGGCCAGACGGTCGTCGTACGTCACGAACGCGTCGAGCTGCGGCAGGAGCTGGAGCGCCGTGGCGAGATGGATCGCGTCGATCGTGCGGAGTCCCGCTGGCTGGATCGCCCCGGACGTGCGGCCGATCGAGGCATCGAGTTCGATGACCTCGAGATCCTCGACGACGTGGTCCCGATGCACCGGGTCGTGCGGGCGCCGGGCGGCGGCCCGAAGCGTCTCGACGACCCCGATTCGGCTGGTGACGACCCGCTCCGCCTCCACGTACCACCGGTGCAGCTCCCGGGATTCCGGTTCCTCGACGACGAGCTTGACCAGTGCCGACGCGTCGGCGTACGCGAGCTCCGTCATCGGTCGTCCTCGTCGCGCATCGCCCGGAGGATCTCGGACAACGTCGGCATGCCGGGCGCGAGATCCCGGGGCGGAGGCTGGAGGAGCTTGTGGCTGCGCTTCGCCGGAGTCGCCCGCCCGTCGGCGATCATCTGGTCGAGGATCGACATCGGCGTGGGTGGGTTCGGTCCGAGCCTGGCCACCGGCCGACCGTGCTCCGTGACCTCGAGCGTCTCGCCCGCCTTCACGCGGTCCAGGTAGACGCTGAGGTTCTGGCGCAGCTCACGGACGCCGACGCGCGGGGGCCCGGCATGCGACTCGGTCATGTAGCACATGGTAGCACAACGCCCGCGATGCTCGGAGGCCGGGCCTTGCGCGCGGCGGATACGATGGTCGCCGTGCCCAGGGAGGGACTGCGTTGACCACCGATTCGCTCGTGGCGGGATCGGCTCGCGATCCGGCGCGTCCGTACGCCCGCAGCTGGCTCGATGCCTTCTTCGGCCGGATGTCCGCCCTGCCCGGGCCGACGTGGCTTGCGTACGTGGTGCTCGCGCTCGGCAGCATCCTGCTCGCCAACTCGGCCCTCTGGCTGTCCGGGCTCCGACCGTGGGGTGATTTCTCGCCCGTCCAGATCTTCTGGGGCATCAGCGGCGCCCTGATCATCGCGGCCTCGCACCACCTTCGGAACGTCGCCGGGGACGCGTTCGACCGCTTCCGCCCCGCGCTCGGGACCGGCGTGGACGACCCGGAGCGATGGCGCTACGAGCTCACGGTCATGCCGGCGCTGCCGATCGTGGTCATCACCGTCCTCATGCTTGCCCTCACGCCCGCGTACTACGTCTTCGACCCCGTCGCGTCCCAGGTCGTCGGGCTCTCCCCGGTCGGCCTGGTGGCGCGCGGCCTCTCCGAGGGCGCCACGTCCGTGGCATTCGTCGCCATCGCCTTCCAGGGCATTCGGCAGCTGCGTCGGGTGACCGCCCTCCACCGGCTCGCGAACGCGGTGGACCCGTTCCGCGCCGCGCCGCTGTACGCGTTCTCGCGCCTGACCGCCCAGATCGGGGTCATCATGCTGCTCTTCATCAGCGCCGGCCTCCTGGCGAATCCCGACGCGCTGACGTCGAGCACCACGGCGATCCTGTGGCTCCCCTGGCTGGTCGGGACGCCGATCGTCGCGATCGTCGTGTTCCTCGTTCCGCTGCTCGGCATGCACGCCCGGCTGGATGCCGAGCGCGAGCGACAGGCCTCGGCGGCCGATAGCCGGCTGAAGCTGCTCGTATCCGAGCTCAACGAGGCCATCGACGCCCGGGCGACCGATCGCGTCGATGCCCTCGACCGGACGATCGCCGCATTGCGGCGGGAGCGCGAGGTCATCGCCCGCCTCCCCACCTGGCCGTGGTCCACCGGAACCATCCGCGGATTCGGGTCGGCGCTGCTCCTCCCGATCCTGCTGTTCCTCATCCAGCGCTATCTCGGAACGATCTTCGGAGGCTGAGCGTGAGCACATCGGCGTCATCGCTCGATCTCGCGCCGCCGGGGGGCGGCGGCCCGCCCGCGCGCCCGTACGCGCCCAGTTGGGTGAACGTGCTCGCGCGATGGCTCGAAGCGTTGCCGGGTCCGACGTGGCTGGCCTACGCGACCGTCATCGCGCTGGTCATCGGGCTCTCGCTGGTTCTGGGCGGGCCGGAGGCGGCCACAGCGAACGGCGGGGCCTTCGGGCTCGTCTACTACGCCGCCTTGCCGCTCGCGGCCCTCGGCCTCATCCACCTGCTCGACCGGACGGCGGACCGCGCGTTGACGATGTTGCGGCCCCTGCTTGCGAAGGACGACACGGAAGTGGAGCGACTGCGCTACCAGCTCACGGTGGCCCCGGCGCGGCCGGCCGCCATCGTCACGGTGTTCTCCTACGCAATCACGCCGATCGGCTACGTCACGGACCCGGCGGCCAGCGGGGTCGTCGGCCTCACCCCGGTGCAGCTGGCGTTCCGCTACGCGTGGGAGAGCCTGGTGACGGCGGTCTTCCTGATTCTCGTGGTCCATACCATTCGCCAGCTTCGCCTGATCGACCGGGTGCACGCCGAGATCACGGCGATTGACGTGTTCGACCAAGGCCCGCTCTACGGCTTCTCGCAGGTCACGGCCACGACGTCCGTTGGGCTGATCGTCCTGTTGATGCCCAGCCTGTTCCTGCTCCCCACGGTCGCGGACGTGTCGCTCGTGGTGATCACCGTCGCGTGGTACGGGTTCGCGGTCGTCGTGGCGGCTACAGCCTTCGTGCTCCCGCTGCGCGGCATGCACGACCGACTGGTCGCCGAGAAGCGGCGCCTCCAGCGCGACATCGGGCAGCGGATCTCGCGCACGGTGGCGGGCATCGGCGCGGCCGTCGACGGCGCGAACGACACGGACCTCGAGGTCCGCCAGCGCGAACTCGCCAGCCTCGTGGCCGCCCGAGATGTCGTGGACAAGGTGCCGACGTGGCCGTGGAGCGCCGGGGCGTTCACGGGATTTGCGTCGGCAATCGTCCTCCCCATCGTGCTCTTCCTCGCGCAGCGGGCCCTCTCCGCGTACCTGTGAGCGATCCCGCGCGACGGCGGGCCAGCCCGGGAATCCCCCGCGGCGCGTAGACTCCACTGGCCGGCGCAGTACGCGACGGTGCTCCGCGTGGTCGTCCTGCTTCTCGACAGGCCGTGCGCCTGCAGGTTCGTTCGAGAAGACAGAAGGGGTCACTGTGACCACAGGCACCGTCAAGAAGGTCATCGCCGACCGCGGTTTCGGCTTCATCGCCGCCGAGGACGGGAAGGAGTACTTCTTCCACCGCGATGCGCTCCAGGCTCCGCTCGATTTCGATCGCCTCAACGGCGGCGAGAGCGTCCAGTTCGATGTCCAGGCGAGCCCCAAGGGCCCGCGTGCGACCAACGTCCAGGCCGGCTGACCAGGGTCACCGACCCAGGGCTTCCAGCCACGATGGCCCCCGGTCTCGACCGGGGGCCGTTCGATTCCACGGGCCCTGCGCGGCAAGGTGTTGGGGCGGCCCGGCAACGCAGGTCCCGCCGTAGAACGGGCGCCCGTCGGGTACGACGGCCTTCGCCCGGCGCGGGGGCGAGCGCCCGGACTACACTCGGGCCGATGGATCTGCACGTCATCGGGCGCCTCGCGTCGCCCGCCGAACGCGACGCCGTGGACGCAGTGCTCGGGCAGGCCGATTCCGGGTGGGCGGGCGGCCGCCGGGACAGCGCCGCCGACGGCCACGTGGCCCGCGGCGGGCACGATGCCCGTGCGAGGCGCGACCTCCTCCTTCCGGCCCTGCACGCGCTCCAGGACCGGATCGGCCAGATCACCCAACCGGGCCTGAACTACGTGTGCAAGCGACTGTCCGTCCCGCCGGCGGAGGCCTACGGCGTCGCCACGTTCTACGCCCTCTTCGCCACGACGGCGCGCCCGCCCACGGTGGCCCACCTGTGCGACGACATCGCGTGCCGGCTGGCCGGCGCGGAGGCGATCGCGGGCGACCTCGAGCGCTCGCTCGGACCCGCGGGTGGCGCGGCGCGCGACGGCCGCATCGGGTGGCAGCGGAGCCCGTGCCTGGGGATCTGCGAGCGCGCGCCTGCCGCGCTGTTCACGGTCGCCGGCGAGCAGCCGCGCCGGAGCGTGGCCGCGCCCGTCGACGCCGCCGGGATCCTGGCGCGACTGGAGGGCGGCGGTCCACCCGAGGGGCCGGCGGCGGAGCCGGCATCCAGGACCGTGGCGAGCCTGCCCCAGGCGGGGGCACCGTCGCTGCAGCTCCTGGCCCGGATCGGCGTCGTGGACCCCGGCTCGCTCGCCGACTACCGGGCACACGGCGGCTACCGGGCCCTGGCCAACGCGATGGCGATGGGGGCGGACGCGACGATCCGCGAGGTCACCGACGCGCGACTCGTCGGGCGCGGCGGCGCCGCGTTCCCCACGGGCCGCAAGTGGGCGGCGGTCGCAACCCAGCCCGCGCAACCCCACTACGTCGTGTGCAACGCCGACGAATCCGAGCCCGGCACGTTCAAGGACCGGGTCCTCCTCGAGGGCGACCCGTTCGCGGTCATCGAGGCCATGACGATCGAGGGCTTCGCCACGGGATCGTCCCGCGGGTACCTCTACCTCCGCGGCGAATACCCGCTCGCGGAGGCACGGCTGACGGCGGCGATCGAGGCGGCACGAGCCGGTGGGTTCCTGGGCGATCGCGTGGCCGGCTCCGGCTGGGCCTTCGACATCGAGCTGCGCCGCGGCGCCGGCGCCTACATCTGCGGCGAGGAGACGGCGCTCTTCGAATCGATCGAGGGCAAGCG
>CAZVDO010000019.1:37767-40084 GCA_964625345.1 uncultured Anaerolinea sp. | reverse complement strand
TCAGGGGATCTGGCGGAAGGGGAACAGCGCCGCGCAGGCGAGCACGTACGCCACCACGTACACGTACGCGACCGCCCTCGGCAGGCCTGAGCGCAGGAGGAGAATGGCCACGGCGACACCCAGGGCCGGTACCACGGGCAGGAAGTAGTAGATGTACGTGATCCGGTGGCCGATCACGGCCAGCGGGATGTACGGCAGGTAGCTCGAGGCCATCCAGATGGCGCTCCACGCCGCGAGCCGATGCTGCCGCCGCCATGCCATCCAGCCCGCGAAGGGTACCGCCAGCCAGAGCGTGCCGACCAGCACCGGGTTCATCAGGCCGAGGAACGCGTACTTGACGGTGCTGCCCACGATCTCCCCGCCCGCGGTCACGTTGATGACCGTGCGCAGGTAGTTCATCTGGCAGTTGTTGGCGAGCCACTGCCAGGGCGCGCTGTCGTTGCCGGAGCAGTCGCTCGGGGGCCCGCCAGCCTTCGTCAGGTTGGCACCGTACTCGAACATGTGGCGCAGGTGATCGATCGGGTTCGTGTAGGACGAGAAGCGGGGGTCCATGATCCAGAGCCCGGCGAGGGTCACCACAACGAACGATCCGACGATCGCGATCGACGGCCAGAGCTCCGCAAGGACGATGCGCCGTTCTCGTCGCCAGGCACCCAGGACCACGAACGCCTGGTAGACGAGCAGGGCGAGGAGTCCGTACAGCGCGGTCAGCTTCACCAGCATGGCCAGGCCCGTCAGGGCCCCGGCGAGGAGCCAGCGACGTCGCAACCCCGCCCAGGCACCCAGGAGCAACGGCGCCAGGACCAGCATGTCGAGCGTGCCGATGCGCCCGTGGACGAAGGCCAGGTTGTCGAACGCGAAGAAGCCCACGGCCGCCACGCCGAGCCAGCGGGATTCGCCCGCCGCCCGGACGATCCAGTAGACGGCCGCGAGTGCGACCATCGCCGCGATGATGCTCGGCAGCCGCCAGCCCAGGCCACCGTCGCCGAACAGGAACATCGAGCCGGCGATCAGCAACTTGCCCAGGGGCGGGTGCTCGGAGTTGGGGTCGAGGCCGGCAACGGCCCCCGCGTAGTGGGCGCCCTCCTGGACCGGCCAGCCGAGGATGATGCGCGCCGCGTTGACGTAGTACGCCTCGTCGAAGATGAGGCTGCCGGCAGGGACCGTGATCCACACGGCCCGCATCACGAAGGCCACCAGCAGGAGGATCGCGAGCACCCGTTCGGGCTCGGCGGCGTCCGCTGCTCGCTCCCGCAGCAGGCCAAGGAGGCGGGACCGGCGATTCGCTGCCTCGGGGGTTCCTGTCGCTGCCGCCACCGTGCCTCCGGTTCGTCGATCTCGCGCGAGATGCTGGGCGAAGGGTAGCGGACGCGACTCCGCGGGCGCGGGTCTGTCCGCGGCGCTCTCCATCGGTGCTGCGCGGCGGGTCCTGGGCGGGGCTGGGACCCTGGTCATGGGCCCCGTCGGTGCCGGGCCGCACCACGTTCTTGCGGTAGCGCTGCGGTGCGGTGGGGTCCGGGGCGAATCACGCCCGCCGCAGGTACTAGACGCGGGCCCTGTCAGTACCCCAGCATCGGCATCGCCCCCTAGGCAAGGGCCCCGGATCTACCGGGTTCGGTACCAACGCACACCAGTACTCGGGGACCACGATGAACGATCGCACGCACGTTCTGGCAACGCGCACCGCTCGAATCTGCGGGAGCGCGCTGCTTGTCATGGCCGCCCTCGGGCCGGCCGCGAACAGCTCCCTTGCCGCCGGCGGCGGCTCCGGCAGCATCTGGACGACCTCGTCGCCGTGCCAGGCGCCGGCTCCGCAGAATGCGAACCTCTATGCCACCGGCGACCACGTGTACCTCCATGGCGCCAACTTCGCCGCCAGCGCCGCGATGGCATGGGCGATCGAGGGGCTGCCGGGTGGTGCCAGCACGGATCCGTCGCTGACGGTCGCAGCCGGCGCCGGCTCGACCGACGCAACCGGCGCGTTCTGCGTCGATGCCTACGTCATCGAGGTCGGTGACCAGGGCGAGTACCAGGCCACGGTGACGCAGGGCCGGACGACCAAGCGCGACAACTACCGCGTCGCCGAGTCGACCGAGACCACCACGACCAGCACGACCACCACGACGACGAGCACGACCGTCGCGTCCACGACCACGACGGCCGAGACGACCGACACCACGGAAACGTCGGAAACGACGGAATCCACCGGCACGACCGAGACGACCGCGTCGACGGAAACGACCGAAGCCACCGAGACGACCGAGTCCACGGCGACCGAGACCGAGTCGACCGAGACTTCGGCGACCACCGAGACGAC
>CAZVDO010000019.1:30383-37667 GCA_964625345.1 uncultured Anaerolinea sp. | reverse complement strand
AGTCCACGGCGACCGAGACCGAGTCGACCGAGACTTCGGCGACCACCGAGACGACCGACGCGACCGAGACCACGGAAACGGCTGAGACGACGGAATCGACCGAGTCCACGACGACCGAGACGACCGACGTCACGGAGACGACTGAAGCCACCGAGACGACGGAATCGACCGAGTCCACGGACGCCAGCGAGACCACGGAAACGGCCGAGACCACCGAAGCGACCGAGACCACGGAAACGGCCGAGACGACCGAGACCACGGAAACGACGGCGGAGCTGACCCAGGAAGTGCTCGGCGAGACGGGTACGCCCGGCGGGTCCTCCGGCGGGGACCCGACGTCCTCGACGACCGACGACCCGGGCTCGATCGAGCTTCCGGCGACGGACACCATCGCCGCCGCATCGTCCGATCAGGCGATGTCCGCCCCGATCCTCATCCTCGCGTTCCTCGGTGCCGCGGCCACGTTCCTCGTGCCGGGCCGGCGCCCGCGCTCGAACGGGGCCGACGCCCGCTGACCCTCGCTGTCCCCGAGTGGCTCGAAGGCCGGGATGCCTGCCAGCATCCCGGCCTTCGTCTGACCTCCGTCAGAACTCGAAGACGTCTCCCGGCCGGACCAGGGTCACGGGCCCCGTGTAGTGCCGCCGGACCGAGGCGATCGTGGCACCAGGATCCCTGCCGGGGAGGAGGTGCGTCAGCAGGACGCTGGAGGGCGCCGTTGCCGCGGCGAGCGCCCCGACCGCCGGACCGTCGAGGTGCCGTGCACCCGGTTCGACCGGGCCGGGTCCGAACGATGCCTCGATGAGCAGCCGATCGCCCTGCTGGATCAGGCTGTGGAGGTCGTCGGCCACCGCGACGTCACCTGAGTACACGATGCCCGACCCGCCCGCCCCGTCATCGACCCGCAGCGCATAGCTGTCCTCGTCGTGGGTGACGCGGGCGGCCCGAATTCGGAACGGTCCCATCTCGCGCTCGCCCTCCCCCAGGACCTCCAGGTCGAGCGCCGCCGCGGCAAAGCCGGGATTGGCGTGGAGGGCATCGAGGCGACCCGCCAGCGCCGCCGGCCCGGCGACGCGGACGCGCCGCGGTGGTGCCAGGTGGTAGCGCAGGTAGTGCCGCAACGGCACGAGGTCGATGCAGTGGTCCGGGTGGCAGTGGCTCACCACGACGCCGGCGAGGTCCTCCGGTCGCGTCCGTGCCGCAAGGCCCGCGAACGCCCCGTGCCCGAGGTCGAGGACGAGCGCCGAACCCTTCGCCTCGACGAGGTAACACGCACCGATCGACGCTGGGTCGTCCGAATACGCCGGCCCGGCGCCGACGATCGTCAGGCGCATCCCGTCAGCTTCCGGCTGCGAACGGACCCGAGTCCGAGGTCAGACCGGTCAGGGTCGGTCGCTGGACTGCGGGTTGCCGGTCCGCCCGGGCTTCGCCGTCGCGGCGGGTGTCGGCGTGGCATCCGGCCCGCCGTGCACGGGCTGGGTCGCGTTGATCTTCGTGACGGCCTTCTGGCTCGATTCGATCGCTCGCTCGATGGCCGACATCGCCGGTGCAGGCGCATTCTCCGCGATCGTCTCGAGCACGACGACGTGCAGGCCGAGGGCGGCCCGGAGGTGATCGAGGCGATCGGCATCGGCGCCGGCCTCGCCGATCGCGTCGTCCACGGCCGCTCGATACGCGGCGATGGCCGCCGCGAGGGCCTCCTCGTCTCCCTGATCGGTCGCGGCCTCCACGTCGAGGACCCGCGCCTCGATCTGGTGGATGCGCTCCAGGGCCCGCGCGTCGGCGCTCGCCGGCAGGGTGGCCTCCTCCAGCCAGAGACGAACTCCATACAGCGGGGCTCCGGGTGCCGCCGCGGCGGCCACCGTGGCGGCGCCTGCGATCGTGAGCATCGCCGCGAGGACCAGCCCCGCGAGGCGCCGTACCCCCCGGCCGCGCCCTCCATGGCGGAGGCTGGCCTCCAGGGACCGCATCCGGGCCTCCTCCACGAGGGCGGTCCGCATTCGTGCCGTCGACGCGCGATTCGGGGCGAGCCGAACCGACGCATACGCCTCCAGGCGATGCGCAAGCTCTGCGGTTCCCGGGTGCTCGTCGTGCACGTGTCCCTCTTGCGTCCTCAGATATCCGCCAGCCGCGTGTCCGATGACGCCGCCGCGTCATTCGGGGTGGCGCCTTCAAGGTCCAGACCCAGCGATCGCCTCAGGGCGGCAATCGCCCGAAACTGCAGGCCCCGGACGGTTCCTTCCTGGTTGCCCATGACCTCGGCCGCCTCGCGCGCCGAGAGGCCCGCGAAGAACCGCAGTTCGATCGCCTCTCGCTGCTCGTCCGTGAGGTCGCGGAGCGCGATGGCGATCGCGTCCAGCTCTTCGTTCCGCGTCACGATCGCGGCCGGGCCTGGATCGTCGGTCGGCCGATTGGCCACGACCTCGAGGTCGGCGTGATCGTGTCGGGTTCGCGCATGGTCGATGATCGTGTTCCTGGCCAGCCGGAAGAGCCAACCCCCGAAGGGAACGCCTCGCTGCTCGTAGCGCGGAAGCGCCTCCAGGACCTTCACGAAGACGAGCTGCGTCAGGTCCTCCGCGTCCGCCGGGCGTTGGACGCGGCTGGCGATGAAGCGATAGACCGGTCCGTGGAACTCATCGAAGAGTCGTCCGAAGGCCCATGGATCACCCGTCCTGGCCTCGGCCACGAGCCGCTCGAGCGCCTCGTCGTCCAACTTCACAACGAATGAACCCCGCTCGTGTTAGGCACCCGCGCCGACCGTCCGGGTTCGCGCCGGGATCGGCACGTCCGTGGACGCCCCCCGACGCCGGAACGCGAGCGCTGCGAATCCGGCGCGTGCCAGGACACCATACGCGTCCTCGAGACCCCAGGCGAACCAGTCGGCCCGGTGCGCATCGGAGCCCGCGATCACCCGTGAACCCCCCAGGTCGCGGAACTGTGCGACCGCCCACGGCGCCGGGTAGGTCTCGCCGACACGGTGGCGGAGCCCGCTCGAATTCACCTCGAGCGCCGTGCCGGACGCCACGAGCCCCCGGAGCGTGGGCTCCCACAGCTCGGGCCGCCGCGCCAGGTCGTCCGGCGTCACCGTCGGGTGGAGGTAGCGCTTCACGACGTCGAGGTGGCCGATGGAATCGAAGATCCCGGACCGGGCCGCCGCCTCGACCTGCTCGAGGTACGGCGCGAGGACCTCGTCGATCCGGCGGCCCGTGGCCCACGTCCGGACGCGGCTCGGGATGTACGGGGAATCGGGCCAGTCGTGCACCGACCCGATGAGGAAGTCATAGCGATGGCGGCGCACGTGGTCCCGCAGGTCCTCCTCCCACGCCGTGTTGTAGGTCAGCTCGGCCCCGAAGTGGATGCGGACGCCGCGATCGGCCCATCGCTCCGCAGCAGCCCGAACGGTTCGCTCGCGGTCCGCAAACGCCACGTAGTCGTAGGCGGGATCGCGCCGGTCGAAGTCCACGTGATCGGTGATCGCGAGCTCCGCGATGCCGCGCTCGGCCGCCAGCGCGGCGTAGGCGTCGATGGGGACGTTGCTGTCGGGCGACTGGTCCGTGTGCAGGTGGGCATCGAGGGGCAGGTCGCGAGCGAGTCGGTCCTCGGGCCCGGTGGGGTTCGCGCGGCCCGTCACCCGGCGACGATCCCGAGGCGCCGTCCGATCGTCGCGAACGCCTCGAGGGCCCGGTCGAGGTGCTCGTCCGTCAGCGCCGCGGTGACGATCGTGCGCAATCGCGCCTGGTCGAGCGCCACGGTGGGAAAGACCACGGACGTGGCGAAGACGCCCGCCTCGAACAGCTCGCCCGAGAACCGGATCGCCGCCTCCGAATCGCCCACGATGACCGGGGTGATCGGCGTCTCGGAGCGCCCGGTGTCGAAGCCGAGCCGCGTGAGCTCCGCCTTGAACCGCGCCGTGCTCGCCCACAACCGCTCGATCCGCCAGGTTTCCTCCTCCATCACCCGGATCGCCTCGCGACAGGCCGCGGCGACGGCAGGTGGATGCGACGTCGAGAAGAGGAACGGCCGCGCCCGCTGCACGAGGATGTCGCGCAGCGCCTGCGAGCCCGCCACGTACCCGCCCAGGACGCCGACCGCCTTGGAGAGCGTTCCGACCTGGACGGCCACCCGCCCGTGGAGCCCGAAGTGGTCCACCGTCCCGCGCCCGTTCCGCCCGAGGACGCCGGAGGCGTGCGCATCGTCGACGAACACGGCGGCGCCGTGGCGCTCCGCCGCCTCCACGATCCCGGGCAGCGGTGCGATGTCGCCATCCATGGAGAAGACGCCGTCGGTCACGACGAGGATCAGCCGGTACGGGCCCGACCCGTCGGGCCGGCCCCGCTCCACGGCCTCGCGGAGGATCGCTTCGAGCGCCGCGACGTCGCCGTGCGGATAGACCTTGCGGGGCGCCTTGGACAGGCGCATGCCGTCGATGATCGACGCGTGGTTGAGCGCGTCGGAGACGATGAGATCGGCCTCGCCGGTGATCGTCGGGATGACCCCGGTGTTGGCCGTGAAGCCGCTCTGGAACGTCAGGACCGCCTCGGTGCCCTTGAACGCCGCGAGCTCGGCTTCGAGTTCCTCGTGCAGGCTCATCGTGCCCGCGATCGTGCGCACGGCTCCGGAACCGACGCCGTATTCGCGGACCGCCTCGACCGCCGCAGCCTTCAGCCGGGGGTGATGGGTGAGCCCGAGGTAGTCGTTGGACGAGAGGCTGATGACCTCGCGCCCGTCCACGACGGTGACGGGACCCTGCTCGAGGCTCATCACCCGGAGCGGCCGGTACAGGTGGCGCGCTCGCAGGTCGTCGAGCTCGTCGGTGAGGAAGGCGAGGGGATCGGGCCGGGCGGCGGTCGTCATCGCGTGCTCCTTCGGGCCGGCGTCAGTCGAGCCAGTCCATGATGACCTTGCCCGAGTCGCCCGACCGGGCGGCCTCGAACGCGGCCTCGTGGTCGCGGTAGGAGAACCGGTGCGTGATCGCGGGTGAGATGTCCAGGCCCGAGTGGAGCATCACCGACATCTTGTACCAGGTCTCGTACATCTCCCGGCCGTAGATGCCCCGCAGGCTGAGCTGGTTGAAGACGATGGTCGTCACGTCGATCGGGATCTCGGCCGTGGGGATGCCCAGGATCGCGATGCCGCCCCCGTGGGCCATGTTCGCGATCGTGGAGGTCAGCGCCGCCGCGGTGCCGGACATCTCCAGCGCAACGTCGAAGCCCTCGACCATCCCGAGCTCGCGCTGGACGTCGGCGAGATCCCGCTCCCGCGGGTCCACCGTGATGGTGGCGCCCATCCGCGCCGCCAGCTCGCGGCGGTAGGCATTCGGCTCCGAGACCACGATGTGGCGAGCCCCTGCGTGGCGTGCGACGGCCGTCGCCATGAGCCCGATCGGGCCGGCACCGGTCACAAGTACGTCCTCGCCGAGGACCGGGAACGCGAGGGCCGTGTGGACCGCGTTCCCGAAGGGGTCGAAGATCGCAGCCACGTCCTCGTCGATCCCGGGCCAGTGGTGCCAGATGTTCGTCACCGGCAGGACGACGTATTCGGCGAACGCCCCGTCCCGGCCCACGCCGAGCCCGATCGAGTTCGCGCACAGGTGCCAGCGCCCCGCCCGGCAGTGCCGGCAGCGCCCGCAGATGACGTGGCCCTCGCCGCTGACGAGGTCGCCGACCTGGAGGTCGGTCACGTTGCTGCCGACCTGCGCCACCTCGCCGACGAACTCGTGCCCGACCACGAGCGGCGGGTGGATGGTCTTCGCGGCCCACGGGTCCCAGGACGCGATGTGGAGGTCCGTGCCGCAGATCCCCGTCTTGCGGACCCGCACGAGGACGTCGTCGATTCCCACCTCGGGCATCGGGACGTCCGTGAGCGTCAGGCCGGGGCCGGCCTGGGTCTTGACGAGCGCGCGCATGTCGCGCCTCCTGCGTGGCGCCTGCCGGCGGCGGCGCCGCCGGTCAGTCGCGTTCCTCGTCCGGGGGGACCTCGGACCAGTCGATGACCGGATTCTCCACCGATCCGACGCCGTCCACCTGGCAGCGCACGCGATCGCCTGGCTGGAGAAACACGGGCGGCGTGCGGTAGACGCCGACGCCCGACGGCGTGCCGGTCGCGATGACGTCGCCGGGCTCCAGGGTGATCTCGCGGCTGATCAGGGCGATGAGCGCCGGGACGCCGTGCAGGAGGTCCGCGGTGCTCGCGTCCTGCATGAGCACGGGCTCGCCGGGCTCGCCGGCGTCCTCGCCGGCCGTGGCCCCGCCAGCGCCCGAGGTGCCCGGGAGACGCCAGCTCCGGATCCGGAGGCCCGCCGCGGGATCCACGGCGTCGGTGGTGACGAAATCGGCGCCCATCGGGAGGAACGTGTCGGAGCCCTTGGCCCGCAGCCACTGTCCGTCCCCGCGCTGACCCTCCGCGAGGGCCGCCGGGACGCCCTGCCAGTCGCGCGCGCTGACGTCGTTGACCACGACATAGCCGGCTACGTGCGCCCCGGCCGACGCCACGTCGACGCGGCGTGCCCGCCGTCCGATCACGACGCCGAGCTCGACCTCGAGGTCGAGCGCCCGCGTTCCCTCGGGCCGCACGATCGGCTCGCCGTCGCCGACGATGGCGTTGGCGAACTTGGCGAAGAGCACGGGTCGCTCCGGCATCGGTCGTCCGCCCTCCCGGACGTGCTCGCCGTAGTTGAGCCCGACGCACACGATCTTGCCCGGGAACTCGACCGCGGGGAGCGGGGTCAGGGCCTCGCGGTCGAGGCGGCGTTCCGCCGCGAGGGCGCCCCGGGCCAGGCCCAGGAGCTCCTCCCAACGGTCCTCGGCGAGGGCAAGGTCGATGCCGCCGGGAAATCGGCTGACCGGTGCGATGCGGCCACCCTCATCGACGACGCCGACGGCCGGCCCGTCATCGCCGAGGAAGGCGAACAGTTGCATCGCTGTCTCCCGTCCTCGCCGGTCGGTGGCCGGAGGTCAGCTCGCGGCCGGGGTCGGGGCCTCGGTGGGCGCGGCCGTCGGAGCCTCGGTCGGCGCGGCAGTCGGGGACGCCGAAGGACTGGTGGATGCGGAAGGTCCGGGGGTGGCCGTGGGCGCCGGCGTCGGCGTCGGACGCGCGCACAGCGGCTCGGGGTTCGTCCGCTCGCCCTGCTGGGCGAAGAACGCGTTGATCTGGTCCGTGTCGAGGCTCTGGAGCGGCAGGACGAGGCCCCACACGAGGGCCGCATACGGCCAGGCCATCTGGTCGAACCGGGCGATGATCGGGCCCACGTTGCCCGGCGGCAGGTTGCAGATCGGCGAGTTCGGGAAG
>CAZVDO010000019.1:24825-30283 GCA_964625345.1 uncultured Anaerolinea sp. | reverse complement strand
CGCCCGAGATCCTGCTGGACGTAGCCGAGCTTCGGCGTGGCATCGGGAGCCGGCGCACCCGTGGGCGCCGGGGTCCACTCCGTGGAGCAGGCGTAGGCCGGCGAGGTGGCGTTCAGGAAGGCCAGGCCTGCCATCACCACGATGGCGCCCACCGCAAGGGCGCCGAGCAGGCGACCGCGGTTGCGCTCGAGGAAGCTGGTGGTCGGGACGGGTCGGGCTGCGCGCGCGCGCGAGCGTGCCGTACCGCTCGGGGGTCGACGTGGTGTGTTCACTCAGGCCTCATCGGTGGCGTTCAGGATCGGGGCGTCCGGCCGCCGGGGCACCGGGCGCCAGCAGAGGGTAGCGTGCCGGCGGCGCGCGCGCCCGCACGCGCACCCGCCGGGCACCCCGCGGGCGTCAGCCGGGCCGGGCCCTCAGGGTTCGTGCAGCCACGCCCGGACCTCCGGTCGACGCAGGCCGCCGAGCAGGATCACGGCGAGGACGAACAGGAAGAGCGCGACGGGCGTGAGGTCGGAGAGGAGGGCCAGGAAGACGGCCGGGATCGTCAGGGAACTCAGCCCGATGGCCAGGCCGCGTGCGGCCGCCTTCCGCTGCAGGACCAGGGTCATCGTGAAGATCGTGTACGCCAGCAGCACCATCACCACGAGCCCGACGGGGCTCACCGGCGCCGAGATCGCCATGTCGACAACGAACCGCAGGGACAACCCGATCGAGGCCAGGATCAGGAAGGCGTAGGCGAGGAAGGCCGCGATCGGCCAGGGCATGCGGCGGGCGGGCGCGTCGGGGGGCTGCATGGCCCGATTGTGGACGACTCCCGGATTGCGGGCAGCGCGAACGGCGTCCGCAAATCGCGAACGACCGCGCCTCTATACTCCCGGGACTCGTGTCGGTCCTGCCGTTCCCGCTCACGGGCGACCTCGCCGCGCGACTAGCAGCCGGACTCGATGTGGAGGGCAAGATCCTCCGGGGGCTCGAGGCACTCGGTCCCGTCGCCGGGCGTGACGTGCTGCTCCTCGACGGTGAGGGTTCCGCCGTGGCCGAGGGCATGACCAGCATTGGCGCCCGCCTCGTGCACGGCCCGGCTGATGAGGTCCCTGCCGACCTTCCCGATGCGTCGGTGGATGTCGTGGTGACCCTCTGGTCGTCGTTCCGGGATGTCGATCCCGAGCGCCTGGCCGCTGTCGATCGCGTCCTGCGCGACGGCGGCAGGTTGCTCGTGGTCCACGACTACGGACGCGACGATGTCCACCACCTCGCCGACTCGCGTCCGGAGCTGGCCACCTGGAGCCACCGCAAGGGCCCGTTCCTGGCCAACGGGTTCCGCGTGCGCGTCCTCCACTGCTTCTGGACCTTCGACTCGCCCGACGACGCCGCCGGGTTCCTGTCCGCGGCCTTCGGGACCCGCGGCGCCGAGGTGGCCGCCGGCCTGCGGCGGCCGCGGCTCAGCTACAACGTCGCCGTCTACCACCGCAGCCGGGGCGGTCTCGACGCAGCCGCCGGCCCGCCGGGCTGACCCCGCCGGATCACTCGGCACGGGTCGGCATCGCTGCTACGCTCTGCCGCATGAGCGCCTCGCCGGCCCCCACCTCGTCCGCCAATCGCCGATCGCCGGCCGGCCGCCGCTCGGCCACGCGCCACGGCCCACACCTTGGACCCATGCGCCTCACGCCGCTGCGCGTGGGCCTGCCGGTCGGCGTGCTGCTCGCCCTCGGGTACATCGCGTTTGCCATCCTCCAGGTCGACGACAGCGCCCAAATCCCGATGGTGACCACCGGGCTGACCGCGGTTGCCGTCCTCTCGGCGGCGATCTCCGTCCTGTGCGCCATCTCCATGTGGCGCATGTGGCAGCGCGGCGCCCAGGGCAGCACGGTCCTGCTGGCACTCATCGGCGGCCTGGCCGGGATGGCCGCGCTGGGCGCGTTCGGCGGCGCCATCGTGCTCGCCCTGGTGTGGGGGTCCTAGGCGCGTCTCGCCGCTCCCGATCGGTGGGCCCGAGGCCCTCTGCTACACTCGCGCGGCTCCCGGCCCCCATCGTCTAGAGGCCTAGGACGCCACCCTTTCAAGGTGGAGATCAGGGGTTCGAATCCCCTTGGGGGCACCAGCGCCCCTCTCGCCCGGGTCTCCCTGCTACCATCCGGGCCGATGGAGATCATGGGCATCCGGATCCCGACGATCGTCAGCGACAACGTGGCGTCGCGCTGCGACGGCTGCCTCGAGGTCATCGACGGCACGCCCTGGCGGATCAACGTACTGGACACGGTGGCAGCCGAGACGCCCGTCTCGTGGGCCGGCCGTCCGGTGCTCAACCCGGGGCCATTCCAGTTCCATCGCGATCCCGCCCATGTCCGCGAGTGGATGGCCGGCCGCGGCTGGCTGCTCTGCCGACGCGGCCAGATCCGCGAGATCATGCGGCCGATCCCCATCCCCGGTGAGGACGATCGCTGGGGCCTGTGCGACGGCCTCCATCGCGACGCGCACGAGCTCGTCCCGGCCTGATCCGCGGCCGCAACTTCACGGTTGACAGGCGCGCGCCGGGACTCCTATCCTCCGCCGGTCCCGAGGACGGATTGCGTACCTAGAATTACCTAGGTTCGCTGGTCAGACGCGAGCGCCGGCACGTGCCCGGCGACGTGGCGCCGGCGGCGCGTCCTCGGCGCTGGAGATGGGCCTCGATGTCCGACGCCGCCACACCGACCGGGGGGTCAGCCGCCGACTGGCTCGCCCTCGGGCCGGCGAGCCGGATGCTCGGGGTCGATCCTGACACGCTCCGTCGCTGGGCGGACGACGGCCGGATCCCGGCCTACACGACCCCGGGCCGTCATCGCCGGTTCCGCAGGGCGGACGTCGAGCGCCTGTGTGCCGCCCGCCGTCCGGGCACCCGCCGGCTGAGCGAGCTCGGGGCAAGCGAGGAACGGCTCACGCGCGCCTATGCCCGGACCTACCGCGACGCGGTGGATTCACCGGCCCTCGACCACCTCGCCGAGGCGGATCGCAAGGCGCTCCGCAACGACGGGCGCCGCCTCGTGGCGGTCCTGCTGGCGTACCTGGACGCTCGGACCCAGGCCGCGCGTGATCGCTGGGAGACCGAGGCCCTCGACCTGATCGGGGAGACGGCGCGCCGTCTCAGCCGCGTCGGTGCCACCGCGCCCGAGGTCGTGACCGTCTATGTCCGCGCGCGACGCCCCCTGATGGGCGAGATCGGGGCGCTCGGGCGCCGGCGCGCCCTGGAGCCCACCCAACTGGCGGCGCTGTTCGAGCAGGCGGTCGGCCTGCTCGATCGCCTCCTCCTCCACCTCGTGGCCACCCACGCCGCCGCGTCCGACGCCGGGGTTCCGTCCATCGAACCGGGGACCATGCAAAGGGATCAGCGTCCATGAACCTGAATGTCGTCCTGCCCCTTGCCTCGTCAACGCTGTCGTTCGTCTTCTTCGTCTTCCTCATCGACCAGTGGCGCGAGCGACGGCGGCCGTACCAGCTCGTCTGGGCCATCGGCATGCTCTGGTACGCCCTGTCGGCCGGGACCGAGTTCCTCGGTGGGGCATTCGGCTGGAGCGAGTCCCTCTACCGCGCCTGGTACCTGATCGGGGCCATCTGGGTGGCGGGCTGGCTCGGGTTGGGGACGGTGCTGCTCCTGGCCCGGACCCGGTTCGGCTTCGCCTTCGCGATCTCCCTGGGGCTCGCCGCGCTGTTCACCTGGCTCTCGTTCGTGAAGTACGACTACCCCGGCTCCGGCGCGACGCCCGCCATCTACAGCCTGGTCGGGCTCGTCCTCGCCATCGCCACGGTCGTGCTGACGGCTCGGCGTGACGAGCGGTGGGTGTGGCTGGCCGCAGCCGCCATCGTGGGTGGTTCGGCGGTGTCGCTGGTCATGGTGCTGACCGTGCCGCTCGCGGCGCCCGGCTACGTGCTCAATGCCACCACCCACATCCCGACCGGCGAGCTGTACCCCGGCTCGATCCGGCTCCTGACCCCGTTCTTCAACGTCACCGGGGCCTTCGCCCTGACGTTCGGCGCGCTGTACTCGGCGTACGTATTCATGCCCAAGCGGCGGGTCATCCGCTACGACCTGCGCCAGTGGCGCTCGCCGGCCACGATCGTCCGGGCGGTCGTGGGCATCCCGGTCAACTTCGTTGCCTCGCTGCCGGGCGCGCTGTTGGCCCTCGTCACCGGCCGGCTCAACTCCCGCGTGCCGGCGACGATCCTCATCGCGATCGGCGGCTTCATCCCCGCGATCACGAGCGGCGCGAATCGCTTCGGCGAGACGAGCCCGTTCTTCGTCGGCGAATTCCTCGGCGTGCTGTTCCTGTTCTCCGGCTTCCTCGTCTCGGTGGAGGTGTTCCGCGAATTCCGGGTCCCGTTCACCCACATCGTCCTTCGCACCCGGCAGGTCGAGGGCTAGGTGGACGTCCTCATCCCGGCCGCGACGAGCGTCCTGGCGCTCGCCTTCGCCGTCGCGCTGCTCGACCAGTGGCGCGAGCGGCGCCAGACGTTCCAACTCGTCTGGGGGATCGGGATGACCTGGTTCGGGATCGCGTCCGGCTGCGAGGCCCTTGCGGCGGCCGGGGGCTGGAGCGAGACGCTCTACCGGACCTGGTACCTGACGGGCGCGGTCTGGACGGCCGGCTGGCTCGGGCTCGGCACGGCGTTCCTGCTCAACCGGACGCGCTTCGGGTACACCTTCGCGTTCACGCTGTTCCTGGCCGGCCTCTTCACGTTCCTCACCCAGCGCAAGTTCGACTACCCGGGTGCCGGCGCGACGCCCATCCTGTACTTCATCGGCGCCGCGATCCTCGGGTTGGCCGTGGCGGTTGAGACCTACTTCCAGAATGAGCGCTGGCCGCGCATCGCCGCCATCGGGATCGTGGGCGCCACCATCCTGTCGGCGGCGCTCATGGTCACGACGACGCTGCCCGCTCCCGGCTACGCCCTCGCGGCCGCGACACGACAACCCGTCGGCGACCTGTTTCCCGGCTCCCTCCGCCTCCTGACCCCGTTCCTCAACATCAGCGGCGCGCTGTCGCTGACATTCGGGGCCCTCTTCTCGGCGTACGTGTTCATGCCCAAGCGCCGCGTCCTCGACTACTCGCTCGATCCCACGCAGAACGGCGACCAGTTCCTCTTCAACCTCCTCATCGCGCCCGTCGCCATCACGGTGAACTTCTTCGCGTCGCTGCCGGGCGCGGCGGCGGCGCTCGTGCGCGGGACGCTCCACAGCCGGGTGCCCGCCACGATCTTCATCGCGATCGGGGGATTCGCAGCGTCGGCAGGCGACACCCTCAACCGGTTCGGGATCACCGCGCCGTTCGCGATCGCCAAGCTCATCGCGGTCGCCTTCCTCCTCGCCGGATTCCTCGTCTCGATCGAGGTCTTCCGCCAGTTCCGCATCCCGTTCACCGGCATCCGCCTGGGCGTCGCCCGGCGTGAACGCGGGGCCCGCCCCGGCGACTGACGCGAGCGC
>CAZVDO010000019.1:19915-24725 GCA_964625345.1 uncultured Anaerolinea sp. | reverse complement strand
GCGCCGGTGGGCGGTGGTGCCGGCGATCTCCGGGTCGTCCGGGTCCCGGGCGCGTGCCTCGTACCATGTCCGGCGTGATGGAATCGGGTGGGAACGGGCGAGCGCCGCTCCTCGGTGTCGTCGTCATGGTGGTGGCCGCGAGCCTCTTCGGAACGCTCGGGCTGCTCTCCCACAGCGTCTACGACCTGGGCTTGACGCCGTTCGCGTTCGTCGCCTGGCGGGCCGGCATCGGTGCGATCGTGGTGGCGCTCATCGTGGCCTGGCGCGTGACCCGGGGCGGCCGGCGCTTGGTCACGTTCGGGGAGCTCGCGCCGCGGGAGCGCCTCGCGCTCACGGTGGCCGCCGCCATGGGCGCCACGCTCAACCTGGCCATGTTCCTCGCGTTCGAGCGCACGAGCGTGGCCGTCGTGCTGCTGTGCTTCTACCTCTACCCGGCCCTGGTCGCGGCAGCGAGCGCGCTCCTCGGGTGGGAAGCCCTTGACCGAGGTCGGGCGGTGGCCCTCGTCCTCGCCCTCGGGGGCATGGTCGCCGTGGTGGCCGGCGGCTCGACCGCTGCCGGCCTGGGATCGATCGACCTGCTCGGCGTGGCGCTGGCGCTGAGCGCCGCAGGCAGCCAGACGGTGTTCGTCCTGGTGAGCCGCGGCGGTTACCGGCGCGTCCCAACGGACCAGGCGATGCTCGTCGTCCTGGTCGTCGCGGCCGTGAGCGCCGCGGTCCTGGCCGTCGTCGGGGGCAGGGGCGACGCCCTGCTCGCGCCCCTGGGGCAGGGAGCGCTCCTCGCGGTCCTTGGGTTTGCCGGGGTGTTCGCCGCCGCGATCCCGAGCCTGCTGTTCCTCGCCGGCATCCGATGGCTCGGTCCTGTGCGGGCCGGAGTCCTCATGCTCGTGGAGCCGCTCGTCGGTGTGACCCTGGCGGCGTTGTTCCTGGCCGAGGCGATCGGGCCCATCCAGTTCGCCGGCGGCACCGCGATCCTGTTCGGTGCGGCACTCGCCCAGCGGGCTGCCGCACGGGCGCATCCGCCCTCGATCGTCATCACGGCCCCCGCCGACCCGGTGGACGCGGGCGCGATCGTCGAGTGATGGGCACCCATCGGTCCTCGGCCGACGGGTCGGCACTGGCCCCCCGCTCGGCCTCGGCCGCCCCTTCGCCGGGCGTCGGGCCGAGCACGGCTGAACCGCCCTGGGACATTGCCGGACCCGCCGACCGCCCCGCCATCGTCTTCGTGCACGGCACGCGCGTGACCCGGACGTCCTGGCAGCCCGTCATCCACGAACTCCGCGAGGACTTTCGGTGCCTCGCCCTCGACCTACCCGCGCACGGATCCATGGCGGGCGAGCCGTTCACGCTCGAAGGCGCCATCGAGGCCGTGGAGCGCGCGGTCACGGTGGTGGGCGGCCGGGCCACCCTGGTCGGCCTGTCGCTGGGTGGCTACGTGGCCATCGCCTTCGCCGAGCGGTATCCGGAACAGGTCCGCGGCCTGGTCATCGCCGGTGCGACCACCGAGCCGGCGGGCCGGGCCGCCCTCGCCTTTCGCTCCTACGCATGGGCGCTCGGCGCCGTGCCGGCGCGCACGCTCGACGCCGTGAACAGCTGGTTCTTCCGCCGCCGCTTCCCACCCGAGGTCGCCGAGCCGATCATCGCGGCGGGCTACTGGACCGCCGGCGGCGCCACGGCCGTGCAGGCGATCACGCGGATGACGTTTCGCGATCGCCTGCTCGCGTACGGCGGCCCCATCCTGGCGATCAACGGGGACCTCGACGTGCTCTTCCGGCTCGGCGAGCGCGCCTTCCTGCGGGGCATCCCGAACGTCACGCGGCGAACGATGCGCTGGACGACGCACCTCTCGCCGCTCGATCGGCCCGCCTTGTTCGCCGCCCACGTCCGCTCCTTCGTCGAGCGCGTCTGGCGCTGATTGCGGCGCCTGCCGGACCACCAAACCGGGGGGCCGGTGTATCCTCGGGGCCCGCCCACAACCGTTCCAAGGGGTGTCATGCGCGTCCGAAAAGCGGTCTTCCCCGCTGCCGGCTGGGGTACTCGATTCCTCCCGGCCACCAAGGCCCAGCCGAAGGAAATGCTCCCGCTCGTCGACAAGCCGGTCATCCAGTACGCGGTCGAAGAGGCCGTGGCTGCGGGCATCGAGCAGGTCATCATCGTCACGTCCAGCCAGAAGCGGGCGATCGAGGACCACTTCGACCTCTCGTACGAGCTCGAACGGCTCCTCGAGGACAAGGGCGAGATCGAGAAGCTCCGACAGGTGCGGGCGATCAGCGACCTCGCCCAGGTGGCCTACGTCCGCCAGAAGGAGCAGTTGGGCCTCGGTCACGCGGTCCTCATGGCCAAGGACCTCATCGGCCACGAGCCGTTCGCCGTGCTCCTGCCGGACGACGTGGTGGTCGGGGAGCGCCCGGCCATCGGGCAGCTCATCCATGCCTACCAGCAGACGCACGGATCCGTCCTCGCCGTCGCCGAGGTCGCGCCGGAGGAGACGTCGCGCTACGGGATCGTCGGCACGGATGACGCCGGCGGGCTCCCGGACGACGTCAGCGATCCGCGCCTCCATCGCGTCAACCGGCTCGTGGAGAAGCCGAGCCCGGGCACGGCGCCATCCAACCTCGCGATCATCGGGCGGTACGTCCTGACCCCCAAGATCTTCGACAAGCTCGAGCAGACGCAGCGGGGCGCCGCCGGCGAGATCCAGCTCACCGACGCGATCGAGGCGCTCATGGCCGAGCAGTCGGTCTACGCCTACGAGTTCGAGGGCGACCGCCACGACGCCGGGACGACGATGGGCTGGCTCAAGGCGACCATCGAGCTCGCACTCGCTCGACCGGATCTGGGGAGCGAGCTGCGCGCGCACCTTCGCTCGCTCGACCTCGAGCACTAGGCGCGCGAGCCGCATCGGGGCGGGTGACGTCACCGGTTCGGGCCGGAGTCCGTCGTACGCTACGATCCCCACGGAGCGAACCCTCGATACGGGCGCGCACGACCACGATCGGTGAGGGCCGGGCGGCCCTGACCCGGAGGCAGGCTTGGCGGATATCGGGACCATCCTCGGCGGGCGCTACCGCCTGATCGAGCTCCTCGGCCAGGGTGGCATGGCCACGATCTACCGGGCGCACGACACGCAGCTCGAGCGCGATGTCGCGGTCAAGGTGTTGCGTCCCGAGTACGGCCAGGACCCCGACTTCTTCGCCCGGTTCCGCGCAGAGGCGCAGTCGGCGGCCTCGCTCAACAATCGCGGGGTCGTGGGCGTCTACGACTACGGCACCGATGCGGCCGGCCCGTTCATCGTGATGGAGCTCGTCGATGGCGAGGACCTCGCCTCGATCGTCCGGCGAACCGGCGCCCTGCCGCCCCGCCAGGCGGCCCGCCTGACCGCCCAGATCGCCCGCGCGATTGCCGCCGCACATGCCAACGGGTTCATCCATCGCGACATCAAGCCGGGCAACGTGCTCGTGACGCGCGAGGGCCAGGTCAAGGTGACCGACTTCGGGATCGCCCGGGCCGTCGCCGAGGCCGCGGTCACCCTGCCCGGCACGACGCTCGGATCGGTCCACTACTTCAGCCCCGAGCAGGCGCGCGGCGAGATGGCGACCACGGCCTCGGACATCTACAGCCTGGGCATCGTCCTGTTCGAGCTGCTCACCGGCCGCCGACCGTTCGAAGGCGATTCGGCGGCAGCCGTCGCCACCGCCCGCCTCACTGGGCCCGTCCCAAGTCCGTCCGCCGTCCGAGCCGGCATCCCCCCTGCGCTCGAGGCGGTGACGCGGCGGGCCCTCGCGACCGACCCCGCGGAGCGATTCCCGTCGGCCACGGCCATGGCCGACGCGCTCGAGCGATATGTCGCGGATTCGGCGCCCGCGGGCGGACCGACCGTGGCGGGTGCGGGCGGCGCGGCGGGAGCCGGCGCGGCGGCTGCGAGTGGCGCCGCGGGCGCTTCGGTCCCATCCGGCACGTCGCCCAACGGCGCAGGGACCGCAGCGGGCGCGGGCGCAGCGGGTGCCGCGGCTTCCGGTACCGGCGCTCTCGGGGCCGGTGCCGTCGGTGCGGACCGCCCGGACCTCGAGGCCACGGTGGCTGGAACCGCCAATCCCAATCCCGGCGCGCGCCTGCCCTACGCGCCGGACGCCTATGCCAATGTCGAGCAGGACCCGCTGAGCGACCTCGGCCGAGGCGGCGCCGGCCGCGGCGCCGGCCGGCGCGGACCGGACCGGGACGAGCCCGACGATGGAGGCGACGAGGGCGGGACCAGCCCCTGGGTCTGGGTTTCCGGCGTCCTCGCCGTCGTGATCCTCGGGCTTGCCGCGTTCCTGGTGATCCGCCTGGTCGGCAGCCCCGCATCGACGCCCGGGCCGCAGCAAGTGGCCGTGCCGAATCTCGTGGGGATGACCTACGAGGACGCCAAGGTCGCGGCCGAAGCCCTCGGGCTCAGTGTCGCCCGCGCGGCGTTCGAGCCGTCCGACCAGCCAGATGGAACGGTCCTCTCGCAGGTTCCGGCGTCCGGCGGATCGGTGGATCCGGGTACGACCATCGAGCTGACCCTCGCCCTGGGCGACCAGACCGTGGCCGTCCCCGACCTGCGCGCCCGCCAGGAATCCGAGGCGCTCAACCTGATCGCCACCGCCGGGCTCACGATCGGGACGCGGTCCGAGGCCTTCGACAACTTCGTCCCGCAGGGGGCGATCGTCAGCCAGGACCCCGGCCCCGGCGTCGTGGTGACGCGCGGCCTCGCGGTCAACTACGTGGTCTCCAAGGGCCCGGAGCCGACGCCGTCGCCATCGCCCACGCCGTCGCCGACACCCACGCCCGC
>CAZVDO010000019.1:11393-19815 GCA_964625345.1 uncultured Anaerolinea sp. | reverse complement strand
GCCGTCGCCGACACCCACGCCCGCGCCGACACCCACGCCCACGCCGGTGCCCACCCCGGCCCCGACACCCACGCCGACACCCGCGCCGCGCAACGTCGGCAACTACGTGTGCATGACCCTCGGCGCCGCGACCACGGCCCTCGAAGGCGATGGGTTCACGCTCGGATCCGTCACGGCCGTCCCGAGTGGGACGCCGGATGCAACCTGGGTCGTCATCGCCCAGGACCCGACTCCCGGCACAAACCGGGCGTACGGGACCCCGATCAACCTGAGTGTCGCGAGCCCTGGCACGCCCTGCCCCTAGCCGACGCGGCGCGCGGGCCCGCGAGGCGTCGCGCTAGAGCTCCCCGTCCGAGAACAGGGTCACGCGCGGTCCTGGCGGCGTGCGGGCGAGGACGGGCTCGAGTTCCGCCTGTGCCGCGGCCGCGGTGACCGGATCGACGTCCGTGCGGATCGGCCGCGGCCCGTCGGCGTCGGCCGGGACGATGACCCGACCGCTCCGATCGGTCAGCTCCACCGGGACGAAGTCGCGAAGGCGATGCGCCGGGCTCACCGGCGAGGCGATGGCCGGATGGCCGGGCCCCGCGGTCGGTGGAGGGCTGTCTCGCGGCGGCGCCTCGAGCTGGCGGGGAGACGCCGCCTCCCAGCAGCCACGGAGCTCGGTTCCGGCAAGTGGAAGCCGTCGCCGGTCGAGCCCGCAGTAGCCGAGCTGGGCTGCAACGGACCGGCGGAAATTCCGGCATGTCGAACAGGTGGTCGATGAACGGCGGCAGACCCAGCATCGGGCCGTCTCCGCCTGGGGCGTGCCGCAGTGGGGGCACCGCCACATCGACATGGCGCGATGGTAGCTGCGACCTCGACGCGTGTCACGCGCTTTCGGCGCAATGCGTTGGGCGCCAGCCCGCGGCCGCGTTGTCCGGCAGGCAACGCCCACGGTCCGAGGCAGGTTCGAGGCGCCTCCCCGCTCACGACTGTTGTCGGTGAATCGCCAAAGCGCCGCATGGAGGCCGCCAACCGACGCCTCGGCCACGATTGTTGCGTCTGAGGCTACATCCAGGCCCCTGACGGCCCCGCTGGGCGCCTCTTCGGCCCTCACTGTTGCCTCCCCGGCAACGACCGAGGATCCCGTGGGCCGCCGATCGGGCATCCCGTGGGCCGCGGATCGGGATCCCCGGGCGCGGATCGGGCCCGCCCTACTCCACGAACGTGATCGGTTTCTGGGCCGAGGTCTCGCCGAACGCGTCGGAGGCGACGAGCACCGTCGCCAGGCCGGTCCCGGTCGTGACCCCCACGGGCAGCGTGGTCGTGTACGTCGCCCGGCCGTCCCCGCCCGTCACGGTGTCCTTGGCCACCGGCGGGATGCCCGGCGCGGTCAGCGTGAACGTGACCGTCGCCCCCTCCAGCGGGACCCCATCGGGATCCGTGACGAGCACGCTCATCTGCATGGACACGGGGAGCGTCTTGACCGAGATTCGGTAGGCCGAGGCGGTGAGCGTCGCGGTCAGCCGGCCGTTGCCGCGAACGAGTCCGATGATCAACTCGCCGGCATTGCCGGCCGGATCCGTGCCCGCGATCCGGATCCCGTTCGGGCCGGGCTCGAGCGGGAGCACCATGCTGAACGAGCCGTCGGAGCCTGCTTGCGCCGACACGGACGTCCCGTTGGCCTCGTTGCGGGCCAGGAGCGTGGTGCGCGGTTGCGTCGTGCCCTGGAGGGTGACCGTCTCGCGGTTGATCGTGGCCCCGTCCTTGGGCGACGTGAGCGTGATGACCGGTGGGTCCGTGTCGAGGATGAACGTGACCACCGGAGAGGACTCGGATTCGAGGCCCGCCTCCACGATCGTGGCCGAGAAGTCATTCCGGCCGGGCGTGAGCTCCACCGGGATCACGAGCTGCGCGGTCGAGGAAAGGGGCACTTCGGCGACCGGCGCTGCCTCCTGGCCCTCGAGGGTGAGGTACACGCGAACCCGGACGGAGCTGTCTCCGACCACCGACTGGGGGACCGTGACCTCGAGGTCGGCCGTCGTCAGATTCGTGTAGGGCTCCCGCGGCGAGGCGATCACCGGGGCGTCCGCGATGATCACCGAGGTCGCGGACGGCTCTGCCGTGGCGGTGATGTTGTCGAAGAAGCCCGTGAACGACGTACCGAGTGCGCCGAGGAGGTTGCCGACCCCACCGCGCGCCGCGTTGAAGGCGACCACGCCCACGAGGATCACGATCGCCGCCAGGAGCAACTTCACGGTGCCGGGAAGTCGGCGCCGGCGCTGGTCGAGTCCGCGCGCCCGCTTCAGCCGATACGCATCCGGCGCCGGGACGCGGACGCGCTGCGGCGTGGGCCGGCCGGTGCTCGGCGGGCGGGGACGGACGTGGCTCGTGTGGCTCCCGCGGCGAGTCGGCATCGCTGCCTATCGTCGCACGGATCGAACCCGACCAGCCGGGCCGCCCGCATCGCGGTGTACGCTTCCGGTTCCGGCGCACCGTCACAGCGTCGGCATGGAGGGACTGCGTGCAGGGACGGGACCCACGATCGTCGCGCCCATCGATGGCCGATCCTCGGTCGGTGCGTCCATCGGCGACGGATCCGCGATCGGCACGACCCGATGGCCGGCCACCCTTTGGGCTTGGCCCGATCGCGCGCGTGCCCGCGGCCCCCGTTCGCGTTGCGGCGCCACCTGCCCTGCCGGGACGAGCGGTCGGCCCCGGGCGCCCCTCGGCGCGCGACGGTGCGGGGATGGACGGACGCCACCCGGGTGCCGAGGCAGCCCGCGCACGGGCGTTCGGGCTGCCCAACCTTCGCCGGAACGTCTGCCCCCACTTCTACATGACCGGCACGCGCGGGGCGATCCCGATCCACGCACCCCACCTGCTCAAGGCGCTCGTCCGCCAGGACAACACCACGTCGCGATGCCAGCTCCGTGGCGGCGTCCACCTGGAACAGGGATACGTCAACGACGTGTGCCTCTCGCCCCGCTTCAACCAGTGCGTGTTCTACGAGGAAGAGCTGACCGCCCGGTGACGCCCGGTTCGTACCGCGAGGCGGTCGCGGCCCTCCAGGCGCGCGGCCGGTTCGGCATCAGGCTCGGCCTGGGCCGCACCCGAGCGCTGCTCCATGCACTCGGCGATCCCCAGCTGGCGTTTCGCGGCGCGCTGATCGCCGGTACCAACGGCAAGGGCAGCGTCCTCGCGCTCGCGGGCAGCGCCCTGCGGTCTGCGGGCATCCGGGCGGGCGAGACCCCGAAGCCACACCTCGTCTCGTATCGGGAGCGCCTCGCGATCGGCGGCGTGCCGATCGACCCGGATCGGTTCACGCGGCTGGTCGCCGAGGTCCTTCCGCTTGCCGACCGCGTCGCCCGCCGCCACGGCGAGCCGACCGAATTCGAACTGCTCACGGCGATGATCTTCCGCTGGTTCGCCGAGGAGGGGATCGAGCTGGCGCTCGTGGAGGTCGGGCTCGGGGGGCGGCTCGACGCAACGCACGCCTGGGACGGGGGGGTGGCGGTCGTCACGAACGTCGACCTCGACCACATGGACCGGCTCGGCCCGACCGTGGTGCACATCGCCCGGGAGAAGGCCGCCATCATCGAGCGCGGCGACCTGGCCGTGACCGGGGCGGACGGCGACGCCCTGGCCGTGATCCGCCGCCGCGCGCGACGGATGGGAGCTCCCCTCACCGAGGTGGCGCCAGCGCCGGTGCTCGAGAGCGGGCGCGACGGCCTGGCGGTGGAACTGCCGGGCCTGGGCCGAACCCGTGTCGCGCTGCGCGGTCGCCACCAGGCCGCCAACGTCGCCGTGGCCGATGCCCTGCTGTCTGCGCTCGCGCGCGCGGGGATCGCCGCGGTGCCGGACGCGGCCCGCCGTGCCGGCTACGCGTCCGCCGCGTGGCCCGGCCGCCTCGAGCTCATCTCGGTGAACGGCGTGGACGTGCTCCTCGACGGCGCGCACAACGAGGCGGGCGCACGAGCCCTCGCCGCCTCCCTCGACGAGCTGCGCCCGAGTCTCGCGGGCCGTACCGGCGCGAGCGCGCCGCTCACGCTGGTGGTGGCCTCGATGGCCGACAAGGACGTCGACGCGGTGATCCGCGCGCTCGGCGGGTCGGAGGCGCTCCGGGGCGCGCGGATCATGTGCACCGCGCTCGACGTCCCCCGCGCACTCGAGGCGGGCGACCTCGCCGCACGATGGCGGCGGCAGGCTGCCGCAACCACCGGCTTCGATCCGGGCTGGACCATCGACATGGTCGCGGATCCGGCCCGTGCGATCGACCGAGCGATCGGCGAGGCGCCCGGACCGGTCGTCATCGCCGGCTCGCTGTACCTTGTCGGCGATGCGCGCCGGCGGCTTGTCGACGACCCGCGCCTGCGCGATCCGGAGGATGTCGACGGATGATCGCCGCTCCCGCCCGCGCGCTGGGCTCCCACGTCGCGGCCGCCAGGTGACCCGCGAACCGGGCACGCGCGCCGTGCCGCCCGACGGACCGGTCCTGCCGGCCCGCCCAGATCTCGGTGGCGGCCGCAGCACACCAGCCTTCGACCTGCCCGCTGGGGCAGCCGAGGGCCTCCCGGGCCCGGCGAACCGGACGATGATCGGTCCGCGGCTCTTCGACTGGGGCACCCGGACCTACATCATGGGCATCGTCAACGTCACACCCGACTCGTTCTCCGGCGACGGCCTGCTCGCCGACGGCACGGCCACCACGCCAGCCGCGGCGCCCGGTGCGGTGGTCCCCCGGGCGGTGGCCCTCGCGCAGTCGATGGCGGAGGCCGGCGCGGACCTGCTCGACGTCGGCGGCGAATCGACGCGGCCCGGCCACCGGACGCTCGACGCTGCCGAGGAGTCGGCACGGGTCGTCCCGGTCATCCGCGCGATCCACGAGGCCGTGCCGGACCTGCCCATCTCCGTCGACACCACGAAGCCGGCGGTCGCCGCCGCGGCGCTTGAGGCCGGGGCGAGCCTCATCAACGACGTCTGGGGCGTGGCCGAGGACGACGGCCTGGCCCGACTTGCAGCCGAGCGGGGGGTCCCGCTCGTGGTCATGCACAACCGGGCCGAGGCGCGCTACGTGAACCTCGTGGCCGAGGTCATCGGCGATCTCCAGCGCGCGCTTGAGCGAGCGCTGGGCGCCGGCGTGCCCTGGGACCACCTCATCGTCGACCCGGGTTTCGGGTTCGGGAAGACCGCGGAGCACAACCTCGCCCTGCTGCGGGAGCTGCCGGCACTCGCCGTCCTGGGCCGGCCGATCCTGCTCGGGGCGTCCCGGAAGTCGACGCTCGGCCGGGTCCTTGACCTGCCGGCGGACCAGCGCCTCGAAGCCACCCTGGCCACGACTGCCCTCGCCGTCGGAGCCGGCGTGGACATCGTCCGGGTCCATGACGTTCGCGAGAACGTCCGCGCCGCACGGATGGCCGACGCGGTGGTCCGGGGCACCTGGCCGCCGGCCAATGGCGACGTCCGATGACCGATCGGATCCGGCTCGTGGACATGGTGTTCCAGGCGCGTCACGGCGTGCACGAGCACGAGAAGGTGCAGGCGCAGCGGTTCGAGGTGGACGTGGACCTCGGACTCGACCTGGAGCCGGCGGGCCTGGAGGACGACCTCGATCGGACCGTCGACTACGGGCGGGTGTACGACACCGTGCGCACGATCGTCGAATCGACGACGTTCAACCTCATCGAGGCGCTGGCCGAGGCCATCGGCCATGAGCTCCTCGCCGACTTCCCCGCCGTGGACGAGGTCGTGGTCCGGGTGCGCAAGCCCGAGGTCCAGCTCGGCGGGCCGCTCGCCCACGCGGCGGTCGAGATCCGGCGACGGCGCCCCCGCTGAGCCCGATCCGCGACGCCGCGGAGCCCGGGTCCGAGGAGGCTCAGCCGCGCGACTACAGGTCCGCCGGCCGCGTTCCCAGCGTCACGCTCAGCGTGATGGTCTGGCCTGCGCGAAGGATCGAGAGGTCCACGCTCTGGCCCGGTGCGTAGCCCGAGAGGACGAGGTCGAGCGGGTGCTCGTCATCGATGGCCTGCCCGCCGATCGCGACGATGATGTCGCCCTCCTTGACCCCGGCCTTGTCGGCCGGCCCGTCCTTGACGACCGCATCGAGCGCGCCGTTGGCGGAGGTGGCCCGGCTGACCAGGGCGCCATGGTCGACGCTCAGCTTGCGCTCGTCCTGGACCTGCGGCGTGATCGCCTCGTAGCGGATGCCGATGTACGGCCTCGAGAGCGGCTGGCCGGCGAGGGCCTGCTGCATGATGGGACGGGCGATGTCGATCGGGATCGCGAACCCGATGCCGTTCGAATCGGTGGCCACGGCCGTGTTGATGCCGATGACGTCGCCGATCGCGTCGAGGAGCGGCCCGCCGCTGTTGCCGGGATTGATCGCGGCATCGGTCTGGATCAGGTTGTTGAGCCGGTCCCCGTTCTGGACCGTGACGCTTCGGCCCGTGGCGGAGACGATGCCGCTCGTGACGCTGTTCGAGTAGGTTCCGAGGGGGCTGCCGATGGCGATCGCGAGCTGCCCGACCTGGAGATCCGACGAGCTGCCGATCGCCGCCGCGGTGAGGTTCGGCGCGTCGATCTTCACGATGGCGAGGTCGGTCAGCGTGTCCGTGCCGTACACGGTCCCGTCGTACTGGTGGCCGTCCTTGAGCTCCACGGTGACCGAGCTGGCCAGGCTGCCGTCCTGGGTGGTGACGACGTGCCGGTTGGTGAGGATCCAGCCGGCCGTGTCGAAGATCACCCCGGACCCGACGCCCTGCTCGGGAATCGTGCCGCCGAACACGTCCGTGGAGGTTCCCGACACGAGGATCCGGACCACGGCGGGCCCGGCCTTCTTGGCGGCGTCGATGACGGCCGACGACTCGTCGATCGTGACCGGCAGGTTCGAACCGGCCGTCACGACCGGCGTGGAGCCGTTGCCTGCGTTCCGTGCGTCAAAGGCGCCCGCGCCCTTGAGGGCGGCCACGGTCCCGCCGGCTGCGAGCGTGGCCGACAGGAGGCAGGCGGCCACGATCGTGCCGACCCCGGTCCCGCGCGTGCTCGCGGGCCGAGATGGAATCATCGGGGCCAGGGAGGGGCCTGGAGCAGCGCCGGAACCCGGCCCGACCGCCGGCTCGCTCGCGCCGGTCCACGGCGTGGGTTCGGGTGGCACCGGCGGCAGGTCGACGGGCTCGGTCGGGGTCTGGTCGTCTGGGTTCATGCGTGACTCGTGCTCGCGGAAGGACGGGAGGGGAGGCGCCGGCTGGATGCGGGCCAGCCGGCGCTGGAGGACACCTTCATGGTGCCGGTTCCGGATTCACCTTCGAGGGCGCGGGCGGTGAAGAATCCGCAGCCTCCTCGCTCGGCGCCGGCTCGCGGCCGAATTCGAACCCGGGCGGCACGGACGTCGAGGGCGCCTCGGTCCGCGTGTTGGGGTGGCGTGGATCGCGGGGCAGGAAGACCGAGAACGTGGACCCGGCGTTGACCCGGCTCTCGACGCTCACCGTGCCCCCGTGCATCTCCACGATGCTCTTGACGATGGCCAACCCCAGGCCGCTGCCGCTCCCGCGCGCCTCGCTCGCCTGCGTCCCTCGGTAGAAGCGCTCGAAAATCCGGGGCAGCTCTGAGGCGTCGATACCCACGCCGGTGTCGGTCACCACGATCTGGACGCCATCCTCGACCGGTCGCACGTCCACCCGCACGCGGCCGTCCCGGGGCGTGAACTTGATCGCGTTGCCGACCAGGTTCGTGACCACCTGGCCCACCCGCACGGGATCGTGCCGGATCCGGAGCGGATGCTCGGGCAGGTGGGTCTCGATCGCCACGCCCCGCCGGCGAGCCGCGGTCTCCGCCTGGTCGACGGCCTGCTCAACGGTGGCCCGCATGTCCTCCGGCCGGAGGTCGAGCAGGACGAGCCCCGAATCGAGCTTCGAGAGCTCGAGCAGGTTCTGGGCGAGCCAGTCGAGGCGCTCCAGCTGGGCGCCGCTCGCCTCGAGGAACTCGGCCCGGGCGACCGGGTCCTCGCCGGCCCGCTCCCGGAGCAGCTCGTTGAACGTCCGCATCGCGGCGATCGGCGTCCGCAACTCATGGGAGACATCGGCGAGGAAGTCGCGGCTCCGATCGCGGTCCCGGCGGATGGTTTCCACCCCCATCTGGAGCTGGTCGGCCATGGTATTGAACTGGAGCGCCAGCTCGATGAGTTCGGTTGAACCCCACTGCGCCGGGTCGTCGGGCACGCGCTGGGCCAGGTCCCCCTCGGCCAGGCCGCGGCTTGCCTCGGTGAGGCGCCGCAACGGGACCGTGAACCGCCGCGCGAACGTGGCCGCGACGACGATCGCCACCGCGAAGGCGAGGAGCCCGATCACGGCCAGGAGCCCGGTGGTGGTCGCAAGCGCGGTGGATCGATACGTGTACGGGTTCGAGAGCGTCACCTCGATCCAGTAGGAGCTGAACCCGTGGGCCA
>CAZVDO010000019.1:5633-11293 GCA_964625345.1 uncultured Anaerolinea sp. | reverse complement strand
GTGTACGGGTTCGAGAGCGTCACCTCGATCCAGTAGGAGCTGAACCCGTGGGCCACCGGGTAGGCCACCGGCGCACTGGTGATGAGTTCGCGCGTCTGCCCGACCGGGGCGCCGGCCTCGAGGCTGGCCGAGAACGTGCCGTTGGAGGCCGGCACGAACCCGTCGCCGATGATCTGTCCGAGCCGGATCTGGACGTCGGCCTTGGCCAGGTAGTCCGCGAGCAGGCGCTGCTGGGTGTTGTGCTGGAGCTGGACGACGACCGCCGGATCGACGACGTTGTCGGGCGCCACCACGACGCGGATGCCGGCCGCCGCCTCGGCGACCAGGGCCACGTACTGGGCGACGCCGAGGGACCGGGCCGTCAGGTCCTCGCGCTGCTGCTGGTCGAAGTAGTCGCCCAGGCGATTGATGACGCCGATCGAGACGAGGCCGAGGGTGAGCGACAGGATCGCCACGAAGGCGAGCGTGAGGCGGCCCTGGAAGGTCCGGGGCATGAGCCAGCGCACGATCCGGTCCACGACCCCGGTGGCAGCCCCCGACGATCGCGCGGCGTCCGCGTCGGCCGGGACGAGCGACGGCGGCTCAGCGTTCGGCAAAGGCGTAGCCGACACCCCGGATCGTCTGGACGAAGACGGGCTGGGCCGGGTCGTCCTCGATCTTGTCGCGCAGGTGGCTCACGTGGACGTTGATCGTCTTCTCGTCCTGGTCGAGCGCCTCGTAGTCCCGCAGCAGCTCGAGGAGTTCGCCGCGGGTGTACACGCGGCCCGGTCGGCTGGCGAGGTGGCGGAGGATCTCGAACTCGGTGGGCGTGAGGCTGACGCGTCGCGCGCCGCGCTGGACGCGCCGTCGCTCGAGGTCGATGACGAGGTCGCCGTGCCGGATGACCCGTCCGCCCTGGGCATCGGCCAGGTCCCCGTACGCGCGTCGGAGGAGCGCCTTGATCCGGCTCAGCAGCTCGCGCAGGCCGAAGGGCTTGGTGACGTAATCGTCGGCGCCGAGCTCGAGCCCGATGACCTTGTCGACCTCGTCGTCGCGCGCGGTCAGCATGAGCACGGGAGCCTTGGAGCCGGCCGCGCGCATGCGTCGCAGCACCTCGAACCCGTCGATTCCGGGCAGTCGGACGTCGAGGACCACGAGGTCGGGCGCCTGGCTCACGGCGGCCTCGAGGCCGTCCTCCCCGGAGCGGGCGAGCGCGACCGTGTACCCCTCCTGCTGGAGGGCGTACTCGATCCCGCGGGCTACGGCGTGCTCATCCTCGACGATCAGGATCGTGGGCATCGGGCCGATGCTACACCGCGGTTTCTGAGGGCGGTCTGAGAACGGATCGCGGCCCGATCGCGGCCCGATCACGGGATCCCGTGGTACCGTACCGACTCCAAACCTCGGAGGTTCCCGCTTCAGCATGTCCACCACGCGACCCGCCCTCGCGGCCACGGAGCGCACGGTCACCGGCAAGGCCGTGGCGCACATCCGCCGCGATGGGCAGCTCCCCGCCGTCGTCTTCGGCCGCGGCGAGCCCTCGACGAGCGTCTCGCTCGATGCCCACGCGTTCGAGCAGCTCCGCCGGAAGGCCGGCCAGAACACCCTGATCGACCTGTCCATCGACGGCAAGAAGGCCCGCCCGGTGCTCGTCCACGGGGTGCAGCTCCATGTCGTGACCCAGAAGCCGCTCCACGCCGACCTGTTCCTCGTCCGCATGACCGAGGAACTGACCGTGGACGTGCCACTCGTCCCGACGGGCGATTCCGAGGCCGTTCGCCTCGGCGGCGGCACGCTCCTGCACCAGGTGGAGTCGGTGCGCGTTCGCGCCCTGCCCGATCACCTGCCGCAATCGATCAGCTACGACCTCGCGCCGCTGGCCACGTTCGATGACGTGATCCACGTCCGCGACCTCCAGATCCCCGGCGACGTCACGCTCCTGACCGATCTCGACGAGATCGTGGCGAAGGTGGCCCCGCCGCGCGTCGAGGAAGTCGTCGCGCCGAGCGTCGAGGAAGGCGCCGAGGGCGCCGAGGGCGAGGCTGCGACCGAGGCCGAGGCCGGTGGCGAGTCCGCCGCATCCAGCTCGGACGAGAGCGCCGAGAGCTGATCGAACCGGCCTGCCCGTCAGGCCGGGCGCTCACCGGTCACGTAGACGACCGGCAGGCGCATCAGGAGCTCGGACGGGCGCGCCCTGACGAGGGCCGTCCGGAGCCGCCGGCGCAGGTCGCGACGTTCGCGCGCACTCAGCTCGTCGAAGAGCGAGGGCTCCGCGAACTCCTCGACGAAGGCGACGTACGCATCGGGCGTCCACTGCCATCGGCATTCCCCGACGGTGGCCCGAACGCGCGTGAACCCGGCACGACGGACATCGTCCGCGGCGGCCCGCGGGCTGGGCGCGTCGCCGCTCCCGTCATCCGGTTCCGGCGGATCGAACCCGAACGCGTCGAGGACCTCGTCGAGGATGCGATCCGCCCCGAGCGTTTCGCCCTTCGGGCGCAGCCACGTCGCGAACGCGAGCGTGCCGCCGGGACGGAGCACCCGGAACGCTTCCCGGAGGGCCGCTCGTCGATCCGGAACCAGCTGGTACACGAAGGACGACACGACCGCGTCGACGGCCGCTTCCGGGATCGGCAGCCGGTCGGCGAGGGCCACTCCGAGGCTCACCCGTTCGCGGGCCGGTGGCGGCAGGTCGGCGAGCGCCCGGCGAGCGCGTTCGATCATCTCGGGCGATCCGTCGATCGCCGTGACCTCCACCGCGGGCCAGCGGGTCGCCGCCGCCAGCGCAAGGGCGCCGGTCCCCGTGCCGACATCGACAAGGCGCGTGCTCGCGCCGGGGGCGATCGGCATGCGGTCGTCCAGGAGATCGAGCACGACGAGCGCGGCACCGCGGATCACGGGTCCCCAGTGCGCCGCGTAGGCGTCCGCGATCGGGTCGTAGCCGGCTCCGTCGAAGGCGGCGTCAGGCGCCCGGTTGTCGTCGGTTCCCTGGGAGGTCATCGCGGCCATGCTACGGGAGGGGCGGAACGGCCCGCGGATTGCCGACCCCCGGCCGATGACCGACCCCGGCACCCGGACCGACACTGCAGGCACGCGGGCCGGACCATCGCGTCCGCCGATCCGCTGTCTGAAAGGAGCGGACGTCATGCACAAGATCCTCGTGGCCTATGACGGCGGCGACCCGGCGCGACGCGCGCTCGAGCAGGCCGCAGACCTCGCCAAGCTGACCGGCGCCAGCGTGTCGGTCGTGAGCGTCGTCCCGATTCATCCGGGCCGGTACCCGGTCGACCCCTGGGACGACACGAGCGTCCATGCGGATGAGCTCATCGAAGCCCGGCGACTGCTGGCCGAGCGCGGCATCGAGGCGGAGCTCATCGAGCCCTGCGGCGAACCCGCATCCACCATCGAGCGCATCGCCGACGAGGGCGGGTACGACGTCGTGGTCGTGGGGTCGCGCGGGCTCAACCTCATGAGCCGCGTCCTCCAGGGCAGCGTCTCCGAGCACGTCGCCACCCATGCGCGCGCCACGGTGGTGATCGCCCGCTGATCGGGCGGTTCACAGGAACATCGGCGGCGGCGCCCGGGCTCGCGCGCCGCCGCCGCGTGCGCCAGCGCCGCCGCCCTCACGGCGGCGGCTGGCCATGTCTGCTGCGCCCGCGCGCCCCTACACTCCGGACATGGCCCTCGACCGACTGCCCTTCGCGCCGCCGCTCGAGCCGATGCTCGCCAAGGCTGCCGACGGCCTGCCCGACGGGGACGGCTGGCTGTACGAGCCGAAGTGGGACGGGTTCCGCGCGATCGTCTTCCGCGACGGCGACGAGATCCTGACCCAGTCGCGCGACCTCAAGCCCCTCGATCGCTACTTCCCGGAACTTGCCGGCCCCCTCAAGGCCGCCCTGCCCGACCGGTGCGTGCTCGACGGCGAGGTCGTGATCGCGCGGGAGGGTCACCTCGATTTCGAGGCGCTGCTCCTGCGCATCCATCCAGCCGAATCGCGGGTCCGGATGCTCGCCGCTGAATCGCCGGCGTCCTTCGTCGCCTGGGATCTGCTGGCCCTCGACGGCGAGGACCTTCGGGCCGCTCCGCAGGGTGAGCGACGGGCTCGGCTGGAGGCGGTGCTCGGAGCCGCCGCGCCACCCGTCCACCTGACCCCGGCGACCACCGACCGGACGCTCGCCGCCGACTGGTTCGACCGGTTCGAGGGCGCCGGCCTCGATGGCGTCGTGGCGAAGCGCCTCGAGGCGGCCTACCAGCCCGGCAAGCGAGCGATGCTCAAGATCAAGCACCAGCGCACGGCCGACTGCGTGGTCGCCGGGTTCCGCTGGCACAAGAACGGGCCCGGGACGCACGTCGGCTCGCTCCTCCTCGGCCTGTATGACGACGAAGGCACGCTCCACCACGTGGGGATCACCTCGTCGTTCACCTGGGAGCGGCGGGCCACGATCCTCGAGGAGCTCGCGCCCCTGCGCGAGGGCGCCCTCGACGACCACCCGTGGCGCGAGTGGGCGGAATGGTCGAGCGCCGGCGACACCGATGCCTCCGGGCAACGCCTGCCGGGCGCCACCTCCCGATGGAACCGGGGCAAGGACCTGTCGTGGGAGCCGTTGCGCGCGGAGCGGGTCGTCGAGGTCGGCTACGACCACCTCCAGGGCTCCCGATTCCGGCACGCCACCACGTTCAAGCGCTGGCGGCCCGACAAGCCGCCCGCCGCGTGCCGCTACGACCAGCTCGAGGAGACCGCGGCCTTCGAGCTTGCCCGCATCTTCGGGGGCGGCTAGGGGGAACGCTGCGTCGACCGAATCGTCCGTCCGGCCCGTGATCGTCAGCGTTCCGGGGCAACGTGGAACGATCGACCGGCGTCCCGGGGGCCGGGCGTCGGGCTCAGTCCCGGCGCCGCCCCTCCGCGAGGTGCCGCAGGTAGCCGTACCCGACGGCCGCGACGATCGGGAGCCCGAGGTCGTCCGGGCCCGCGGGCCGGACGGGCTCGATGCCGGCGTAGACCCACGGCTCCGCGTCCGGCCGCCGGGTCGTCCGCCACGAGAGCGGCTCGATCGGCGTCGCCACCCGGCCGAGGATCGCGCCGCCCGTCTCGGTGATCGCCTTCACGTGGGCCACGGCCTGGGCGACGAGCCCTGCGCCGGCGACCGCCGCTCCCGTCGGCGCGGTTGCCCCGTCCCAGTCGAGGAGGCCCGCGACGAACGCCCGATTGCTCGGCGCGAAAAGACTCGGCCCCCCGGTCCGGGCCACACCGACGACGACCCCGCAGGCATACCGGCCGCGGGCCAGCGGGATCGCCCAGAACTCACCCGCCACGAGCCGGGCGTTCGACCGCGGCACGTACGGATATGCGGGCGACGCCATGCGCTTCACTCGTCCGCAGCCGGTTGCCGGCGGGGCGCCCGCTCGAGCTGGCCCGCTCGATCCGGCCAGGCGTACTCAGCCCACGGGTCGTAGTCGGGGTCGAGCGGCTCCTGGGGCGGCCGATCGGGCTCGGGCACGTGGGTGAGATTCACGCGGATCCGATACCAGAGCGATGACCGGCCGCGCATGCCATCCACGAGCACGTCGGCCGGTTCGAGCGCCGCGGCGGCCGCGGGCCAGCGGCTCTTCCAGCGCTCGAGCCCGGCGAGCGCCTCGTCCTTCGACTTCGCGCGTGAGATCTCGATCACCGGCACGTTCGA
>CAZVDO010000019.1:0-5533 GCA_964625345.1 uncultured Anaerolinea sp. | reverse complement strand
GTCGCGACCGTGAAGGCCTCGGCCTCGCAGGTCGGCAGCTCCGCCCAGGTCAGCGGCGTCGAGACTCGCGCGTCCGGCAACGGTCGAACCGAATAGGCCGAAGCAACCGTCCGGTCCTTCGCGTTCTGGTTGTAGTCGAGGAACACGCCGTGGCGCTCCTCCTTCCACCACTTCGAGGTCGCGATCGCGGGCGCCCGTCGCTCCACGTCCCGCGCCAGGGCCAGGGCCGCTCGCCGGACCTCGGGATAGGTCCAGCGCCGCTCGATCCGCACGTTGATGTGGATTCCCCGCGAGCCTGAGGTCTTGGGCCAGCCCACGAGGTCGACCGCCTCGAGGGCTTCCTTCGCGACCATCGCGACATCGCGGATCTGGGCCCACTCGACGCCTGGAACCGGGTCCAGGTCGACCCGCAGCTCGTCGGGGTGGTCGAGGTCGTCCGCCCGGACCGGGTGGGGATTGAGGTCGATGCACCCGAGGTTCACGATCCAGGCAAGGCCCGCGGCATCGTCGACGACGATCTCGTCGGCCGTTCGCCCGGACGGAAACGACAGGGTCGCCACGCGCAGCCAGTCCGGCCGGTTGTCCGGCGCCCGCTTCTGGAAGAACGCCTCGCCGGCCGCGCCGTTCACGAATCGCTTCAGGGCCATCGGCCGGCCACGGATGCCCCGCAGCGCCCCGTCCGACACGGCGAGGTAGTACCGGACGAGGTCGAGCTTCGTGACCCCGGCACCCTCGAAGAAGACCTTCTGCGGGTTCGTGATGGTGACCTCGCGGCCATCGACGTCGAGCACGACCGGTTCCGCCTTCATGGCCGAGACGATACCCTCTCGCTGCCGGATGTCGATTGCGGCGGGGTCGTTCGTCGTGCTCATGACGCGCCGACGGCGCAGCCTCACCACGCGGAGGGATCGATGCAGTACCTGCTCCTCATCTACCAGGCCGAGGCCGGCGCGCAGGCCGCCGTGGACGACCAGGTCATGGCCGCCGAGATGGCCGCGTATGCCGCCTTCACACGCGAAACGCGCGAGCGCAACCAGTTCATCGCCGGCGAGGCGCTCGAACCCACGAGCACGGCGACCTCCGTCCGGATCCGGGACGGCCAGACGAGCGTCACCGACGGGCCGTTCGCCGAGACGAAGGAGGCCCTGGGCGGCTTCTATCTCCTCGAGTGCGCCGATCTCGACGAGGCCATCGAGATGGCCGCCAAGATCCCCGCCGCGAAGCGGGGCACGATCGAGGTCCGACCGATCTGGCAGCTGCCCTCGTCCTACATGGCGGCGTCCGAGGGCGGCGCGGGCTGACCGCCGCGTCCGTCAGCGCCGAGGTCGTCGAGCGCCTCTTCCGCGAGGAATCGGGGCGGGTGCTGGCCGCCCTGATCCGGGCGGTCCGGGACTTCGACCTCGCCGAGGAGGCCGTGCAGGACGCGTTCCTGACCGCCCTCGAGCGCTGGCCCCGTGACGGCATCCCCCCGAATCCCGGCGCATGGATCACCACGACCGCCCGGAACCGCGCGATCGACCGGCTGCGTCGCGGCCAGCGGCTCGCGGTCAAGGTCGAGGAGCTGGGGCGCGCCCAGCTCATCGAGGAGGAGCTGGCGGCCGAGGAGCCGGGCGAGGACCCGGGCAGCGAGGTCGACGGCCAACGGGGGAGCGGTGCCGTGCCGATCGCTGACGATCGCCTCCGCCTCATCTTCACGTGCTGCCACCCAGCGCTCCCGCTGGAGGCACGGGTCGCGCTCACGCTGCGGACCCTCGGCGGCCTGCAGACACCCGAGATCGCCCGCGCCTTCCTGGTGCCGGAACCGACGCTTGCCCAGCGCCTCGTGCGTGCCAAGCGGAAGATCCGCGATGCCGGCATCCCGTACCGGGTCCCGCCCGACCACCTGCTCCCGGAGCGGCTCGAGGGTGTCCTCCAGGTCCTGTACCTCGTCTTCAACGAGGGCTACGACGCGTCGGCCGGGGAGGGGCTGATCCGACAGGACCTGTGCGCCGAGGCGATCCGGCTGGCTCGGCTGCTCGTTCAGCTGATGCCCGACGAGCCGGAGGCGATCGGACTCCTCGCCCTCATGCTCCTCCACGACGCGCGGCGTGAGGCGCGGGTCGGAGACGATGGGGAGCTGGTCCTCCTCGACGACCAGGATCGGCACCGTTGGGACCACGATCGGATTGCCGAGGGCGCCACGCTGGTCGAGCGGGCGCTCCGCATGCGCGCGCCCGGGCCGTACCAGCTGCAGGCGGCCATCGCGGCCCTCCACGACGAGGCGGTCACGCCGGACGCCACGGACTGGCCCCAGATCGCCGCCCTCTACGCGGAGCTCGAGCGCCGCACCGGGTCGCCGGTCGTCGCCCTGAACCGGGCCGTGGCTGTCGCGATGGCCGGCGACCTGGAGGGCGGACTGGCCGCGATCGACGCGCTTGCCGCGTCCGGAAACCTCGAAGGCTACCCGTACCTGCATGCGGCTCGGGCCGACCTCCTCCGCCGGCTGGATCGGCGGGACGAGGCCCGTGCGAGCTACGCCACGGCCCTCCAGCTCACGGCGAACGCCGCGGAGCGGCGCTTCCTGCGACGCCGGCTGGCCGAGGTGGGCGCGCCCCAGACCTGACGATCGGGACCCCGGAACACGGCAAGCACCGGGCGGTTGCCCGGTGCTCGTCGCTGGAGGAGGGAGCGAGCCCGACGACCCCGCCCGGAGGGACGGCGTCGCCGGGGGAGATGGTCAGCCGGCGCCCGTGCCGGTTGCGGGGGCGCTGGTGGCGTCCGGCGCCGCGCCGTCGCCGTCGAAGTCGGGACCGTGGTGATCCCCACGCATGCCCGGCCCGAACTGGCCCGGCGTGAACGCGTGGACCTCGGTCGCCGTGAGGTTGCCGCTCGCATCATCCGTGCCGACGGCCATGAGGACCATGCCCGTGGTCACGTCGCTGAGGCTGCCGGTCGTGCCGTTCACGTCGTACGTCGTCGAGCTCGTGACCGAGATGGTCACGCTCGTGCCGTCCCGCCGGTCGACGGTGATCGACGACCCCGACACGGCCGTCACGGTCCCGCCCGCGTGTGGCGGGATGACCGCGATCGCGTCGATGGTCCAGGTGCCGTCCGTCTCGCGGGTCTGCTGGAAGCGGATTTCCTGGCCGACCTCGAGGTCGGACAGTGCGATCGTCGCCCCGTTCGACTCGTAGGTCGTGCCGGAATCGACGGTGATCGTGCGCGTCCAGCCGTCATCGGTCTTGAGCGAGATGTTCGATCCGGAGATCGCGGTGATCGTGATGCCGCCCATGCGGCCCGGGCCGCCCATGTGGTCGCCGGGCCCGCCGGGCCCGCGGTTGTCGAAGGCGCTGTCGAGCGTGGTGGATCCCGAGCCGTCGGTCCCCGCGGCGAGGGTGCCGCCCGGGTTGGCCCCCGAACCGGCCGCCAGGATGACCACGGCCACCAGGGCGGCGGCCGCAGCGCCGAGGAGCCCGATGCGGGCGATGGGCCGGCCCGTCGCCGGCTGGACGGCGGCCGCGGTCTCGCCCTCGGGGGCGGTCGGCGTGGTGAAGATGGGTTCGGTCATGAGGTTCTCCGTGGCTGCGGTTCGTGTCCGGGCGACCCGATGGCGGTGTCGCCGTGATGGATACCCTGCGGCCTGTCCCTGACACTTTTCTGAGATCGCGAGTGATTTCGCAGCGGGCATGCCGGAAGGCTGTCGATTCCCGTCCAGCCGTTCGTCGTGTTCTCGAGAGGCGGCACCAACGTCCGCCCAAAATCCTTCCAGGAGGGGGATCCCCAGATGGCGAATTTCCTGCTCGTCTACCGCGGCGGCTCCATGCCCGAGACGCCCGAGGAGGGCGCCAAGGTCATGCAGGCCTGGACCGACTGGTTCACGGAGCTCGGCGATGCCGTCGTGGACGGTGGCAACCCGGCATCGCAGACGAAGCGGATCGGGGCCGACGGCAGCGTGGCGGCCACGGATGGCCCGTCCGGCTACTCGATCATCAAGGCCGATTCGATCGACGCCGCCGTGGCGCTCGCGAAGGGCTGCCCGGTGCGCCAGGGCGGCGCGACCATCGACGTGGTCGAGACGTTCGACGCGATGTAGGCCGGCTCAACCCCGGCTGTCGAGCGCCCGCCCCGTCGTCGGGGCGGGCGTTCCGATTCCCGCCGCCGTGGTCAGCCGCGCTCGGTGCCCGTCGGCGCCTCGCGCATCACGCCGATCTGGTTCCCGTCCAGGTCGGTCACGAAGCCCATCCAGAGGTCGTACGCGGGGTCGCGATAGACCACGTTCGGACGTTCCCGGATGGTTGCCCCGCGCGCCTCGAAGAGCTCGATCGCGGCGTGCACGTCCTCGACCCAGAAGTAGATCGTCGCCCGGCCGCGGAAGTCTTCCTGGGGGACCTTCGCGAGATACAGCCGGATGCCGGACGCATCGAAGAACGCGATGCCGGGGAAGCGCATCGACACGGGCAATCCGAGCACGCGCTCGTAGAAGTCGGCCGCGCGATCGACATCGGCGACAGGGATGAGGATCTGGCCGATCCCCTTGAGTGGCGTCGTTACGGTCATGGGGCGTCCTCCGCGTTGCGTTCCAGCACGTCGAGCAGGTCCAGGGTCGATTCGAGCGTTGCCAACTCCGCCTCCGAGCGATCCTCGAGTTCCGCCGCAAGCCGCTCGATGCGCCGCGCGCGGCCACGCTCCATGAGCTCACGTCCGGTCGCCGTCGCCGCGAGCGTCACCCGGCGGCGGTCATCGGGCACGGGCAGCCGCTCCACCAGGCCCTCGCGGACGAGGGCATCGACGATACGCACGGCAGTCGGCGCCGCGATGCGTTCACGCCGAGCCAGCTGGCCCGCCGACATCGGCCCGCCGTACACGAGCACGGAGAGGGCGGACAGGCGCGCGCCGGTGACGCCGTCGGCGGCATCGTCACGCCCGATCCGGCGCAGCAGGTGGATCGCGGCCGAGTTGAGCCGGTTGGCGAGCTCGACGGGGCGATTCTCGGGCAGGCCGGCGGGGAGGGGACGACGGGGCACGACACGGCCTCTGGCGGGGACGGCAGCGCTCACAGACGCTAACTAGTAGCGATGCTAAGTATATTGGAGTCCGGATGTCAAGCCTGTGAACGGGACGTCCTGTACGGTTGCATCGTGGAAGCCGATCGCGATCGCCTGACCCTGGAGGCCGCGCTCACGGGGCGCGACCCGTACGAGCTGTTTCCGTGCGATCCAGCCCTGGCCGACACAGCGGCGTTCTGTGCCGCCTACGGATTCGCGCTCGAGGACAGCGCGAACACCATCGTCGTCGCGGGCAAGTCGGATCCCCCCGTCTTCGCGGCGTGCGTGGTGCTGGCTACCCATCGGCTCGATGTCAACCACGCGGTTCGCGACCGTCTCGGGACCCGCAAGGCGTCCTTCGCGGACCCGGACCAGACCCGGGCCATGACCGGCCATGAGATCGGTGGGGTCACCGTGTTCGGGTTGCCGGCCGGCTTGCCGATCTGGATCGATGCGGCAGTCATGGAGCGGGAGCGGATCGTGCTGGGCGGCGGGAGCCGCAGCTGGAA
>CAZVDO010000018.1:23808-41690 GCA_964625345.1 uncultured Anaerolinea sp. | reverse complement strand
CGAGCGCCCGGGCCAGCGCGACGCGCTGCTGCTGGCCGCCGGAGAGCTGGTACGGGTATCGACCCCCGCGATCCGGGAGGTGGATCAGCTCGAGCAGCTCGTTCACCCGCGTCCGGATCTGGTCCCTGGGCCGGCCCCGCATTTTCAGCCCGAACCCGATGTTGTCGGCGACCGTCATGTTCGGGAAGAGGGCATACGACTGGAAGACCATGCCGATGTTGCGCTTGTTCGGGGGCCGGTCGGTGATATCCGTGCCGTCCAGCGTGATCTCGCCCGCGGTGGGGACCTCGAACCCCGCGATCATCCGCAGCGTCGTGGTCTTGCCGCAGCCCGAGGGCCCGAGGAAGCTGACGAACTCGCCACGTTCCGCCTTGAGGTTGAAGTCCTCGACGGCCACGACCTCGCCGAATTGCTTGCGAACGCTGGTCAGCTCGAGAAAGCTCATCGTCCCTCCGTGGATCTACCGAGCGCCGGCGACCTGGACGCGCGTGCGCGAACCACGGCCGAGGAACGCGATCGCGCCCATCGCCAGCCAGGTCAGGCCGAAGCTGATGAGGGACACGGCCGCGGGTTGATAGGGCTGGTTGCGCCCGAGCAGTGACAGGTACGGGCCGAACGCATCGACGCGGGCGAGGAAGTTCGCGATGGTGTATTCGCCGATGACGATCGCGAGCGTGAGGAACGCCCCTGACAGGAGCGCAGTCCGCAGGTTCGGGAAGATGACGCGCCACAGGATCGTGGCCCAGCCCGACCCAAGGCTTTGGGCGGCCTCTGTGAGGGTCCGCACGTCGATGGCAGCGAGGCCCGTGTCGACGGCGCGATACATGTACGGGAACGACAGGATCACGTAGGCCCCCACGAGCACGATGTCGCTCCCCAGATCCGTCGCCGTCAGCACGAGCGGTTTGCTGCTGTAGACCCGGATGAGGCCGAACACGAGCACGACCGGCGGGATCACGAACGGCATGAGTGTTACGAACTCGACGGCCGGCCGGAGGCGGGGCACCTTGAGCCGGACCCAGTAGGCGGTCGGCACGATGATCAGGAGGCTGACCACGATCGTGATCACGCCGACCGTGAACGAATAGGCCAGGCCCCCGAAGAACTTGGGATCGGCCAGGACCTGGCGGTAGGCCAGGAAGATGTCCGGGCGCGTTCGAATCGAGTGGAAGAACGTGCCCAACAGCGGGATCAGGAAGTACAGCGCCCCGAGGATGAAGATGACCCAGGCAAAAGGGTTGATGCGCGGAAATCGGCGTCTCGGCCCGCGACTGCGAATTGCCTCGAGGGCCCCGGGCGCTCGGCCTCCGTAGAACGGACCGCTCATGAGCGCAGCCACCGCTCGGCTCGCCGCTGCAGCAGCGAGTAGAGCCCGATCGAGACGGCCATGATCGCGACCATGCCCATGGCCATCGCGTAGCCGAGGCCGGGGTTGTGCAGGACGTCGCCGCGGATCTGGGCGCCGATCACGATCGGCACCAGGTTGAGGGTGCCGCCGGTCAGCTGGAAGGCGGTCGCCTGGGCCCCGAAGGCATTGCCGAAGAGCAGGATCATCGTGCCCAGGATCGACGGGGTCAGGATCGGCAGCGCCACGTGGCGCCAGTACTGGAAGGCACTCGCACCCATGTTCTCCGCGGCTTCACGCCACTCGCGCCGGAGGCCTTCGAGGGCCGGCGCGATGATCAGGACCATGAGCGGGAACTGGAAGTACATGTAGACGAGCTCGACACCCAGCTTGGAAGTCAGGCGGAACCCGGTCTTGTACGGGTCGATCCCGATCTCCCGCAGGAGCACGGTGAGGAAGCCAAGCTGGCCGAGCGTGAAGATGAACGCGAGGGCGAGCGGCACACCGGCGAAGTTCGAGGCGACGCCCGAGAACGTCATCAGCGCCGTGCGCAGGAAGCGCGGAAGGCCCCCGAGGATGACGGAGTAGGCGAGCAGGAGCCCGAAGATGCCGCCCGCGATGGCGGTCACGAGGCTGACCTCGATGGTGGTCGCAAAGGCCCCGGGAATGATGCCGGTCTGGAGATCCGCGTAGTTCTGGAGCGTCCAGGCATCCTTGCTGTCCCGGAAGCTGCCGACGACCAGGTAGGCGGCCGGAAGGAACATGAACGCGGTCGAGAAGAGCGCAAAGGGCAGGAGGCCCAGCCAGGCCCAGGAGCGAGTACGGGCAGGGCGCCCCTTCGGAGCGCCCTGCCCGGTGATCGTCGCGGCGTCAGCCACGTCGCTCAGGATCGATGCGCGACGTGATCGCGCCTACTGGATGTTGAGACCGACGACGGAGTCCCACTGCGTCGTGATGAGCTCCTTCGCAGCGTTGAGCTGGTCGAGGCTCGGGAACACGGCACCGGTGACGTCCGGGAGCTTGGCGAGCGCCTCGGCCGGGACCGCGTTGGTCGCGACGAGGTTCTCGTAGCGGATCGGGTGGCAGTAGCCGGCCAGCCAGAGGTTCTGTCCCTCGTCGCTGTACAGGTACTCCATCCAGAGCTTGGCAGCGTTCGGGTGCGGCGCGTAGGCGCTGATCGCCTGCACGTAGACGCCCGCGAAGCGGCCGGTGGTCGGGACGCCGACGCTGATGACCGGCCCGCCGCTCGCGGCCGTGGTGTCACGGTTCGAGAGCGCGTTGTAGGTCCAGCGGATGGTGATCGGCGTGTCGCCCGAGGCGATGGTCGCCGCGGTCGCGATGCCCGGCAGCAGGTTGCCGGCGTCGTTGAGCTGCTTGAAGAAGTCGAGGCCCGGCTGCGCGTTGTCGAGCGACCCGCCGTTGGCGAGGGCCGACGCGTACACCGTCTGGATGGCCTGGTTCGAGGTGCGCGGGTCGCCGGCGAGGGCGATCTGGCTCTGGTAGTCGGACTTCAGAAGATCCGACCAGTCCTTCGGGACGTTGGTCACGACGGCGGTGTTGACCTCGAACGAGAGCACGCCGTAGTAGTCGCCGTACCAGTAGCCCTCGGCGTCCTTGGCGCTGTCGGGGATCGTGTCCCACGTCGCGACCTTGTAGGGCTGGATCAGGCCGTCGGCCTTGGCCGAAGGACCGAACGACAGGCCCACGTCGATGACGTCAGGCGCCTGCGGGCCCGGGTTGTCCTTGTTGGCCTTGATGGCCTCGACCTCGTCGCCGGAGCCGGCGTTCGGGTCGAGCTCGTTCACGGCGAGGCCGTACTTGGCCTTGAAGCCGTCGATGACGCCGCCGTAGTTGCACCAGTCGTGGGGCAGGGCGATCGTGGTCAGGGTCCCCTCGGCCTTCGCGGCATCGACGAGGGCCTGCATCGGATCGGCGCTCGGCTCCGACGTGGTCGTCGTGGTCGTGGACGTGGTCGTCGACGAGGTCGTCGGGGCCTGGGTGGCGCCACCGCCGCACGCAGCGACGATGATCGCAAGGATGGCTCCGCCGGCCAGCAGGCGCGAGCGGACGGGGGTCGTGGTCAAGGTCTCCTCCAATGTCTGTGGAACGACCCACGTCGTTCCTCACCGCGGTGGCCGGTCGCCTCGTGCGCCCGCCGGTGCACCAATGCCACGGCTCCGATCAGTCCGGGTGGGGCACGGCGCGAGGTCGGGATGCACGCAACTCCCGGGCCATCGTCGGCGCCCATCTTGGGCGCGGCGTTAACGGGGCGTCAAGCCTGAACGCACCCGGATGTGGATAACTTCATCCGGGGCCGAATCAGCGGGCCGGCGTCGTGGTCGACGCCGGCCCGCCTGCTGCGCTGGATCAGGAGCCGATCAGGGCATCCAGGCCTTCCAGGTGGCCTCGTTGTCCTTGACCCACTTCTCGGCGGCTGCCTCGGGGGTCATGTTCTCGTTGGTGATGTAGTCGGCGACCACGTTCTGGTCCTTGTTGGTCCAGTGGAAGTTCTTGATGAACGTCGCGGCATCGCCGCCCTTGTCGTTGAACTCGGTCCGGATGACCTTGTTCAGGTTGTACTCCGGGTAGTCGCAGGCGATGGTGACCGGGTCGGCATCGCAGCCGTCGGTGTACGCCGGGAGGTTGACCCGGACGCTCTCGACCACGGCGTTGAGCCAGTGGGGATCCCACCAGTAGTACAGCAGCGCCTTCTTCTGCTCCGCGGCGGTCTTGATGGCCTCGACCGTGGCGGCCTCGCTGCCCGAGAAGCGGACCTTGAAGTTCAGGCCGAGGTTCTTGACCAGGGCCTCGTCGTACTGCACGTAGGACGGGTCGGTGCCGAGGAACTCGCCCAGGTCGCCCGACTCGGACGTCTTGAAGAGGTCGGCGTACTTGTTGAGGTTCTGGTAGTCGGTGATGTCCGGGTGCTCGTCCACCATCCACTTCGGGACGAACCAGCCGATGATCCCGACGTTGCCGGTCTGGCCGGCATCCATCGCCACCTTCTTGTCGGTGATGTAGGTCTGCTCGAAATCGGGGTGACCCCAGTTCTCGAGGATGACGTCCACCTCGCCGGACTCGAAGCCCTGCCAGGAGACCTCTTCGGCGAGGTCCTTCTTGACCACCTTGTAGCCGAGCTCCTTCTCGAGGAGATAGGCCACGACGGCGGCGTCGGCCTCGTACCCGACCCACGGGTTGACGGCGATGTTGACGGTGCCCTTGGTCGTGCTGCCACCGCCCGAGTTGCAGGCGGCGAGGATCAGGCCCGTGGCCACGATCCCGGCGAGCAGCCGACCGAATCTTCCCTTCGAGCTCACGCGCACTCCTCCACTCTGATGGCCGGCAGACATCCGCGGCCAGGCTCGACGCGTCCGTCGATGCGTCCCTGCATGCTACGCCCTGTGATCCGCGCGCGGACCCTCAGACCGATTCGGGTCAGCGAGTGGCGCCGGCGCGCGCGCCCGTGGCCGCCTTGGCCTGGGCGCTCCCGGCGCTCTGCGTGATCCGGTCGAGCATGATCCCGAGCAGCACGATCGCGATCGCCGCGGCGAGACCCTGGCCGAAGAACGACCGCTTCACGAAGCCGGCGACGACGTCGTAGCCGAGACCCCCGGCGCCGATGAGCCCGCCGACCACCACCATTGCGAGGACGAGGATGATCCCCTGGTTGGCGGCGACCAGGAGGGCCGGCAGGGACAGCGGAAGCTCGACCTTGCGCAGCAGCTGGTTGTTGGTCGCGCCGGACGAGATCGCCGCCTCCTTCACCGTGGCCGGAACCGTGCGGACGCCGATCTCCACGAGGCGGATGACCGGCGGCACCGCGTAGATGACGGCGGCAACGATGCCCGAGAACCGGGTGGCGCCGAACAGCGCGACGGCAGGGAGGAGATACACGAAGGCCGGCATCGTCTGGGCCGCGTCGAGCAGCGGCCGGAGGACGGCCGAGAACAGGTCGCTCCTCGCCGACAGGACCCCGAGCACGACCCCGATCACGAGCGTCAGGGTGGTTGCGACGAGGACTGCGGTCAGGGTCTCCATCGCGTGCTGCCACTGGTCCAGCCCCAGGACGGCAACGAGGCAAACGACCGCGATGATCGCTGGCCGGCGGCCGCCCACGAGGACGGCCAGCCATCCGACCGCGGCGATCACCAACCACCACGGGGCGTTCGTGAGGGTGTACTGGATCGGGTTGATCAGGCCGTAGGAGGCGGCGTTCTTGATGCCCTCGGTGACGCCGAAGAGGTTCTGCCGCATCCATTCCACGATGGCGTTGATCGGGTCGCGGAAGGAGAACGCGACCGCCGTCGGGAACTCGTTGTCGTTCAGCAGGAACGTGCCCGCGAGCACGGCCACCACGCACGCGGCGAGTGCCAGCCGGCGGAGGGTCGTCCCGATCGCGGGAGCCTGGCCCGACCGGCCGGGATCGAGCCGCTCGCTGGCTTGCGTCGTCAGGCGGTCGAGCATGATCGCCAGGATCACGATCGCGACCCCGGCATCGAACGCCACCCCCACGTTGCTGATCGTCAGGGCCTTGATGATGTTCTTGCCGAGGCCCGGGGTGTCGACGACCGCGGCGATCACGACCATGGAGAGGGCCATCATCATCGTCTGGTTGATGCCGAGGACGATGGTCCGGCGGGCCATCGGCAGCTGGACCTTGGTCAGGAGCTGGCGGGCGGTGGCGCCGAGCGACGTCGCCGCCTCCACCGAGGCCGGCGCGACACTCCGGATTCCGAGCGCCGTGATCCGGATCGCCGGTGGGATCGCGTAGATCAGGGTGACGATGGCGCCGGTCGTCGGGCCGATCAGGAAGAACAGCGCGAGCGGGGCGAGGTAGGCGAACGTCGGCATGATCTGCATCACGTCGAGGACCGGGCGGATGGCCGAGTAGAAGCGCTCGTTCCGCCCGGCGACGATCCCGAGCGGGATGCCGATCGCCAGGCTCAGGACCACCGCAGTCAGGGTCAGCGCGAGGGTCTGGATGCTCGGGTCCCACAGGCCCAGCACCCCGAAGGCGAGGAACCCCGTCGCCATCAGGCCGGCCAGGCGCCACCCGCCCACCAGCAGGCCCGCGGTCCCGGCGATGACGGTGAGGCCGGGCCACGTCAGCGCGGTCAACAGGCCGAAGAACGCGTCATACAGGGCCCCGATGATGGCCCGGACGCCTTCGACGAAGACCACGAGGATGATGTTCGAGTGCCGGTTTGCGTCGATCCAGTCGCGGGCATCCTGGAGTCGATGGAACGCGGGCGCATCGGCGTCGTGGGTGATCGTCCACTGGCCGGCGAAGACCACGTAGACGGCGATCGTGACGATCGCGAGGACGACGAACCAGACCCGGCGGGAACCGGGGATCGCCAGCCGCGCGGACGCCGCGGCGAGCGTCGTCACGCCGGGGAGCCCTCCGGGCCGGTGATGGCGCCCAGGATCTGGCGCCGATCGACGACGCCGAGGAGGTGGCCGCCGTCGGTCACACGGATGGGCTTCTCCGTCTGGGCGGCGACGTGGACGGCGTCGCGGATGATGGTGGTCGGTGGGAACTCGGCGCCATCGAGGGCATCGTCCGGGCGCGCCGGCCGCATGATCCAGCGCAGGGTCAGGATGTTGGCCTTGGCCACGTCCTGGACGAAGTCCGCCACGTAGTCGTCCGCGGGCGCCCCGACGACCTCCTCGGGCGAGCCGGTCTGGACGATCCGGCCGTCGCGCATGATCAGGATGTGGTTGCCCAGCTTGAGGGCCTCGGCGAGGTCGTGGGTGATGAAGACCATCGTCTTGCCCACCTCGTGGTGGAGCCGGATGACCTCGTTCTGCATGTCCCGCCGGATGAGCGGGTCGAGGGCGCTGAAGGGCTCGTCGAAGAAGAGCACCTCGGGGTCGCCCGCGAGGGCCCTGGCCAGGCCGACCCGCTGCTGCTGGCCGCCCGAGAGCTGGTCCGGGTACCGGTCGATGAACGACGACAGCCCCACGAGGTCGATCATCTCGCGGGCGCGGGCATGGCGTGCCTCGCGCTCGTCGCCCCGGATCTCGAGGCCGAAGGCCACGTTGTCGAGCACGCGCCGGTGGGGGAGCAGGCCGAAGTTCTGGAAGACCATCGCGAACCGCCGCCGGCGCAGCTCGCGCAGGCGTTCGTCGCTGGCGGCCCGGACGTCCTCCCCGTCGAGCAGCACCTCACCGAGGCTGGGCTCGATGAGCCGGGTCAGGCATCGCACGAGCGTGGACTTGCCGCTCCCGGAGAGGCCCATGACCACGAACACCTCGCCCGGTCGGACCTGGAAGCTCACGTCGCGGACGGCGATCGTGGACCCGGTCTGCTCGCGAAACTCGGCATTCGACAGCTGCAGGAGGGGCGAGTCCGAGGTGATCTTGCGTTCGGCCGGCCCGAAGATCTTCCACAAGTTGCGCACCGCGATGGTCGGGGCATCGGGGCCGGCAGCGGGACCGGCGCGGCCAGCAGCGGTACCGGCGGGGAACTCGCGGCCGGCGTGGTCGGACTGGGCGGTCGTCACGCGATGCCTCCGTGATCGAGGAAGCCCTGGGTCGGGCGCGCGGGATGCCATGAGGATCGACCGCACGGTGGCCCGAGTCAAGTCGGCGCCCGCGATTGTGACGCCCGGACGCCGTCGGACGCGGCCCATGGAGCGTCGCAGCAGCCGGGTCGAGGTTGCGGCCGACGGCGGGCCGAGCGCAGACTGTGGTCCGTCCCACCATCCCAGGGCCCGCGCACCCGCGCGCCCGGGCCAGGAGCCCGGCGGAGCCCGCCGCCGGCAGAGCGGACCGCGACGTGCGGTTCCGGGAGCACCGTGACCAGCATGACCACCGAACCGACGATCGCCGCCCCCGACCAGGCCCACTCCGCCGCGTCGACCCCGCCGTCCACGCGACACCGCGACGCCCACATGCTCATCGGCGGGCAGTGGGTGGAGGCGATCGACGGCGCACGCTTCGAGGCCACGAGCCCGAGCACGGGCGCGGTCATCGGGACGCTCCCGAAGGGCGGCCGCGACGACGTCCGGGCCGCGATCCGCGCGGCCCGCGATGCCCAGCCCGGCTGGGCGGCCCGCTCCGCATTCGATCGGGCGGCCGCGCTGGAGCGCATCGCCGGGACCATCGAGGCCCGGCGCGAGGAGCTGGCCCAGGCCCTGACCCTCGACCAGGGCAAGCCGCTCGCGGCCGAGGCCTACAGCGAGGTCGAGGAGCTCGTCGTCTACTTCCGGATGGCCGCCGCCGATGCCACCCGCCTCGACGGGCTCATGCCGCCCTCGGTCGATCCGCGCAAGCGGGTGCTCGTGTATCGCGTGCCCAAGGGCGTCGTCGGCGTGATCACGCCGTGGAACTGGCCGTACACGATGCCCGCCGAGATGATCGCCCCGGCGCTCGCCGGCGGGAACTCCGTCGTCTGGAATCCGGCCACGGCCACGTCGCTGTGCTCGGTGATCCTTGCCGAGTGCATCGCGGCGGGCGACCTGCCGCCGGGCGTCTTCAACCTCGTGACCGGCCCCGGATCCGAGGTCGGCGACGAACTTGCCGGGCACCCGGACGTCGCCGCGATCGGGTTCATCGGCTCGACGGCCACCGGCCGGCGCATCGCCGAACGCGCGATCGGCAAGGAGCTCCTGCTCGAGATGGGCGGCAACGGTCCCCTCGTGGTCCTCGAGGACGCCGACATCGACGCAGCGGTCACGGCGACGCTCACGGCCTGCTACCTCAACGCCGGGCAGAGCTGCACCGCGGGCGAGTGGATCCTCGTGGACGAGGCCATCCACGCGACCTACCTGGACCGGCTCGCGGCCGCGGTCCGCCAGGAGACGCGCCTCGGCGATCCGTTCGACCCGCGTACGACGATGGGCCCGCTCAACAACGAGAAGACCGCCGAGAAGACCGAGCGCCACGTGGCCCAGGCCGTCGCGACCGGCGCGGAGCTGGTGCTGGGCGGCGGACGGAGCCCCGAGCTCGGGAGCCCGCTGTTCTTCCAGCCGACGATCCTGAGCGGGGTCCGGGCGCAGATGGACATCGCGCGCGAGGAGACCTTCGGGCCGGTGGCCCCGATCACCCGGATCCACGGCATCGACGAGGCGATCGCGATCGTCAACGCCTCGGCCTTCGGCCTCCTGAACGCGATCTTCACCCAGGACCTGCGGGTCGGGCTGCGATTCGCCGAATCGGTTCGGGCCGGATGGGTCAACATCAACGAAGGCACGAACTACTGGGAGGCGCACCTGCCCTTCGGCGGGCGCGCCGGATCACAGAGCGGCATGGGCCGCGTCGGCGGGCACTTCTCCATCGAGCGCCTGACCGAGCTCAAGACGGTCGTGGTGAATCTCGCCTGAGCGGCCCCCGCGACCGGCACCTCCGATACCCGCCAGCACACAGGAGCACCCACCGATGGCCACCTTCCCGAGCCGCGCCAAGGTCGTGATCATCGGCGCCGGCATCGTGGGCAACAGCGTCGCCTACCACCTCGCCAACCTCGGCTGGCGCGACATCGTCCTCATCGACAAGGGCCCGTTCCCGAACCCGGGCGGCTCCACGGGCCACGCCTCGAACTTCATCTTCCTCGTGGACCACAACAAGGAGATGACGGCGCTGACGGTCGAGAGCGCCCGGCAGTACGCGGACTGGGGCGTGTACACCACCTGCGGCGGCATCGAGGTCGCCCGGTCCGAGACCCGGATGCAGGAGCTCCGCCGGCGGATGGATTCGGCCAAGAACTGGGCCATCGACGACGCCCGCCTCGTGACCCCGGCCGAGATCAAGGAGCTCGTGCCGTACATCAACGAGGAGATCCTGGTCGGGGGCTTCTACACGCCCGGCGTGGGCGTGGTCGATTCGTTGCGGTTCGGCACGCTGTGCCGCGAGAAGGCCGAGGCGATGGGCGCGCTGAGCGCGTTCGCCAACACCGAGGTCACCGGCTTCCAGGTCGAGGACGAGCGGGTCCGCGCGGTCCACACGTCGCGCGGCACGATCGAGGCGGAGTACGTGGTCATCGCCTGCGGCGTCTGGTCGCCGCGGATCGCCGAGATGGCCGGGGCGCGCATCCCGCTGACCCCGGTCGTCCACCAGATGATCGACGTGGGCCCCGTGCCCCGGTTCGAGAAGACCTCGAAGGCGATCGAGTTCCCGATCGTCCGGGACATGGACGTGCTCATGTACGAGCGCCAGGACGGCATCGGGCTCGAGATCGGGTCGTACGCCCACCGCTCGATCCTCCACGACCCCGAGGACATCCCCTCGAACGAGGATGCGCCGCTCTCGCCGACCGAGTTCCCGTTCACCCAGGACGACTTCGATCCCCAGATGGAGGACGCCCTCGAGCTCATGCCCGAGATCGTGGGCGACGAATCGGTCGGGGTGAAGTACGCGATCAACGGGCTCATCGCCCTGACCCCGGACGGGATGCCGCTCGTCGGCGAGACGCCCGAGGTCCGGGGGCTGTGGTCTGCCGCCGCGGTGTGGGTCAAGGAGGGCCCCGCGACGGGCCGGTGCGTGGCCGAGTGGATGGTCCACGGCGAGCCCTCGATCGACATCGCCCAGTCGGACATCGCCCGCTTCCATGCCCACCAGCGCACGCGCCAGCACACCAAGCGCCGGGCGTTCGAGGCCTTCCCGAAAACCTACGGGATCGTCCATCCGGCCGAGCAGTACCTCTCGGACCGGCCGCTCCGCCGCTCGCCGATGCACGAGTGGCACGTCGAGCACGACGCCGAGTTCTTCGAGGTCGCCGGCTGGGAGCGGACCCAGTGGTTCAACAGCAACGCCGGGCTCGTGGACCGCTATGGCGTCCAGGACCGGCCGCATGAGTGGGATGCCCGCTGGTGGTCGCCGATCATCAACGCCGAGCACCTCGCGATGCGCGAGCACGCCGGCATCTTCGACCTGTCGGCCTTCGAGATCTTCGACATCGTGGGGCCGGGCGCCCTCGCCTCGGTCCAGGGCGTGGCCATGCGCCAGATGGATGTCGCGGCCGGCAAGGTCGTCTACACGCCGGTCCTGTCCGAGGTCGGCGGGTTCAAGAGCGACCTGACGATCATGCGGCTCGGCCGGAACCATTTCCGCGTCGTGACCGGCGGAGCGCACGGCCCCGCGGACCTGAAGTGGTTCCGCGACCACCTCGACGAGCAGGCGTCGCTCGTTGACCTCACCACCGCCTACACGACGATCGGCATCTGGGGGCCGCGGGCCCGCGACATCGTCCAGTCGCTCACCCGCGACGACATGAGCCACGCCGGCTTCCCGTTCGGCACGTGCCGCACCGTCGAGATCGGGTCCCAGATGGTCCTGGCCTCGCGCATCAGCTACGTCGGCGACCTCGGCTGGGAGTTGTACGTGCCGATGGAGCAGGGCCGGCGACTCTGGGAGGAGCTCTGGGCAGCCGGCGAGCCGCACGGCCTGACCGCGTGCGGGATGGGCGTCTACGGCACCACGGGCCGGCTCGAGAAGGGCTACCGGGCCTACGGGATGGAGCTCGACGGCGACTACGACGTGGTCGAGGCGGGGATGCTTCCGCCCAAGATCAAGACGGTGCCATTCATCGGGCGCGAGGCGGTCCTCCGGCAGGCCGCCGAGGCGCCCGCCGCGGTGCTGTGCACGCTCACGGTGGACGACCACGCGTCGCCGACCACGGGCGAACGCCGCTACATGCTCGGCCGGCAGCCGATCGTGCGTGCGGATGGCTCGCCGATCACGGATGCCAAGGGCCGGCGATCGTACGCAACCTCCGCCGGGGCCAGCCCCTCGACCGGCTCGTACGTCCTCTTCGCCTACCTGCCGCCGGACCTCGCCGTCGAGGGCACGAAGCTCTGGGTCGAGTACTTCATGGAGCGCTACCCGGTGACCGTGGCGGTCGTGGGCGCGCGTCCGCTGTTCGATCCAGAGAACCTCCGGGTCCGCGCCTGATGAAGGTCCTCGTCGCGATCAAGAGCGTGCCGGCGGTCGCCGGCCGGATCACGCTCTCGCCCGATTCCCGGGCGATCGACACCCGGTACCTCAAGCCCACGATCGGCCCCCACGAGGAGTGCGCCGTGGAGGAGGCGGTCCGCCTGGTCGAGGCCCAGGGCGGGGAATCCGTGGTGATCACCCTCGGCCCCGAGACGGCCATCGAGCAGTTGCGGGACGCGATGGCGATCGGCATCGGGCGCGCGATCCACCTCCAGACCGACGGGCAGGAATGGGATCCGGAATCGACCGCGGCCGCGCTCGTTGCGGCCATCCGGGCCGACGAGGCGGAGTCCGGCCCGTTCGACCTGATCCTGCTCGGCAACGAGGCCGGGGACACGGCCGACTACCAGGTCGCGGCACGGGTCGGGTTCGCCCTCGGCCGGCCGGTCGTGACCGGGCTGAAGCGCATCACGGTCGATGGCGGCAGGGTCCGCTGCGAGCAGCCCGCCGACGGCGGCCGCGACGTGTACGACGTGGCGCTCCCGGCCGTCCTCGCGGTCCTCGAGGGCATCAACCTGCCCCGGTACCCCTCGGTTCCCGGCCGGATCCGCGCGAAGCAGAAGCCCGTCGCGGCGTCCACGCCGGAGCGCCCGGCCCAGCGCCTGGTCATGCGCCGCCTCGCCCTCCCGGCGAGCCGGGGCGGCGGCGCGGAGATCCTCGGCACCGGTCCGGAGGCCGCGTCGGCGGTCGTCGACGTCATCGCCGCGCAGGGCCTGCTCTGATGGCGACCGTGGTGACGCTCGTCACGACGTCGAATGGCGCGCCCGACGAGGTCGCATTGCAGGCACTCGCCCTGGCCCGTGACGCGGCGGGCGGCGGCCGCGTCGAGGCCCTCGTCATCGGCGATGCGGCGGCCGCCACGGGCCTCGGAGCCTGGGGCGCCGACACCGTCCATGTCGCGGAGCACCCGGGCCTGGATCGCCCGGCACCAGACGCGGTGGCGCGGATCCTCGTCGACCTCGCGGACCGGCTGGGCGCCAGCGTGATCGCCGGCCCCGGGTCCGACGCCGGCAACGCGATCCTCGCCCGTGCAGCCGCCCGCGCCGGCGCGCCGTTCGCGGCGAATGCCACCGCCGCGACCGCGGGTGACCCGCTCGTGGTCACGCGGCTGCGCTGGGGCGGTAGCCTGTTCGAGGAATCCGAGGTGCACGGAGCGCCGGTCGTGGTGAGTGCTGCGCCCCACACCGTCGCGGCCGTCGCGACCGGCGGCACGGCGCCGGTCACGGCCTTCAACCCGACGCTCGACGAGGCGGATCTCGCCGTGCGCGTCGTGGATCGCGTGCCGGAGGCCGGCGGAGGCGTCTCCCTCGCCGACGCCAAGGTGGTCGTGAGCGGCGGTCGCGGGGCCGGCTCGACGGAGGGCTTCGCACCCATCGAGGAGCTTGCGGGCCTGCTGGGCGCCGCCGTCGGGTGCTCGCGCGCGGTGACCATCGCCGGCTGGCGGCCCCACACCGACCAGGTGGGCCAGACAGGTACGAAGATCGCGCCGACCCTGTACATCGCCTGCGGCATCAGCGGGGCGACCCAGCACATGGCCGGGACGAAGGGCGCCAAGAAGATCCTCGCGATCAACAAGGACCCGGAGGCCCCGATCATGGGCGTGGCCGACTACGCGGTCATCGGGGACCTCGCCCAGGTGGTGCCGGCGATCAGTGCGGAGATCCGGCGCCGCCGCGGCTGAACTGCTGGAGCGGCGGGAGCGGCTGAACGCGCGAATCGTTCGCCCCGCCCCGCGCCCGAGAGAGCCTTGCCGGCCACCGGTCGTGCCCGTATCGTCCGCCCGGGGCATCGCCCGTTCGAGCCAGCGTCCGCAGGAGGTCCACCCGTGCAGCTCGTCAACTGGTCGGGGGCGGTCTTCGGACCCGGCTCGGAGTGGCTGTGGTCGTTCGCCCAGTTCATCGTCGTGACGGTCACGCTCGCCGCGATCTACCGCCAGCTCCGCATGCAGGCAAGCCAGAGCGCGATCGAGCAGACCACCGAGTTCCGGCGCGAGGCATACGCGGAGCCGATGCTCCGGTTCGGCCTCGAGATCATGATCGCGCAGCGCGACCACGAGGACCCCGCGGACATCCCGGAGGCGGCGGCCCTCGGCCTTGGCGACTACTGGGGGACCTATGCGACCCTGGCGCGCGCCGGGCACCGCGACATCGGGCTCTTGTGGATCGCCGATTCCGCGACGCCACAGATCGTGTGGCATTGGCTGCGCCCCTGGATCGAGCGCGGGGAAGCCGAGGCCAAGCCCGGCGTCCCCTTGTACCGCGACCTCGAGTGGCTCGCCCGCGAGATGGCACGCCGGGACCGTGAGGCGGGCCGTCCGGCGATCACGCTCGAGACGACCGAGCGCGAGCGCCCGCGCTGGATCGCGCTCCACCAGGATGAGATTCGCCACGCCGTCGCGCTTCGCTCAGGCGGGTCGTAGCGCAGGGACCCACGCGGAGGCGCCGCCGCGAGGAGATCCGTTGCCGCGCGGCCGGTTCGCCTGCGGGTGCATGACGTAGACGGCTGAACGCGCCCGGATGCGCGGTCAGGCCTCCGCGGAGGTCGGGCCGTCCCCCGGCGGGGGCGTCGCCGCGAGCACTTCCCGGATCATCTCCTCGACCGGCGTGGCGGCCCCATCGGCCATCAGATCCTTTGCCCGCTCCTCGCCGAGTCGCTCGACGGCGAGGACCTCGGGAGCCGGCAGGTGGAGCACCCACGCCGGGGCCACGATCACGTTCTTCGTCCGGCCCAGCTCCATCGTGGCGCCCGCGAGCCGGGCCCCGAACTCCGCGTCCCCGCTGGCCAGTTGCAGGATCGCCGCCATGCCCAGTCCGCGGGCGAGGCCGGACGCGAGGTCGAGGCGGGAGAAGATCTCGAGGCCCTCGATGAGCCGGGCCCACGCCCGGTCGGGCGCATTGCGGCGGAACCCGATCCCGCTGAGCAGCGTGAGGCTGTCCGCCGCGTTGAACGTCCGGCCGGCACGCCGGAAGGCTTCGAGGTTCGCTTCCTCGCGCGCCTCGGCCGCGGCAAAGTCGCCCTTGAGGAAGTCCATGAGGTTGAGCGCCTGGTTCGCGCGCAGGACGCCCATCTCGTCGCCGAGGCTCTCGTAGAGGTCGCGCGCGCGGGTGGCATAGCGCTCGATCGAGGGCACGTCCTCGTCCACCACGAACACGAACGCGTAGTCGTAGCTCGCGGCGGCGATGAGCGCGGGGTCGTCCTCGGCTTCCGCGAGCGCGAGGCGCTCCTCGTAGCGCTGGCGGACGCTCGCCCGATCGCCCATCCAGTAGGCCAGGCCCCCGTCGGCCTCGAGTCCCGCGATCCGGGTCCGTCGATCGTCGTGCGCGCCCGGCATCTCGAGCAGCCGCCCGAGCAGGGCCCGGCCCTCCCCAAGGCGTCCGCGCTGCTGGAACCAGCGCCAGGTCGAGGCGACCGCGCGCGTCGCCGCGCCGAGCTCGCCGTGGGAGGCGAGGTACTCCACGGCCGCCCGGCAGTTGTGCTGCTCGAGATCGAGCTCGTGGAGTGCGGCCGCACCGTCCGGTCCGAGCATCCGTCCGCCCGCGGCCACCGCCCGCTCCGCGAACGCCGCAGCGTGGCGCGCCTCGAAGGCGTCCCGCTCGCCCGCTTCCTCGAGCCGTTCGGCGGCGTATTCGCGCAGGAGCGGGTGCATGGAGAAGCGGCGATGAGCAGGCACGCTCGCGGCGTCGCCGTTCCCGGAAAACGGGTCCTCCGTTCCGCCGTGCTCGTCCCCGCCGCCGAGCCGCACGAGGCTCTTGTCGACGAGCGACTCCATCAGCTCGAAGAGGTCGGCGCCGAGCGTTCCGTCGTCGACGATCTCCATGGCAGCCTCGGCGGTCCAGCCACCCGCGAACACCGAAAGGCGCCGGAAGAGGCGTCGTTCGGGCTCGGCGAGGAGGTCGTGGCTCCAGTCGATCGCACCACGGAGCGTTCGCTGGCGCTCGGGCTGGTCGCGCGTCCCGCCGGCGAGGTCCAGCGTGCGCCCGAGCCGTTCCAGGATCGCCGCCAGCGGCAGCATCCGGATCCGCGCGGCGGCGAGCTCGATGGCCAGCGGCAGGCCGGCGAGCCGGTCGCAGATCGCCTGGATCGTGGATCGTTCCTCGGCGCTGAACTCGAGGCCGGGGCGGTGGAGCCGCGCCCGGTCCTCGAACAGGGCGATGCCCGCGTCCATGGCCAGCGGCGGGACCGCGTAGCCGTACTCGCCCCCGATGCGCAGCAGTTCCCGCGTGGTTGCCAGGACCCGCAATCCGGCGCTGCCGCGGACGAGCGCGGCCACCCGGCTCGCGACCTCCGGGAGCAGCTGCTCCAGGTTGTCGAGGACGAGCAGCGTCTCGCGGTCCCGCAGGTAGGACCGGAGCGCGGCGTCGATCGGCTGGTCGCCGGCATCCCGAACGCCGAGGATCGCCGCCACCGTGAGCTCGAGGAGGTTCGGCTCGCGGACACTGGCGAGGTCCACGAACCAGGCCCCGTGCGGGAACCGGGAGCGGATGGCCTCCGCGACCCCGATCGCGAGCCGCGTCTTGCCGCTCCCCCCGGGGCCGGTGAGGGTCACCACCCGCTGCTCGGCGAGGGCAGACCCGAGCTTTGCGATCTCCTCGTCCCGGCCGATCAGCGACGTGGCCTCACGGGGCAGGTTCGATGGGGCCTCGAGGGTGCGGAGCGGCCGGTCGTCGTCCGCCGCGCCCGGCACCACGAGGCGATGGAGACGCAGCGGATCGTCGAAGTCCTTCACGCGCCGGAGACCGGCGTCGACGAGCCGGGTGCCGCTGCGCGCGAGCGTGGGATCGAGCTCCGGCCCGATCGCCCGGACGAGCGCATCGGAGAGGAGGACCTGGCCGCCGTTGGCCGCGGCGCTGATCCGGGCCGTGTAGTTGACGTCGATGCCCACGTAGTCCTCGGGTTCGCCTGCGGCACCGCGCAAGCGCAGCCGGCCCTCGCCCACGTGGAGCCCGGCCCGGATGCGCAGCTCGATGCCGTTCGGCCAGTCGCGAGCCGCCAGCGCCCGTTGCCCCTCGGCGACCGCGACGACCGCCGCCGACGGGTCGGCGAAGGCCGCGAAGAAGGCATCGCCCTCGGTCTTCACGACGACCCCGCCGTGTGCCTCGATCGCCGCGCGCAGCAGCTCGTCGTGGGCGCCGACGATGGCCGCCCAGGCGTTGGTCCCGACCGCCTGCTCCAGGCGCGTCGAGCCCTCGATGTCGGTGAACAGGAACGTGACCCGGGAGCCGGTGGGAAGCGTCACCGGGTCATTGTCCGCCTTGGCGGCAGGCCGCGGGCGCCGCGGCTCCCCCGGGATCGGACGGCCCGCCACCCGGACTCACGCCACCCGGACTCACGCGCGCGACGTGCCGGCCCGGTCGAGCCGGCCCTGTCCGAGCGACAGCGCGAGCGGGACCATGCACAGCGCGATCCCCACGAGCGCCCAGAGCACGGCGTCGAAGCCGCCGGTGGCGTCGCGGAGGAACCCGAGTGCAACCGGTGCGACCGAGGAGATCAGGTACCCCGCGAGGAGCATGAGCGCGGCGAGGGACGCCGCCTCGGACGGTTCGCGCGCGATGTCCACAGGGAGGGTCAGGGCCAGCGGGAAGAACACGCCGATCCCGAACGC
>CAZVDO010000018.1:20383-23708 GCA_964625345.1 uncultured Anaerolinea sp. | reverse complement strand
CGATGTCCACAGGGAGGGTCAGGGCCAGCGGGAAGAACACGCCGATCCCGAACGCGAGCACGGCCGTCGCCCCGAAGGCGACGAGCGAGCCCGAAGCCTCGCCCGGCGTGAGGACGATGCCCAGGCTGCCGATCACGGCGAGCACCGCAGCCCCGGCCATCTGTGACCTCCGTGTGCCGATCCGGTCGGCGAACAGGGGCACGGCGAGGCTCGCGAGCAGGCCCATGCCGTTGAAGAAGGCGATCAGCCCGGCGGCCTGGGCCACCGTCCAGCCCCGCTCCACGTAGGCGCTCGCGAGCCAGCTGATGGCGCCGTAGAACAGGGTCGACTGGGAGGCGAAGACCAGGCCAAGGAGCCAGGCCGACGGGCGCCGCCAGGGGAGCATGGGCAACCCCGGCCGGCGTCGCGGGCCGCCGTCCGCGGGCAGCAGGAGCAGCCACGCCACCAGCGAGATCGAGGCGCCGCCCGCCACGATGCCGAATGCCGGCCGCCAGCCACCGAAGGCCTCGGCGAGGGGCACCACCACGGCCGCCGCCACGGACCCGCCGATGATCATGCCGGCCACGTACGCCCCCGTGCCGGCGGCCGGGTGATCTGGCGTGCGCCCCCGGACCACCATCGACAGGATCGGCCCGACGAGGGCCATCCCCGCGCCGATCCCGACGGTGGCCAGCAGGACGGTACCGACGTCGGGCAGCACGGCGCGAGCCACGCCGAACACGCCCACGAGCACGACGCAGGCGGCCACGCCCAGGCGCGGGCCGATCGAACCGGCCAGGACCGGCCCGAAGGGCGCGAGCACGCCCATGCACAGCACCGGGATCGTCCCCAGGAGCCCGGCCACGGCATGGTTGATGCCCAGGTCCGCCTGGAGGTCGCCCACGAGCGGGCCGATGACGAGGATCGGGGTGCGCAGCGCGAGCCCGACGAGGGCCAGCGCGAGGAGCGTCCGTGGGAGCCCGGCCGCCGAGGTCATCTGCCGTGCCCGCTCGCCCGTCGCACCGCCTCAGGCACCCTGCGACCGGAGGCGCGCGCCGAGCCGCCCCGCCGCGGCCCGCACGGCCGCGCCGATGCCCGCTTCCGTGCCTGGGGCGGGGAATCGGTAGGCCGGCCCATGCACGTGGACTGCGGCCACGATCTCCCCGTCGGGGCCCGCCACCGGCGCCGCCACCGAGGTGATCCCGAGCGCGAACTCCTCGCGCGCCCAGGCGTGGCCGTCGCGCCGCACCTCGCGGAGGCGCTCGAGAAGCGCGGCCGCGTCCGTGAGCGTGTTCGGGGTCAGGCGCTCGAGCGGCAGGGCGAGGAACCGTGCCACCGCCGACGCGCTGAAATGGGCGAGGAACACCTGGCCCGACGACACCGCGTGCATCGGGACCCGTGCCCCCGTCCAGTCCCGCACCTGGACCGGATTCGGGGAATCCACCTGGTCCAGGTAGTGGACGGACCGGCCGTCGGGGATGCCCAGGCCCGCCGCCTCCCCGAGCTCGCCGGCGAGGTCCGTGAGCGTCGGGTGGGCCATCGCCACGAGACCGCGCCGATCCTGGAGCCCGGACGCGAGGCTCGCAACCCGGGGCCCGAGCCGGTAGTCGGTGCCGTCGGGGACCTGCTCCACCGCGCCTTCGCGCACGAGCGCATCCAGGAGGCGGGCGACCGTGGATTTCGGCAGCCCCAGGCGGGCCGCGATCTCGGTGACGCCTGCCGGCCCGCCGGCCAGCGCGCCGAGCACGCCAAAGGCTCGTTCGATGCTCTGGACTCTGGACATCGGACCCCTCCTCCGCTAGGCTGGCCGTCGCGGTGTTCCACTATACGGCATCGTTCCGTAATGTGGAACCGCCCGCACGATGCAACCCGTTCTGGACGGCGCTGATCGGCATCACGACGATGCGCCGGACGGCGGCGCGGGCCGCCACAGCAGGAGCCCACACCAACCGATGGCCGACGGGACCCAGGACCTCGATCTCAACGCCCTCGCCGACGACGAACTCGTCGAGCAGATGCACAACGACCTGTACGACGGGATGGCGCCCGAGATCGTGGAGGGCACGAACATCCTGCTCGGTCGCGGCTGGTCCGCGGACCGGGTCCTCAACGACGCCCTCGTGGAAGGCATGCGGATCGTCGGCATCGACTTCCGGGACGGGATCCTGTTCGTGCCGGAGGTCCTGCTCGCCGCGAACGCGATGAAGGCCGGCATGGCGATCCTGCGCCCGCTCCTCGCCGAGACCGGGGCCAAGCCGATCGGCAAGGTCGTCATCGGCACCGTCAAGGGCGACATCCACGACATCGGCAAGAACCTCGTGGCAATGATGCTCGAGGGCGCCGGCTTCGAGGTCTACGACCTCGGCATCAACACCGACGCGGACAAGTTCCTGGCCGCGCTCGAGCAGCACAAGCCGGACATCCTGGGCATGTCCGCCCTGCTCACCACGACCATGCCCTACATGAAGGTCGTGATCCAGACGCTCAAGGACCGCGGCATCCGCGACGACTACATCGTCCTCGTGGGTGGAGCGCCCCTGAACGAGGAGTTCGGCAAGGCTGTCGGCGCCGATGCCTACTGCCGCGACGCGGCCGTCGCCTCGGAGACCGCGAGGCGCCTGGTCGAAGAGCGCCGTGCCCAGGTCGCCTGAGGCCGCCGGTCCGCAGGCGGGCCCGCTGGCCGCTCCCCCCGCAGCCACGCGTCGCGGCCTGGACGCCGGCACGCCCGCCGTCACGGGCAACCGCCACGCGCGCCCGCTCGTGATCGGGTGCGGTGCGCTTGCGCATGAGCTCGTCGCCCTCACGCGACGGGCGGGCCTTCCCGAGGTGGACCTGACCTGCCTGCCGGCCACCCTGCACAACCGGCCCGAGCAGATTCCCGCCGCCGTCCGTGCCCGAATCCGGCGTGCCCGTGCCGAGGGTCGCGAGCACGTGTTCGTGGCCTACGCGGATTGCGGCACGGGTGGACTGCTCGACCGCGTCCTCGAGGAGGAGGGCGTCGCGCGGCTCGAAGGTGCGCACTGCTACGAGGTCTACGCGGGTCGGGCGGCCTTCGCCGCGATGAGCGAGGAAGAGCCGGGCACCTTCTACCTCACCGACTTCCTGGCTCGGAACTTCGATCGACTCGTGTGGCGCGGCCTCGGGCTCGATCGGCACCCCGAGCTGCTCCCGCTCTATTTCGGCAACTACCGGCGGGTGGTGTACCTCGCCCAGGCCGATGATGCGGACCTCACGGCGCTCGCCCGGCGGGGCGCTCGCCGCCTCGGCCTGCGATTCGAGCGCCGATCGACGGGCTTCGGCGAGCTTGGACCGGCGATCCGTGCGGTTGCCTCGGCGGCAGGCCCCG
>CAZVDO010000018.1:4394-20283 GCA_964625345.1 uncultured Anaerolinea sp. | reverse complement strand
GCATGACCCACACCGTCGTGTCCTCGCCGACCCGCGAGGTCATCCTCGGATTCGACCGGCCGTTCGTCGTCATCGGCGAGCGCATCAACCCGACCGGCCGCAAGCTCCTCGCCGAGGAGATGCGCAACGGCGACTTCAGCCGCGTGGAGCGGGACGCGATCGCCCAGGTCGAGGCCGGCGCCCACATGCTCGACGTCAACGCCGGCATCCCGCTGGCCGACGAGCCGGGCATCCTCGCCCACACCGTCCGCCTCGTGCAGTCGCTCGTGGACGTGCCCCTGTCGATCGATTCCTCCATCGTCGAGGCCCTCGAGGCCGGACTGGCCGCCTACCAGGGCAAGCCGCTCGTGAACAGCGTGACGGGCGAGGAGGAGCGCCTCGAGCGGGTCCTGCCGCTCATCCGCAAGTACGGCGCGGCCGTGGTCGCGATCTCCAACGACGACACCGGCATCAGCGAGGACCCCGATGTCCGGTTCGCGGTCGCGAAGCGGATCGTCGAACGGGCCGCTGATCACGGCATCCCGCGCGAGGACATCGTCGTCGACCCCCTGGTGATGCCCATCGGCGCGATGCGGACCGCCGGCCAGCAGGTGTTCCGCCTGGTCCGACGGCTGCGCGAGGAGCTCGGCGTCAACTCGACCTGCGGGGCGAGCAACGTCAGCTTCGGCCTCCCGCATCGCGAGGGGATCAACGCCGCCTTCCTGCCCATGGCGATCGCCTCGGGCCTCACGAGCGCCATCACGAACCCGCTCTCGGCCGAGGTCAAGGCCGCCGTCATGGCCGCGGACGTGCTCATGGGCAACGACCCCGACGCCGGCCGATGGATCCGGGCCAACCGTCCCCCCGCCCCCGAGGCCGGCACGCCGGCAGCGGAGGGGGAGCGCGGCCGCCGGGTCAACCGACGGGCACTCCTCGGGGCTGCCCGCGCCGAGGGCGCATGAGCGCCCCGCAGCCGCCCCTGCCCCGAGCCGAAGGCCCTGCGTGACCGCCGACGGCGGGCCGCTCGTCATCTTCACCCCGTCCGGCCGCCGCGGGCGCGTGCCGGCCGGCACCACCGTCCTCGATGCCGCGCGCGGGCTCGGCGTGGACCTCGATTCGGTGTGCGGCGGGCGGGGCCTGTGCGGGCGCTGCCAGGTCCGGCCGGCCGAGGGCGCCTTCCCGAAGCACGGCATCACATCGAGCGGCGCGCACCTGTCGCCATCGGGCGCCGACGAGGCCGAGTTCGATCGGCTGCGCGGGCTGGCCGCCGATCGCCGGCTCGGCTGCCGGGCCGAGGTCCAGGGCGACGTCCTCATCGACGTGCCGCCCGAGAGCCAGGTCCATCGGCAGGTCGTGCGCAAGGGCGTGCCGGTGCGGGACTTCATCATCGACCCCGTCATCCGCCTGTTCGAGGTCGAGGTCGAGCGGCCGACCCTCGAGACGCCCGGCGGCGACCTCGCCCGCCTGCTGGCCGCGCTGGCCGGCGAGTGGGGCCTCGATCGCGAGGCCCTGCGGGCCGACCTCCAGGTGATCCGCGACCTCCAGCCGGCCCTCGAGGCCGGCGGCTACCGGGTCACGGTCGCGGTCCACGACGGGCGCGACCTCATCGCGATCTGGCCGGGCCTCCACGATCGGGCCCTCGGCGTGGCGATCGACGTGGGGTCGACCACGATTGCCGGCCACCTGGCGGACCTGTCGGACGGGGCCGTGCTCGCGTCCGACGGGGTGATGAACCCGCAGATCCGGTTCGGCGAGGACCTCATGAGCCGGGTCAGCTACGCGATGCTCCACGACGGCGGCGCCGCCGACATGACCCGGGTGGTGCGGGAGGCACTGGGCTCGCTCGTGGCGGGACTCGCGTCACGCGCCGGCGTGCCCGTGGAGGACATCCTCGAGCTCACCATCGTGGGCAACCCGATCATGCACCACCTCGTGCTGGGCATCGATCCCGTGCCCCTCGGCTCCGCGCCATTCGCGCTCGCGACCGACGGCGCGGTCCGGACCACGGCGGCGGAGCTGGAGCTCCCCACGAATGCCGGCGCGCGGGTCTACCTGCTCCCGTGCATCGCCGGGCACGTGGGCGCGGACGCGGCGGGCGTGATCCTGTCCGAGACGCCGTATCGCGAGGACGAGACCACGCTCATCGTCGATGTCGGCACCAACGCCGAGATCGTCCTCGGCAGCCGCACCCGGCTGCTTGCCGCGTCCTCCCCGACCGGCCCGGCCTTCGAAGGCGCCCAGATCAGCGGCGGCCAGCGGGCCGCCCCGGGCGCGATTGAGCGGGTCCGGATCGATCGCGACACGCTCGAGCCACGCTTCCGGGTCATCGGCTCGGCCCGCTGGTCGGACGAGACGGGCTTCGCGGCGTCCACGCGCAAGACCGGCGTCACCGGGATCTGCGGCTCGGGCATCGTGGAGGCGCTCGCCGAACTCTTCCTCGCCGGTGTCATCACCGCCGACGGCACGATCGATGGGTCCCTGGCGGAGCGCAGCCCGCGCATCGTGCCCGACGGGCGCACGTTCGCCTACGTCCTGAGTGAAGGCCGCCCCGGCACCGACGACGGGCCGGCCTCGCCGCGCATCGCCGTGACCCAGAACGACGTGCGCGCGATCCAGCTCGCCAAGGCGGCCCTCTACGCCGGCGCGCGCCTCCTCATGGATCACCTCGGCGTGGAGACGGTGTCGCGGATCAAGCTCGCCGGCGCCTTCGGGAGCCAGATCGACCCGCTCCACGCGATGGTCCTCGGGCTGGTCCCGGATGCGCCGCTGGACCGCGTGACGGCCGCCGGCAACGCGGCGGGCACGGGTGCGCTCATCGCCCTGCTGAGCGCGGAGGCGCGGCGGGAGATCGAGGCCGTGGTGCGCACCGTGGAGAAGGTGGAGACCGCGGTGGAGCCGCGCTTCCAGGAGCACTTCGTCGATGCGATGGCCCTGCCCCATCGCACGGCACCCAACCCGAATCTCGCCCTCGCGGTGGCCCTGCCGGCCCGGCCGGCGCCCGGGTCCGCGAATGCCGCGGGCGCGCGAGGTCGCTCGGTGCCGACCGCGGACGGCGCGCGCACCGGACGACGGATCAACACGCGCCGCCAGGGCGTGACAGCCACGGAGGAGCTCTGATGCACGAGGGACCGCGTCATCGCACCGGCGGGCGCGCCGGCCGGATGGCCGCCCGGCTCGCGGCGCACGTGGAATCGGCGCCGTTCCTGACCCGCGCCCTCAAGCCGTTCGAGGTCCTCAACGAGGAGGGCCTCGCGCTCCTGGAGCACAACGCAGACACGATCCTCGAGGAAGTCGGGATCGAGTTCCGCGGCGACGCCGACGCGCTCCGCCTCCTCCGCGAGGCCGGCGCCGACGTGACCGGCGAGCTGGTCCGGTTCCCGCGCGGGATGTGCCGGTCGATCGTCCAGGCCTCGGCGCCCCGCGTGTTCACGCAGCACGCGCGCAATCCGGCTCGAACGGTCCAGATCGGGGACCCGTACACGGTCCTCGCCCCGAACTACGGCTCGCCGTTCGTGCGCGACCTCGACAACGGACGCCGCTACGGGACCATCGAGGACTTCCGGAACTTCGTGAAGCTCACGTACATGAGCCCGAACCTCCACCACTCGGGGGGCACGGTCTGCGAGCCGGTGGACGTGCCGGTCAACAAGCGCCACCTCGACATGGTCTATTCGCACATCCGCTACTCGGACAAGCCGTTCATGGGCTCGGTCACGCACCCGAGCCGCGCGGCCGACACCGTCGAGATGGCGCGGATCCTGTTCGGCGCGGACTACCTCCAGGACCACACGGTGATCCTGAGCCTCATCAACGCGAACTCACCGCTCGTCTGGGACGCCACCATGCTCGGAGCGGCCCGCGAGTACGCCCAGAACAACCAGGCCACGCTGATCACGCCGTTCATCCTCGCCGGCGCGATGTCGCCCGTGACCGTCGCGGGCACGGCCGCCCAGACACTCGCCGAGGCGCTGGCCGGGATGACCTTCGTCCAGCTCACGCGCCCGGGCGCCCCCGTCGTGCTCGGCAGCTTCGCGAGCTCGATCTCCATGCAGTCCGGTGCGCCGACGTTCGGGACCCCGGAGCCGGCGCTCGTGCTGTACACGATGGCGGCGTTGGCGCGGCGGCTCGGCGTCCCGTTCCGGTCCGGCGGCAACCTGTGCGCGAGCAAGATCGCCGACGCGCAGGCGGCCTACGAGAGCGCGGCGACGTTCCAGCCGACGATCCTCGCGGGCGTGAACTTCGTGCTCCACGCGGCGGGCTGGCTCGAGGGCGGCCTCGCGATCGGCTACGAGAAGTTCATCCTCGACAACGACCAGTGCGGGATGGCCGCGGTCTTCGTCAACGGCGTGGACCTGTCCGACAACGGCCAGGCCCTCGACGCCATCCGCGAGAACGGGCCGGGCCTTCACTTCCTCGGCAACAGCCACACGCTCGCGAACTTCGAGACCGCGTTCTACCGATCGCCGATCGCCGACAACAACTCCTTCGAGCAGTGGCTCGAGGACGGCGGGCTCGACGCGGCCCAGCGGGCCAACGCGATCTGGAAGCGGATGCTCGCCGAGTACGAGGCGCCGCCGATCGACCCGGCGGTCGACGAGGCGCTCCTCGAGTTCATCGCCCGGCGGAAGGCGTCCTTCCCCGATTCGGACGTCTAGGCGACCCGGGATGAGCTTCCTGCGTCGCGCGCGAACCGGCCGCGCACTGCCGACGGCGCAGCGCGTGGCGATCGCGCGGGCCCTCGAGCATGCGACGTTCGAGCTGATCCCGCTCAAGAACGTCCACGACCAGGCGGGCTTCCTGCCGACCGGGGCCACCGTGTCGGTGACGGCATCTCCCGCCAAGGGCCTCGAGGCCACGCTGGACCTCGCAGCCACGCTCGAGGGCCGCGGGTTCCGGGCGATCCCGCACCTGTCGGCGCGGATGGTGCGCGATCGGGCCCACCTGGCCGACCTGCTCGCCCGCCTGCGCGACCTCGGGATCGATCGGGCCTTCGTGGTGGGCGGCGATGCCGAGGAACCAGGTGCCTACCTCGACGGCCTCAGCCTCCTCCGGGCGATGGCCGAGCTCGGCGGCGGCCCGACGCACATCGGCGTGCCGTGCTACCCGCAGGGCCACGCCTCGATCCCGGACGCGGCGCTCCTCGGCGCGCTGCGCGACAAGGCCCCATACGCCGAGTACATGGCCACGCAGTTGTGCTTCGACGCCGGCGCGATCGCCGCGTTCGTTGCCGCACGACGAGCCGAGGGCCTCGAGCTGCCGGTCAAGATCGGGCTGCCCGGCGTGGCGGAGGTGCCCAAGCTCCTGGCGATCAGCGCCCGAATCGGCGTCCGCGACACGGGCCGGTTCCTGACCAAGAACGCCCGATTCGTGGGGCAGCTGATCAGTGCCGGCGGGATCTACCGGCCCACGGCGCTCCTGGGGCGCCTCGGCGCGGTGCTCGCCGATCCCGCCGCCGACATCGTCGGCTTCCACGTGTACACGTTCAACCAGGTCGAGGCGACGGAGGCGTGGCGGCGCAGCTACCTCGAGGAGCTGGCCGCGGTCGCCGACCCGACGGCGTGACGCCCGAGCAGCGGGCGCTCCGGGACGCCCTCGCCGGGATGCCCGGGCGCATCCGGGCAGCCGGCGCGGCCCTTGGCGACCCGAACGCCCCGGCGATCCCGGGCGAGTGGTCGGCCCGCGAGGTCACCCTCCACCTCGCCGCCGTGGACGAGATCGTCTGGCAGCCGCGGCTCGACGCGCTCGTCGCGGAGGCCTTCCCGCACTGGCCGTGGGTCGAGCCCGGGCTCTGGTCCGGGCCGGGCGATGCGACGTTCGAGGGGGCGCTCGCGGCGTTCTCGCGTCTCCGCGCGGCCACGATCGCGCGCGTGGATGCGCTCGACGACGCCGGCTGGGCGCGGCGCGGCATCCACGCCACGTTCGGCGAGCTCGACGTGGCGGCGCTCCTCCGGATCGAGCTCGACCACGACGAGGAGCATCTCGCGCAGATCCATTGCTAGCCGGCCCGGGGCCGGTGTCCGCGCCCCGCGATCGTGCGCGCCAGCGCCCTCGCGACCCGCTAGGCTGGCAGTCACGATCGACCGATCCCCGGGGCTCGCACCCCCGTCACCACGGCGCCACGCGTGCGGCCGCACTGCTCGCTCGTTCGCAAGGCGCCAAGCCACGAAGAGGTCCGTCCATGGCCACCGTCAGCGAGATCTCCAGCCGATACGTCGAGGACATCGCGTCGCTCGATCCCGTCCGAGGCGAGCGATGGGGCGTGCCCGCCGACGGGACCCGCCTGACCGACTACTCACCCGAGGGCCGCGACGCGCTGGCGGACCTGCTCCGGGCAACCGCGGCCGCGCTCGACGTCGCCGAGGCGACCGACGAGCCGGAGCGGCTCGGCAAGGGGTTCCTCGGCGACTGGATCGAGGGCGAGCTCGGGGTTCTCGACGCCGGGGAACGCGAGCGATCGCTCAGCATCGTCGTCGGACCGGCGGCAAGCACCCGGTCCGTCTTCGACCTCATGGACCGCTCGAACGACGCCGGCTGGGCGAACATCGCCGCCCGGCTCTCGGCCGTGCCGGCATGCCTCGCGGGCTATCGATCGAGCCTCCAGGTGGGCCTCGATCACGGACGTCCGGCGGCGCGGCGCCAGGCGATCGCCGTCGCGGAGCAGTGCGCCACGTGGGCGGGCAGCGGCTCGGACGCGGGCTGGTTCGGCACCTTCGTCGCCGGCTACGACGGATCGGACGAGGCACTCCGCGCCCGACTGTCCGCGGGCGCGCGGGCGGCCGCCGCGGCCTACGACGAGCTCGGCACCTGGCTGCGACGTGACTACGCTCCGAAGGCAACCGAGACCGACGCCTCCGGCGACGAGCGCTACCAGGTCTGGGCACGCTACCTCCTCGGCACGGACCTCGACCTCGACGAGGCCTACGGGTGGGGCTGGGAAGAGCTCGCGCGCCTCGAGGCGGAGAAGGCCATCGAGTGCGAGCGGATCCTGCCCGGCCGGGGGTTCGAAGCGGTTCGGGACCTGCTGATCAACGACCCGAACCGCTCGATCCACGGGGTCGAGGCCTACCGCGAGTGGCTCCAGTACGTCACGGACGAGGCGATCGACGGGCTGGACGGCACGGAGTTCGACATCGACCCCCGGGTCCGGCGCTGCGAGGTCCGGATCCCGCCCGAGGGCAGCGCCGCCGCGGCCTACTACACACCCCCGTCCGAGGACCTCCAGCGGCCCGGGCGGACCTGGTTCCCGCCGGTCGGGCGAACCGCCTTCCCCACGTGGGACGAGGTCTCGACCGTCTACCACGAGGCCGTCCCGGGCCACCACCTCCAGGGCTCGACGATCAAGATCGTGCCGCTCACCCGAGCCCACAAGCTCGGCTTCAACTCGGCCCACGGCGAGGGCTGGGCCCTCTACGCGGAGCGGCTCATGGACGAGCTTGGCTGGTTCCGGACCCCGGAGACGCGGCTCGGGTTCCTGTGCGCCCATGCCTTCCGGGCCGCGCGCGTCGTGGCCGACATCGGGCTCCACACCGGCCGCGCGATCCCGGCCCACGGGGCCGCGCTCTTCCCGGGCTGGTCCGGGACGGCAGGCAGCGCCTGGACCTACGAGGGCGCGATCGACTTCATGGTCCGGGCCGGCGGCATGGCCCGCGACAAGTCCGAGAGCGAGGTCCTCCGCTACCTGTCCTGGCCGAGCCAGGCCACGGCCTACAAGCTCGGCGAACGGACCTGGCTCGCGGGCCGCGAGGCGGCGAAGGCGGCTGCCGCCGCCGAGGGTCGCGCGTTCGATCGGAAGGCCTGGCACGCCAAGGCCCTCGCCCTCGGGCCGCTCGGGCTGCGCCGGCTCGGCGTCGAGCTCGCGGCGATCTAGGCGCGGTCGGGCCCACCACCGGAGCCGGCATGCAGCTCGACGAGGTCAGCCCGATCGTCGCCGCCGAGCTGTTCGTCGTGCTCGTGGCGATCGCGGCGCTGGTCGCGCTCGTCGCCCGGCGGACGCCGCTCCCGTATTCCGTCGCGCTCGTGCTTGCCGGGCTGGCGATGAGCGCGGTCCTGCCCCGGGTCGAACACGCCATCGACCCGGACCTGCTGCTCGCCGTGCTGCTTCCCGGCCTGGTCTTCGAGGCGGCGTTCCAGACCCATGTCGCGGACCTGCGTGGCAGCGTCCGCGCGATCCTCCTGCTCGCGGCGCCCGGGGTCATCGTGACCGCCGCCATCGTCGCCCTCGTCCTCTACCTTGCGACCGGGCTCGATCCGACGCTCGCCTTCGTGGCCGGGGCCATGGTCGCGGCCACGGATCCGGTCGCCGTCATCGCGATCTTCAAGCGCCTCGGCGCGCCCCGCCGGCTGGCCACCGTGGTGGAGGCCGAGAGCCTGTTCAACGACGGGACCGGCATCGTGGTGTTCGCGCTCGCCGTCGGTGCGGTCCGCACCGGACTCGACCTGGGTGGTGCGTCCCTCTCCTTCGTGCTCACCGTCGTCGTCAGCACGGTGCTGGGCATCGCGGTGGGCTGGCTCGGCTCGAAGATCATCGCGACGGTCGACGACCACCTCATCGAGCTCACCGTGTCCCTTGCCGTTGCCTACGGGACCTACCTGATCGCGGATCGGCTGCACGAATCGGGCATCATCGCCACCGTCGTGGCGGGCATCGTGGTCGGCAACTACGGCCGCGAGACCGGCATGAGCCGCAAGACCCGCGAGGCGATCGACACGGTCTGGGAGTTCATCGCCTTCCTGTTGACGGCGCTGACATTCCTCCTCGTCGGCCTCGCCATCAGCCCGCAGGTGCTCATCGATTCCGCGCCGTACATCGCGTGGGGCTACGTCGCGACGCTCGTCGGCCGGGCGGTCGTCGTGTACGCGATGCTCGGTGGCGCCGCGGCGATCCTGCCCGGCCGCTCGCCGCTCCCGCTCGCCTGGCTGCACGTGCTGTTCTGGTCGGGCCTGCGCGGCGCGGTGGCCACGGCGCTCGCCCTGTCGCTGCCGGCGGACATGCCCCAGCGGGACCTGCTCGCCGGCACGGTCTACGGGATCGTCCTGCTCACCCTCGTGCTCCAGGGCACGACCGCCGACCCGTTCATGCGCCGCCTGGGAATCGGCCGCTTCGCGTCGGGCGAGGGACCGGGCAACGGCCAGGCCGCGGGCGCGACTCCAGGGGGCCCGGCGGCGGGCGAACCGCACGCCTCGAGCGAGCATTCGGCACACTAGCGGCATGGACCGACCCGCCCTGCTCGATCGCTATCGCTCCGGAATCGCCGACCTCGACGACGCCGTGGCCGGCATCACCGAGGCGGACCTCGACCGGCCCCAACCGGACGGCGAATGGACGCCCCGCCAGATCGTCCACCACCTCGCCGACAGCGAATCGATGGCCTACATCCGTCTGCGCCGGCTCGTGGCCGAGGACGATCCCGTGATCCACGGCTATGACGAACCCGAGTGGGCACGGCGGCTCCACTACGACCGCCCGATCGAGGCCTCGCTCGCCGTGGTGCGCGCGGTCCGTGCCGCGAGCCTCCAGCTCCTGGAGGCGCTCACGCCCGACGAGTGGGCGCGGACCGGTACGCACTCGGAATCGGGTCCGTACTCGGTCGCACGCTGGCTCGAGATCTACGCCGGCCACACGCACGACCACGCCGACCAGATCCGGCGGGCCCTCCGCGCCGGCTGACCGAACCGGGCGGGCCAGCTCAGCATTGCTGCGCTGGCCATCCGCAGCGTGCGGCCTTCCCACAGGCTGCTCGGGGACGAGGTATCGCCTCCGCGCCTCTGCGAGCGTTTGACTTGCGCCGCACACAGCGATTGGACTCGTCGACCTAGGGAAGCTTTGGCAGAGCTGGCACACCAACCTGCACGGTGCCGAACGGCGCCCGCAAGTCGAGAACGTCGAAGGGTACCGCCTTCAGCGCCGCCGATCCGAGCCCGGAGCGGGGGCCGAGAATGGCAAATCGATCTGACCGCCAGTCCTGGTAAAGGACCTGGGCACCTGAAGGATCGGTCCGAACGACCGTAGCCGCAGTGCCGCTCGCGTCCGCAATGACGAATACAAGGCTGCCGCTCTTGTCCTCACCGGAGACGAGAAACCTGTTGTCCCCAATGGTCGTGGCGGAATAGGGAGCGACGATCGGTCCGAAGTCGACGCTGACAACGGCGAGCGATTCAATGCCAAGCGCTAGGAGGGCTCGGTCCCCCTCCGACCGATAACCAATCACCACCTCGTTGGAAATTGCCAGCGGGACGAGATCCGGAACCGTCCAGGAGCGGTCGCTCGTGAGATCAATCACGGCAGTTGCGCACGTGAGCTGGGTGCAAAGCGGCGATGCAGCGAGCATCCCGTTCTGAGACCAGAGGATCTGACCACGCTGCGTCGGCTCCGAGGTCGATTCGGGTTCGACGAGGAGCTTGGACGTCTGGTCGACCACGACCATCACACCAAGATCCACACCCACGACGACGACCTGATCGCCGGGACCGGACCCCGCAAGGACCGTTGACGTTGGCGGAGGACCCTCGTAGAGAACCCGGACGTCCGCGCGATTGGTGACGTCGAGAATCCGAAGCCCATCGTCCTGAACGGCGGCGATCACACGGTTGGCGTCGGTCCGGACGACGGTGTCGCCGGCGGTGTAGGGAAGCGGTGCCCAATCGGTTCCCAGGGTGCCAACGAGCCATTGCCCGCCTCCCTCGGCACGCGGGTCGATCATCGCCACGCGCGTATCCTCCAGCAGCGTCTGAGCGGCCGGGTCAAGCGCCGTCGGATGCGACGCCGGAGGCTGTGTTGCGTCTGAGGCGCTGCTCCCCGGGTTGGGAGTTGTCGACAGGTTGAGCCGCGCGATGGAGGCGACCGCGATCAGGACGACTGCGGCGATCGCCACTGGCGCCGCCACAGACACGGGGAAACCTCGTCGCTTCGACTTGTGACTGGACTTGAATCTGACAAGGGCATCGTCGGATCGGGCTTCAGCCTGCCGAGCATCCTCATGAAGCCAATCTGACAGGCGATCGTGAAAGTCGCTCACTGTTCGTCTCCTATCGCGGCCGCCCGCAGTCGGCTCAGTGCGGTGTGGAGCCTTGACTTCACAGTTCCTTCGGGAAGACCTAGGGCGGAGGCGACCTCCCGGGTGCTGTAGCCGAGGTAGTAGCGCAGGGACACAACTGCGCGGTCTGTTGCGCTCAGCCCGTCGAAAGCAAGTCGCAGCTCGACCTCCGTTTCGAAACGAAGACCTAGTCCGGCGCTCGAATCCAGCGTTCCTCCCGCCATCCGTCTCGTCCGCTGGGCGGACCGGATCGCGGTCCGAGCGACGACGCGTCGAAACCAGGCTGGAAAGGCGTCAGATCGACGGACCGACGGGAGGTCTCGCCAGGCCTGGATCAGTGCCTCTTGGACGACATCCTCCGCATCCGTTGAACTGCGCGTGATCAATGCGGCCAACCCCAATGCACGTGGCAGAACCGGAGCGAGCAACTCCTCGAACGCCTCTTGGTCCCCCTGACGGGCGCGGCCGAAAAGATCCGCAGCCAAGACCCAACTCACATCCATATAGGGGCGCGCGGAGGACGGTCGGTTCAGCAGGGGGGAGGATTCCACGTCACGGGGAACTCGGCCGACGTCGACGAGTTCAATGTCGTGGCATCTGCGCCCGCTGGGGCAAACCTGGCTTGGAAGTACCACGTGCCGCTCGTGCCACTAACCACGGACTTCGACCAACTTCCGCTCGACCCACTCGTAACGGTGGTGGTGGTGTATGGGGATCCATATGAGCCGCCGGGCGTACGTCGATAGATCGAGATCGTGCGACCTGCCAAGCCGTTGCCGGCTAGTAGGCCAAGCTGGTCATCGTCACTCGCGCCAACGACAGAGACCAGTCGCAGCGTTCCCGACAACACGACGCTAACGCCGGTGCACTCGTCAGGCGGATTGTTCAGTACGGTAGGACTGATGATCTTGCCACCGGAGAACGCGACGCCGGATAGGTGGTCGATACAGGCCGGGTACGGGTCCGAATAGTCAACTACGTCGTACTCACGACTCAGCTCGAAGAGGTCACACGTGCCGAGCACGGCCGTGTTCCAGCCGGTGTTCGAGGACACGATCGGGTTGATCTGCATCACCGTCGTCGTGTATGCGGCAGAGTCTGGCTGGTGACTCTGCCCGTTGCTCGATCGCGCCAGCCCGACTCCGTGCCCGGCCTCATGCAAGAGGACTCTCCCAACGTCGAAGCAGCCGGGAGGGTCTTGAGATGGGTGATCACACCACCAAGAGACTTTCGAGCCGCTCGGGTCCTCACTGTTGTATGTGGTCGAGTGCCACGTCGTCTTCGCAGCACCACCGTTGTAGTCGGAGCAGGCATACCAGAACGACGCCGGGCACTCGGTGGTGTCGGGAACCTGGCTGTTTAGGAGGTACTTGATCTCAACGCCATCGACCGCGGTCCGAACGAAGTTCGGAGTAAGGGAGTTGTTGGCCGTCTCGAAGTTGGTCTCAAGCGCCGTCTCGATTCGAGTGGTGAACCAGGTCAGGCCCGAGGTGCCCTGACCGAGGAAAAACTCCTCCGTTGCGCCGCTCGTGGAGTATTCCCGCTCCCCCGCGGTCGGCGAGTGAGCCGTAACGACCGAAGGTCCGAGTACCGCGAGTGTGACTGCCAAGGCGAATCGAAAGGCAAGTCGGTGCCGGCTGGAGTGTCGCCATGGGAGAACGAGATGGGGCCCTGCCGCCGCTGATGGCGTACGCGTATCCACACAGCACCTCCTGTGCCGCACGCGCCCGGCTGGGTGACCGTACCGGGCGCGGCCTCGGCAGTCAAGTGCCGACAAAGCCAACGCGGCAACTCCGCTGCAGCCTTTCTACTACCCCCCGGTGCGATTGACGCTCGCGACGGCCTCGTCCTAGACTAATCCCGACCTTTCTGGTCGGAATTGCGACCCGAGCGAACGGTGCGCGTGGAGTGCACGAACACGCCTCGCCGGGCGCCGCACATCGTCGAGGACCGAGCCCTGACCACGCGACCGAACTTCCACGGATCCGGCGCCGTCGCCTTCAGCACCAAGGGCGAATACGGCGTGCGCCTCATGGTCCAGCTGGGCCGCCACCACGGCACCGGCCCGGCAAGCCTGACCGAGATCGCCGCGGCCGAGGACCTGCCGCGGGCCTATCTCGAGCAGCTGGCCATGGGCCTCCGGGATGCAGGCCTCGTGACCTCGACCCGTGGCGCCCACGGCGGCTACGAGCTGGCGCGACCGCCGGCGGAGATCCGGATGAGCGAGGTGCTGCGCGCCCTGGAGGGCCCGATCGCCCCGATGATCTGCGCGTCGGACGATCCCGAGCACGCCACCCTGTGCGATCGCACCGCAACCTGCACGGTCAACGTGCTGTGGGTCCGCGTCCGGGACGCGATCGCCGGCGCCCTCGAGGGCATGACCCTCGCCGACCTGGTCCCGCCGCTGCCGTCCATGACCTCCGTCGGCCCATCGGCCGTCATCCCCGTCCTCGAAGGAGCCGGAACACCCTCGTGACCACGAACGACCAGCCCAGCCACCTCGTCATCCGCGGCCTCCGCGTCGCGCCGATCGCAGACCCGGATCGCGAGATCCTCCAGGGCATCGACCTCGACGTCGGGCCGGGCGAAGTCCACGCGATCATGGGCCCGAACGGGTCCGGCAAGACGACGCTCGCCTACGCCCTGATGGGCCACCCCGCCTATGTCATCAAGGGGGGCGAGGTGACGTGGCAGGGCCGCGACGTCATCGCGCTGTCGGCCGACAAGCGCGCCCGCCTGGGCATGTTCCTCGCGTTCCAGTACCCGACGGCGGTGCCGGGCCTGAGCGTCGCGAGCTTCATCCGGAGCGCCCTCAACGCCAAGCTCCAGGGCATCGACAAGGACCCGGAGATCGATCCCACCGACCCGGTCAAGGGCGGGATCTCCATGCTCGACTTCCGGCGGAAGATGCGCGAGAAGCTCGCCCTCCTCAAGATGGACGAGAGCTTCGTGTCCCGCTACGTCAACGACGGGTTCTCGGGCGGCGAGAAGAAGCGCCTCGAGATGCTCCAGATGGCCATGCTCGAGCCGCGGATGGCGATCCTCGACGAGACCGATTCGGGCCTCGACATCGACGCCCTCCGGATCGTCGCCGAGGGCGTCAATGCGATGCTCAGCCCCGACCTCGGCGTGCTCCTGATCACCCACTACCAGCGCCTGCTCAACCACATCAAGCCCGACGTCGTGCATGTCCTCGCCCGCGGCCGGATCGTTGCCTCGGGGGGCCGCGACCTCGCACTGCGCCTCGAGGACGAAGGCTACGGCCCGATCCTCCGCGAGAACGGCCTCGAGGTGGACGTGCCCGACGATGCCCTCCGGCTCGACGAGCCGGCAGCCCTGGCCCACTGAGGGAGCGCGTCATGGCCATCAGCACGCATCCCGAGGCTGCCACGGAGGCGCCCGGCGCCGCGATCGACGACCCGCGCATCCGCGACGGGCGCCTCGTGCCCGAGGTGATCCGGGCCGACTTCCCGATCCTTGCCACGACCACCGCCCACGGCCGGCCGCTCGTCTACCTCGATTCGGCCTCGACGAGCCAGAAGCCGCAGGTCGTGATCGACGCGATGGACACGTACTACCGCGCCTACAACGCGAACGTGCATCGCGGCATCTACGAGATCGGCGAGCGCTCGACGGCCGCGTACGAGGCGGCGCGCGCCCGCGTGGCCCGCTTCATCAACGCGCCCGATTCCCACGAGGTCGTGTTCACCCGGAACGCCACCGAGGCGATCAACCTCGTGGCCTACAGCTGGGGCCGGCGGAACATCGGTCGGGGCGACGCGATCGTGCTGACCGAGATGGAGCACCACGCGAACCTGGTGCCGTGGCAGCTCCTCGTGCAGGAGCAGGACGGGGACCTCGAGTTCATCCCGATCACCGACGATGGCCAGCTCCGCCTCGATGTCTTCGAGGTGCTGCTCAAGCTCAAGCCGAAGCTCGTTGCGTTCACCCACGTGAGCAACACGCTCGGGACGATCAATCCGGTCGCCGAGATGACGCGCATGGCCCACGAGGCCGGCGCGCTCGTGCTCATCGACGGTGCGCAGGCCGTCCCCCACGTGCCGGTCGACGTCCAGGCGATCGATGCCGACTTCTACGTCTTCTCGGGTCACAAGATGCTGGGACCCACCGGCTCCGGTGCCCTCTGGGCGCGCCGGTCGCTCCTCGAGGCGATGCCCCCCTTCCTGGCGGGCGGCGAGATGATCCGCGAGGTCCACCTGCGACGCTCGGACTTCAACGAGATCCCCTGGAAGTTCGAGGCGGGCACGCCGGACATCGCGGCCGAGATCGGCCTGGGGGTCGCGGCCGACTACCTGGCCGGACTCGGGATGGGCCGTGTTCGCGAGCACGAGCGCGAGCTCGTCGGCTACGCGCTGGTCCAGCTCATGACTCAGCACCCCGATGTGGCGCTCTACGGCCCGCTCGATGCCGGCCTGCGGGGCGGCGTCATCCCGTTCAACCTGCCGGGCATCCACCCGCACGACGTGGCCCAGGTGCTGGATCGAACGGGCGTGGCGGTGCGTGCCGGCCACCACTGCACCATGCCCCTCCACGAGCGCCTGGACCTGCCGGCCACGGCCCGTGCCAGCTTCAACGTCTACACGACGCGCGCCGACATCGATGCCCTGATCGAGGGCATCACCGAGGTCAAGCGGGTCTTCGGTACCGCCTGAGGCGCGGCCTCGGCGCGAGCGGTCGCGGGCGCGGCCGCGGCCGCGGGCCCTCGACGGCCTCCACGGGTCCCCCGACGGCCTCCACCGGCCCCTTCATACGCCCGGCGTATGTACCCGCACGCCTGGGCCGCGATCGACCCGCCTGACGTCCGCCCCCATACGTGGGGCGTATGAGATGCGCGTCATCGGGCCCCAGGCGCCCGC
>CAZVDO010000018.1:0-4294 GCA_964625345.1 uncultured Anaerolinea sp. | reverse complement strand
GGGCCGGGGCGGCAGAGCGGCGGGCGAGCGGCGGAGCGGCGGCGCGTATGAGCGGCGGGCCGGGAGCGGCGGGCCGGGAGCGGCGGGCGGACGGGCGGTCGCCGGCGGACGTGCCATACCCGACCGCGCTGGTCGGGATTGGGGACTCGCGCTACACTCTCGATCCGAAATGGACGACCTCTACCGCGACTACATCCTCGAGCACTACCGGCGGCCCCACAACTTCGGGGTGCTGGAGCACGCCAACGCCTCGCATGAGGGCGCGAACCCGCTGTGCGGCGACCGGATCACCCTCCAGCTCCGGCTCTCGGACGGCACGATCGCGGGCGTCGGGTTCACCGGCCGGGGCTGCGCCATCAGCCAGGCGTCGGCCTCGCTCCTGACCGACGAGGTCAAGGGCAAGCCGATCACCGAGGCCGCCGCGCTCACGTCCCAGGACGTGCTCGACCTCCTGGGCATCGAGATCAGCCCCGCCCGGCTCAAGTGCGCCCTGCTCAGCCTCGACACGCTCCAGCAGGCGCTCGCCGACGCGGGCGCCCCGGCCAGCGCCGCGACTGGCACGCCGGCCGGCGTCGGAGCTCCCGCGCCCGCCGGTGCCACTGCCGGATCGGCGCGAGGGGCGGAGGCGGCATCGTGATCACCACCCCCCGGATCCCAACCAGCGTCCGCGTCCCGGGCCGCTGCAGGTGTACGCCGCCGGCCTGATCGCCGGCGCCCCGTTCGCGACTCGCGCCCCGCGCTCAGCCGTGGGCACCGCGCTCGCACTCCGCGCTCGCACCGCGCACCGCGACCCGCCGGACCGACCGGCGCGGCCGCTCGCACCACCACCTGCACTGAAGCCTCAGGGAGTCCGCATTCCAATGTCCATTCGACTGGGCGACACCGCCCCCGATTTCACCGCCGAATCCACCGAGGGGGAGATCCGGTTCCACGACTGGCTCGGCGACGACTGGGCCATCCTCTTCAGCCATCCCAAGGACTTCACCCCGGTCTGCACCACGGAGCTCGGCACCGTGGCCCGGCTCAAGGGCGAATTCGACAAGCGCGGCGTGAAGGTCCTCGGCCTCAGCGTGGACGGCGTGTCCGACCACGAGGGCTGGTCCAAGGACATCGAGAAGACGGCCGGCGTCCCGCTCAACTTCCCGCTGATCGCGGACAAGGATCGGGCCGTGTCGGAGGCGTACGACATGATCCATCCCAACGCCGAGGCCACCCAGACCGTCCGCTCGGTCTTCATCATCGACAACCAGAAGAAGGTCCGGCTGCAGCTCACCTACCCGGCGAGCACCGGGCGCAACTTCGACGAAATCCTCCGGACCATCGACTCGCTCCAGCTCACGTCGTCGCACTCAGTGGCGACCCCGGCCAACTGGCAGCACGGGGACGACGTGATCATCCTCGCGAGCGTGACCGACGAGCAGGCCAGGGAGAAGTTCCCGGACGGCTGGCGGGCGGAGACCCCATACCTCCGCTACGTCCCGGATCCGTCGCAGTAGAAGGGACACGGACCTACCGATGACCAAGTCATACGCCGATCTCCTGCGCGAGGCCAAGGCCTCGATCCGGGAGGTGGGTGCCGCCGAGGCCGAGCGCCTCCTGGCGGAGGGCGTGACGTTCGTGGATGTCCGCGAGGACAGCGAGTGGGAGCAGGGGTACATCCCTGGCTCCCTCCACGTCGGCCGCTCCTACCTGGAGCAGCAGATCGAGGCCGCGGTGCCGGATCGCTCGGCACCCGTCCTGCTGTACTGCGCCGGCGGGGTCCGCTCGGCCTTCGCGGCACAGACCCTCAAGGAGCTCGGATACGCCGACCCGATCTCCATGGCCGGAGGCTTCCAGTCCTGGAAGTCGGGGGGCAGGCCATGGGTGACCCCGGTGGTGCTCTCGAAGCCGCAGCAGCAGCGGTACAGCCGCCACCTGCTCATCCCTGAGGTGGGGACGCCAGGCCAGGCGAAGCTCCTCGAGAGCCGCGTCCTCCTGATCGGCGCGGGCGGGCTCGGCAGCCCGGCGGCGCTCTATCTCGCGGCGGCGGGGGTCGGCACCATCGGCCTCGTCGACTTCGATGTCGTGGACGTCTCCAACCTCCAGCGCCAGATCCTCCACACGACCGATCGGGTGGGGGAGAAGAAGGTCGAGAGCGCGCGCAAGACGATCACGGCGCTCAACCCGGACGTGACCGTGGTCCCCCACGAGGAGATGCTCGTCGGGGACAACGTCGAGCGGATCATCGCCGGCTACGACGTGATCCTCGATGGCACCGACACGTTCGAGACGCGCTACCTCCTCAACGACGCCGCGGTCGCGGCCGGGATCCCGGTCGTCCACGCCTCGGTCTTCCGGTTCGAGGGGCAGCTCACCACGTTCATCCCGTACGAGGGACCGTGCTACCGGTGCCTGTACCCGACCCCGCCGCCGCCCGAGCTCGCGCCCGGCTGCTCCGTGGCCGGCGTGCTCGGCGTCGTGCCCGGGATCATGGGGCTGCTCCAGGCCAACGAGGTCCTCAAGGTCCTGCTCGGGATCGGGACGACCCTCGCGGGCCGGCTCCTGATCTTCGACGCCCTCGAGACCGAGTTCACGGAGCTGCAGCTGCGCCGGGATCCGGCCTGCCCCGTCTGCTCCGACGACGCCCGTGCCGCTCGCGAGCGTGGCGAGGGTCCCGTCCTCTCTGCATTCCCGGCCGATGCGCCGTTCGTCCTCGGCAGCGCCGGGTTCGGCGGCGGGTTCGGCACCACTCCGGAGGCCTCTGCGTGAGCACCGTGTTCATTCCCGCCGTCCTGCGACCCCAGGTCGGCGGGGCCAAGACCCTGGACCTCGGCGGCTCCACCGTCGGGGAGCTCGTTCATGCCCTGCTCGCGGATCATCCCGGGCTGGGCGGCCAGCTCCTGACCCCGGAGGGCGAGCTCAATCGCTTCGTCAACGTCTACGTCAACGGACAGGACGTCCGCTACCTCGATGGCCTGGGCACGCCCGTCGCGGCTTCGGACGAGGTGCGACTCCTGCCGGCGATGGCAGGCGGCTGACATGCGCGCCGCACCGTCCGCGGCCGTGACCGCGGCCGGTCCCGCCGCCGGTCCTGGGGCCGGCCCGGCGGCTGGGCCCGGGCGGGAGCGAACCGATCCCGTGCCCGGCATAGCGGAACCCGCCGACGCGGCGATGCGAGCCACCGCCGAGCGGCACGTCGCCGCGCACGCCGGGGACCATCCGCACGGCGGCCGCTACGAGAGCATCGTGGATGCCATCGGGTTCACCCCGCTCGTGGCGGTTCCGCGCATGTCGCCCAACCCGCGGGTCCGCATCTACGCGAAGCTCGAGTTCATGAACCCGACCGGGTCGGTGAAGGATCGCGCCGCCCGGGCGCTCATCGAGGACCTCGAGGCGCGCGGCGCGCTGGGTGCCGATTCGGTGATCCTCGAGCCGACCTCGGGCAATACCGGGATCGCGCTCGCGATGATCGCCCGCCGCAAGGGCTACCGGATCGCGCTCGTCATGCCGGACAACGTGACCGAGGAGCGGCGCCAGGTCGCGGCCCTGTTCGGGGCCGAGATCATCGATTCGCCGGGCGCGCTCGGCTCGAACGGTGCCATCGCGATGGCCCGCGACCTCGCGGCTCGTGACCCGCGCTTCGTCATGCCCTACCAGTACGGCAACCCGGCCAACCCGGCGGCCCACGAGCGCACTACCGGCCCCGAGATCCTCGCAGACTGCCCGGAGATCGACGCGTTCGTGGCCGGCCTCGGGACCGGGGGCACGCTGATGGGCGTCGCCCGGTACTTCGCGCGGGTCAAGCCCGACGTCCGGATCATCGCGGCAGAGCCGCTCCCGGGCGAGGCCGTGCAGGGCCTCCGATCCCTCGACGAGGGGTTCGTGCCGGAGATCCTGGACCCCGCGCTGCTCGATGCGAAGTACCTCGTGTCCAACCGAGATGCGGTTGCGGCCGTGCGCGACCTCCTGGATCGAGAGGGGATCTTCGCCGGCCCATCATCCGGAGCCGTCCTCGTCGCGGCCGCCCGGGTGGCCCAGACCATGGAATCCGGCACGATCGTGGCGCTCCTGCCCGACGGCGGCTGGAAGTACCTCTCGGCCGGGACGTACGCCCGCGTGCTGGACGACATGGACGCCGACCTCGAGGGCGGGGTCAACTGGTGGTGACGCGCGACGGCCCTGGCGGGGCCGTGCCCGGCGTCGTGCCGGAAGCGGCGCCGGCGGAGGCCGCCGCGAGCTCGGCCGCCCTGGCGACGGCCGCGGCGCCCGGCCATCCGGGACCCGCATCCGTGGTGCTTCCCGAGGCCATCCGTGC
>CAZVDO010000017.1:38838-41945 GCA_964625345.1 uncultured Anaerolinea sp. | reverse complement strand
GAAGCGCCGGAAGATGGCGACGGCGTTCTGGCCGCCGAATCCGAACCCGTTGATCATCGCCGTGTCCACGTGGAGCTTCCGCTTCACGTTGGGCGTGTAGTCGAGGTCGCAGTCCGGATCCGGCTCGCGATAGTTGATCGTGGGCGGAATCCAGCCGTCGCGGATCGCGCCGACGGCCGCGATCGCCGCCACGGCGCCGGCCGCCCCGAGGAGGTGGCCGACCATCGACTTCGGGGAGGAGATCGGGAGCGAGGTGGCCCGTTCACCGAACGCCCGCTTGATCGCCTTGGTCTCGGTGGCGTCGTTGAGCGGCGTCGAGGTCCCGTGGGCCACGAGGTAGTCGATGTCGGTCGGGCCGATGCCGGCATGGCGCATGGCACCGGACATCGCCATCGCAGCGCCCCGGCCGGTGGGTTCGGGCGCCGAGATGTGGAAGGCGTCGGCCGTGAGGGAGGCGCCGATGATCTCGGCGAGGATGGTGGCTCCCCGGGCCTGCGCATGGGCCGCGGATTCGACGACGAGGATGCCGGCACCCTCGCCGAACACGAACCCGTCCCGCGTCCGGTCGAACGGACGGGACGCGCCCGCGGGGTCGTCGTTGCGCTTGGACAGCGCGCCCATGTTCGCGAGGGCCGCGAAGGCCATCGGCAGGAGAGGCGCCTCGGAGCCGCCGGCGATCACGACGTCGCACTCATCGTTGGCGATGAGCCGGAGCGCGTCCTGGAAGGCGATGACGCCGCTGGCGCAGGCCGCCACCTGGGTCATGACCGGTCCGGTGAGGCCGTACTTCATCGAGACCTGGGCGGCCGCCATGCTGCCCGAGACAGCCGGGATGGCGAACGGGCTGACCTGGCCCGGACCGCGATCCCAGAGCACGCGAGCGCCCTCGATGACCTGCTCCATGCCGCCGCCGCCGGTGTTGATGACGACGGCCACGCGGTCCCGCTGCTCCGGCGTCCAGGTCGAGAAGTCGATGCCGGCGCGCTCGATCGCCTCGGTCGCCGCCGCAACGCCGAAGTGGATGAACCGGCTCATGCGCCGGGCCATCTTCCGGTCCATGGTCAGGGTGGGATCGAAGTCCTTGACCTCGGCCGCGATCTTCACGTCGTGGCCGGTGGTGTCGAACGACGTGATCGGGCCCCCGCCGGGCACGCCGGCGAGCAGGTTGGACCAATACGTCTCGCTGTCGTTGCCGATGGGCGTGATCGCGCCCATCGCGGTCACGACCGCGCGGCGCGCGGGATCCTGGCTTGGCACGCGTGAGACTCCGATGCGGCGGGGACGGTTGGGCGGATTGTACCGATGAGGGGGCGAGCGCCGGTTCGCGCTCAGTCGCCGTCGTAGCGCTTGAAGATGACCGCGCCGTTGTGGCCGCCCAGCCCGATGTTGTTGGACAGGGCGTATCGGATCGGCATGTCGATCGTCTCGTCGACGACCCACAGGTCGCAGGCGGGGTCGGCATCGCGGTAGTTGAGCGTGCCCGGCACGACCTGATTGGCGACCGACAGCACGGTCGCGAAGGCCTCGAAGGCCCCGGCCGCGCCCATCATGTGGCCCGTCATCGACTTCGTCGCGCTGATGGCCAGCGACCGGTGTCCAGCCGAGGCGCGCTCGCCGAAGACCGTCCAGATCGCTTCCGCCTCACGGGCGTCGCCGACCGGGGTGGAGGTGCCGTGGGGGTTGATCAGGTCGACCTCGTCCGCGGGGACGCCGCGGCGCTCGAGGGCCATCTGCATGGCCCGCGCCGAGCCGGTCCCGCCCTCGATCGGCTGGATCATGTCCCAGCCGTCGGCCGCCGAACCGTAGCCGACGACCTCGGCGTAGATCCGGGCCCCGCGCGCCTTCGCGTGCTCGAGGTCCTCCACGAACAGTCCGCCCGCACCCTCGCCGAGCACGAACCCGTTGCGGGTCGCATCGAATGGGCGTGAGACGGTCTGGAGGGGCTCTCCCGGCCGCGGCGAGCCGAGCCCGCGCATGTTGCCGAACCCGGCGTGGGCGACCTCCAGGAGCGGCGCCTCCGTGGAGCCGCTGATCACGGCGATGCAGTCCCCGCGGCGGATCACCTCGGCCGCCTCCGCCACGTTGTGGGTGCCGGTGGCGCAGGCCGAGACGATGCACACGTTGTGGCCGATCGCGCCGGTCTCGATGGCGATCATCCCGCTCGTCGAATCCACCAGGGCGTTGGCGATGAAGGTCGGCGGGACCCGGTTGGGTCCCTTCTCGTGCAAGGTCCGGAAGCTGTCGATCATGAGCTGCTGCCCGCCCGCGCCCGACCCGAACACGACCCCGACATCGGTCCGGTTGGCATCGGTGATCTCGAAGCCCGAATCCGCGAGGGCCTGCTTGGCGGCGGCAACCCCGAAGTGCATCTCGCGCTCGCTGCGCCGGACGGCCTTGGGGTCCATCCAGGCGCCGCCGTCGAAGTCCCGGACCTCGCCCGCCGCCTTGTGCTCGTATCCGGAGACGTCGAAGCGGGTGATCTCGTCGAGGCCGGACACGCCGTTCACGAGGTTGGACCACGCGGTCGTCGCGTCATTGCCGACGGGGCTGATCACGCCGAGGCCGGTGATGACGACGCGACGCTGGTAATCGGGGGTGCGCACGAGGTTGGGCTCCTGTCTCGGGGTGGCTCAGGCCGGCGCTGCCGGCCCTCCGCCGATGGTGGGCACGGCGAGGCCGTCGGGGGCGGACGCGTCGTTCGTGGCGAGCACGACCGCATCGGCGGCGATCCGCTTGGTCAGGCCCGTGAGCACCCTGCCCGGGCCGATCTCGATGAAGGTGTCGACGCCCCCGGCGACCATCGTCTCGACGGCGTGGACCCAGTCGACCCCGGTCGTGAGGTGTTCGACCAGCTCCGTGCGGCAGGCGTCGCCGGTGGTGAGCACGTGCCCGTCGGCGTTCGCCAGGAGGGGGACGTCCGGGTCGTTGAAGGTGATCGAGGCGAGGACATCGCGCAGGTTCGCCGCCGCGTCCGCCATGAGCGGGGAGTGGGCCGCGACGCTCACGGGCAGCACGATCGCGCGCTTGGCCCCGAGCTCCCGGGCGATCTCCGCGCCGGCCTCGATGGCCGCCCGCTCGCCCGACACGACCACCTGGCCCGGGGCATT
>CAZVDO010000017.1:23951-38738 GCA_964625345.1 uncultured Anaerolinea sp. | reverse complement strand
CGGAGCGCGGCGAGGATGGCGATCGACGTCGCCAGCAGCGCGGGCTGCGCCTGCTCCGTCCGGTTGAGGGCGTCTTCGGGGCCGTTCCAGGCCACGTTGCTGATCGACGATCCGAGCGCGGCGTCCGCTGCCTCAAAGACGGCGGCGGCCGCGGGGGAGACGGCGGCGAGCGCCTGGCCCATGCCCACGAACTGCGATCCCTGGCCCGGGAAGATGAACGCGACGGTTGCCATGGCCTCCCTTGACGTACGAACCGGACGCGGTCGCCCGGCCGGCGCGCGCCCGACGCGATTCCTCGCAGCCCGGACCACACGCCGCCTGTCCGCGGTGTTGCCCGAATGGTGCGTCCCGATCTCGGGCCCGAGCGTGGACTGCGTGCAGACATGCACACGTCAAGGCCGTTCGACGTACGCTGTCCGCCACATGTCCGAGCCCGATTCCCACCCCGTCACCGGAGACCGGTCGCCAATCGCCGTACGCCGCCGCCCGCGGGCGGCGAGCGTTCGTGCCATCGCCCGCCGGTTCGAGGCCGATCTTGCGACCACGGCCCTTTCGGGCGGCCCGCGGACGGCCAACGTGCGCCAGATCTCGGAGCGCGTGGCGATGGGCCGGGCGCTGTGGCGTGAGCTCGTGATCGGGTTCGCCTCGCAGCTGGGTGAGCTCCGCCTGGGCTTCACCCAGCTCGCCGCCCTCTACGTCCTCGCCGACGGCAGCACGCTCACGATCGGTGAGCTCGCGGAGGCCCTGGGACGATCGCCGTCGGCGACGAGTCGCCTGGTGGACGGGCTCGTGCGGCGCCGGCTGTTGGAGCGCCGTGCGGAGCCGGAGGATCGCCGACAGCGGTCGCTCGGCCTCACCCAGCGCGGCCACGCGGTGCTGCGGGCGGTCGATCGTGCCCGGGCCGACCAGTTCCTCACCGCCGTGCGGCCCCTGCCCACGGCGGAACGCGCGCTCGTGGCGATGGGCGTCGCGGCGCTGGCGACCCGGGCGTTCTCGCGCCGGGGCCGGTTCGTGCGAGGCGAGCCCGGCTGAGCCGCCTCAGGCGCCGCGACGTCGGAGGGCCATGACAACCCCGCCGCCGATCACGCCCGCGACCACTACCGCGATCACGGCCACGAGGCCGCCGCCGGAATCGCTGTCGGACTCCCCCACGGGGGCGGGGCTCGGCGCGAGCGAGGGTTCAGCCGCGGTCGGGGCCGGCGTCGGTGTGGCGCTCGGCGCCGCGGACATGGTGGGGCTCGGCGCCGGGGCCGTCGGACTTGCCGCCGGAGTGGGCGTGGCGTCTGCCGTGGGTGTCGGCGCGGGCGTCGGGAGCGGCGTCGGGGCGACGGTGCGGCGCGGCGTGGGCACGGGCGTCGGGGCCGGCGTCGGCGGTGCCGTCGCCGCCGCGACCACCACCACGGTGCCGTGCATCTGCTCGGGATGGACCTCGCAGAAGTACGCATACGTGCCGGGCGTCGTGAACGTCGTTGAGAAGGTGTCACCGTCGAGGAGCAGGCCGACCGACGCGGGCCGGTCGGGGAACCGATTGTCGATCGCCCCGGGGCTCCCACTGGTGACCGTGTGCGGGTCGCCGCTCGCGACCCACGTGACGCTGTCGCCGGCCGCGATGGTGATCGAGGAGCCGCCGCCCGGCGCCACGAAGGCGTAGTTCTCCGCCTGGATCGTGTGGGTGGCCGCAAGGGCCGGCGATGCTGCGAGGGCCAGCGTGCCGACGGCGAGCGCCGCGAGGCGTCCGAGAGCTCGAACGACGGTGGTCATGGCGGGTCTACGCGGCCTGCGCGAGATCGGATCGCGATCCGATTGCGGCGTCGCGGCGTAGAGCACCCATCGGCGCCCGTCCGGCAGCGCACCGCTCACGCGCTCGGTTCGCGGCCGTCGACCGCTGGAGGATGCCATGCACCGCAAGCTCACGACCCCCTTCGTCATCGGGTTGTTGGCGCTCAGCGCGCCGATCGCCCTCGCCGCCGACCCTCCGGAGCCGGCCTACGGCGGCGCGCTCGACGGGGCCCAGGAAGTGCCGCCGGTCGTCACCGCGGCGTCCGGTGCCGCGACGGTGGTGATCTCGGCCGACGAGTCGACGATCTGGTACGTGGTCGAGTACAGCGGCCTGTCGGGCGCCCTCGCGGCCGCCCACATCCACACCGGCGCCGCGGGCGCCAACGGCGGTGTCATCCTGCCCCTCGCCGCATCGGCCAGCCCGATGGTCGGCACGCTGACCGCAGCCGACTTCACGCCGAGCGGTTCGATCACGACCTTCGCCGAGGCCGTCGCCGCGATCCGCGCCGGCGACACCTACATCAACCTCCACACGGCGGCGAACCCGGGTGGTGAGCTCCGCGGCCAGGTGGTCGATGCGGGCGATGCCCACTTCGCCACGCTGAGCGGCGCCCAGGAGGTCCCGGCCGTGGCGGGTTCCGGGAGCGGCACGGCCTGGGTGGTCATCAGCACGGATGGCAGCACGATCACCTACTACGTCGCGTACTCCGGCCTGACCGGCGCAGCCGCGGCCGCCCACATCCACCTTGGCGATGCCGGCACGAACGGGGGCGTCCTGCTCCCGCTCGTCGCGGGATCGAGCCCGATGACCGGCACGCTGACCGCGGCGGACCTGACCCCGACCGGCAGCGTCACCGACTTCGCCGGCGCCGTGGCCGCCATCGAGGCGGGCGGGACGTACATCAACGTCCACACGGCGGCCAACCCGGGTGGCGAGATCCGCGGCCAGATTGCCGTGACCGTGGCGCCCGCACCCAGCGTCAACCCGTCGGTCCCGCCGACGGAGACGGCCCCGGTGTCCGGCCCGTCCGGCAATTCAGCCTGGACGATCGCCGCGCTGCTTGCGGTGGTGGCCGCGGCCCTCGTGCTTACCCTCCCGCGACGGCGCGCACGGGCGACCGCGGCAGCCCATGCGGACTCTCCCGCCGATCGGTAGTTCGGCCTTCCGATCGGCCATCGGCGGCCGGGATCCGCGGGGGCGGATCCCGGCCGCTTCCGCGTCCCGTGCCGCGCCGGCGAGCGGCCGCGCACCCTGCGCGCGCTCCGCGTCTGCGATCAGCCGCAGAAGCGAAGCACCGCGTCGTACAGGACCGGCAGGCCCCAGCGCAGGGCGTCGAGCGACACGCGCTCATCCACGCCGTGATACCGCTCGAGATAGGACTCGTCGGCCGCGATCCGGAGGGGCGAGAACCCGTACGACGGGACCCCCAGCCGCATGAGGGTCTTGGCATCCGTGGCAAACGGCGCCATCACGGGCACCGGCACTCCCGCGGGATCGTGCTCGACGATGGCTCGGGCGAGCTCGCGGAACAGCGGGCTGTCGTCATCCGCCACGACGGGCGGCATCGTGATGACGAGTTCGATCCTCGCGGCCGACGCGAGGTCCGGGCCCAGGCGTCGCTCGATCTGCGCACGCATCATCGGCTCGTCGGTGCCCGGCAGGAGCCGACAATCGAGCTCGAGCGTGGCCTCGCCCGGGATGACGTTGTACTTGACGCCGGCATTGACCACGTTGGGCGAGATCGTGTCCCGGAGGAGCGCGCGGGCCGCGCGTGCGTAGGCCGGCGTGCACAGCCGCGACAGCGCGGCCTCGGTGCGGCCCGGATCGCCGCTTCCCAGGGCCCGCATCAGCGTGGACGTCTCGCCCTCGAGCGCATCCGCCGCGGTCTCGAAGAAACGCGCCATGACGGGCGTGACCTCGGGCTCGCCGGGCGCGGCGAGGCGCTCGATCGCCTGGGCGGCGAGGACCGCGGCGTTGTCCGGCCGGGGCATCGAGCCATGGCCCCACGTCCCCGACATCGTGATGCGATAGACGGCGTAGCCCTTTTCCGCCACCTGGATCGGGTACAGCCGACGGCCGCCGATCTCCAGGCTGACGCCGCCGGATTCGTTGATGGCACCCGCGGCGCGGAGATGCTCGGGATGGTGATCGGCCAGCCAGCCGATGCCCGCCAGCCCGCCGGCCTCCTCGTCGGCCGTGACAGCCAGGAGGATGTCGCGCCGCAGGCCCGGGATCGGGTCCACCGCCGGATTGAGACCCTGGGCGGATGCCCGTTCCGCGAGCAGGCGCACGACCTCGACCTCCATCGCCACGAGATCCTTCATGTCGACCGCCCCGCGCCCGTACACGTAGCCGTCCGCGATATCCGCCGCGAACGGATCGTGGGTCCACCGGTCGGCGTTCGCCGGCACGACGTCGAGGTGGGAGAGCAGCAGCAGCGGCTCGCCGCCGGTCCCGTCCCCGCGCAGCCGGGCCACCACCGAGCCCCGTCCGGGCACCGGCTCATAGACCGTGGCGGGCACGCCCTGCTCGGCGAGGAGTGCCGCGATGGCCCGCGCGGCGTCGAGCTCGGGCCCGGGCGGCGAGGGAGGGTTGATGGACGGGATGCGGATCAGCTGCCGAAGCGTCGAGACGAGGCGATCGTGGGCCGCGTCCCACGCGTCGGCGTCGAGGGCGTCGGACGGGCGAGGACCGGTCCACGCGCCGGATGGGCTCGCCGTCATGGGGCTTCCGCCGGGCGCCGGGCGGGCCTCATGACCCCGCGAACACCGCGGCGAGGATGCCGAGCACGAAGCCGGACAGGACCACCACCACGACCATGATCACGAGCAGCCGGATGTAGCGGCGTTCCTCCGCCTTGCCGGCCTCCGGGTCCGGATCCCGGCCGCCGGAGATGTACGGAGCGGCCAGGCCGCGGCGGCGCGCCCGCACGTTGCGCTCCTCGTCGAACTGCTCGGGATCGGGCGGCAGGGTCTTCTCGGTCACCGGACGATTGTGCCGGACTCCTCCGCCCGGCGCCCGACGCCACGTACCACGGCGAGGCCGAACGCCAGCGCCCCGAGGACGAGGAGGGCCCCGATCGCGATCGAGAGCGCCGATCGCGGAGCCGGTGGCTCAGCGGCACCTGTGCCGGTGGAACCGTCCGTTCCAGGCGGTCCCGTCTGGCCGCCTGCGGCCCCCGGCGCCGCCGATGGACCGGGCGAGGCGCTGGCCTCGTCACCGCCGGGTGGCGCCACGCCACCAACAACGACCGTGCCGACCATCGAGGGGTGCAGGGCGCAGACGTACGGAATGGTTCCAGCGACGTCGAAGCGGCGCTCGAAGTGCTCGCCGGTCGCGAGGAAGCCGGAATCGAAGGACCCATCCTGGGCGGTCACCGTGTGGATCGCCGCTCCGATGTTCGTGAAGCGCACGGTCGATCCGATGGGAACGTGGATCACGGCAGGGTCGAAGGCGAGATCGACGATCGTGACTCCCGTCACGCCCGGTGGCGCGGCGGAGGGAGGCGCCGCGGACGCCTCGGGCGCGGGGGGTGGGACCGAGCCGCTCGGGCCCGAGACGAGGATGACGCCGGTCATGTCGGGGTGGATGGCGCACAGGTAGGCGTACGTGCCGGGGACGGGGAACGCCCGCCGGTATTCGGCCCCGCGAGCGAGGATCGCGCTCCCGAACGAACCGTCACGCGCCGTGACCGTATGCGGCGCCACGCCGGTGTTCCGCCACGTGACTGTCTGGCCTGCCGAGATGCGGATCGTGCCGGGCAGGAACGAGAAATCGGCGATCCGCACAGATCCGGGCAGGGCTGCGGGTGTCGGCGTGGGCGCCGGTGGCGGCGGGGGCGTGGCCCCATTCAGGCCGAGAATCCGAATCGTCCCGGCCATCGTCGGGTGGAGCGCACAGAGGTACGCGATCGTGCCGGGCGTCGTGAAGATCCGCGCGTAGGTGCCGCCGGCCGGAATGAGCCCGCTGTCGAACGAGCCGTCCGTTGCGGTCACCGTATGGATGGCTGCGCCGCGGTTCGCGAACGTGACCCGGGTGCCGGCACGGACCGTCAGGTCGCTCGGCGTGAACGCGAAGTCCACGATGGCGACGTCGCCTGCTGGCGGAGCCGGCGTGGGCGTGGGGGGCGGGGCCGGCGTCGGCGGCGGGGGCGTGGTCCCGGGCGCCCCGACGACGGTGACCGTGCCCGTCATGTCCGGATGAATCAGGCACACGAAGCCGAACGTGCCGGCCGCCGTGAAGGTCTTCACGAACGATGCGCCCGGTGCCATGAGCCCGCTGTCGAAGAGGCTGCCGGTGGACGTGGCCGTGTGGTCGCGGCTGTCGTCGTTCCGCCAGGTCACGTGACCGCCGACGGAGATCGTGACGGACGACGGACTGAAGACCCGTCCCGCCATGCCGATCACCACGTCACCCGGAACCGGTGTCGGGCCGGGTCCGCCCGTGGGGCCCGGCGAGGGCGAGCCGGTCGGTTGCGCGACCGTGACGGTCCCCCAGTAGTTGGAGAGCCCCGGGTCCCGGTCGTCGCGATAGGCATACGTGCCCTGCGACGAGAGGCTCACCGTGAACGACTCACCCGGGTCGAGGTCGCCGGAATCGAACTCGGCCGGGCCGCTCGTGCTCCGGATCCGATGGCGCTGGGTGTCGTCGTTGCGCCACGTCACCGTGTCGCCCGGCGGGATCGTGAGCGCCGCGGGCTCGAGCGTCGAGGTGATCCGCACGAGGTTGGCGGCGGCCGACACGCGGTCGACGGCGGGTCCGGCCCAGCCCAGGGCGACGACCACGAGTCCCAGGACGACAGACCACCGCCGCATCGCCCGTGCTTCCTCCCTTGCGCGGGCCCGGCACAGGCCCCCCACGGTTTGAGGCGAAGGAGCCGAGGAAGGTTTCAGGCGGGCGTGGCCGAGCTCAGGCGGGCGTCGGCGTGCTCCGGGCGGGCATCAGCGAGCGTCGAGCGCGTTCGCGAGCCGGCGCCCGGTCGTGACGGCGCCCTCCGAGGCCGAGGACACGAGCGCGGCGTACTTCGCCATCACGCCGCCCCGGTAGCGGGGCGCCGGCGGTACCCAGGCGGCCCGTCGCGCGGCGAGCTCCGCCTCGTCCACGAGGAGGTCCAGGCGCTTGGCCTCGACATCGATCTGGATCTCGTCGCCCTCCTGCACCAGCGCGATCGGCCCGCCCAGGGCCGCCTCGGGGGCCACGTGGCCGATCATCAGCCCGTGGGTCCCGCCCGAGAAACGGCCGTCGGTGAGGAGCGACACGGAATCCCCGAGCCCCTCGCCGACGAGCGCCGCCGTGACCGACAGCATCTCCTGCATGCCCGGGCCGCCGACCGGTCCCTCGTACCGGATGACCACGATGTCGCCGGGCACGATCCGCCGGTCCCGGACCGCCTGGAAGCAGGCCGTCTCGGAATCGAACACGCGGGCAGGCCCACGATGGAGCGTTCGCTCGTGGCCGGCCAGCTTGACGACGCAGCCCTCGGGAGCCAGGGAACCGCGGAGGATCGTGAGGCCGCCGACCGGCTTGAGGGGCGTCTCGATCGGGACCACCACCTTCTGGCCCTCGGTCTCGACCGCAGCCGCGGCCGTCTTCGCGATGGTCGAACCATCCACGTTGCGCTCGTCCCCGTGGAGGAGGTCGCGCTTGAGCAGCTCGCGCATGACCAGCGAGAGGCCGCCGGCGTCGTACATGTCGGCGGCCGTGTACCGGCCGCCGGGCCGCATGTCCGCGACGACGGGCGTTCGATCGGCAATGGCCCCGAACTCGTCGATGTTGAGCGGGATCCCGAATTCGTGGGCGAGCGCGAGGAGGTGCAGGACGCCGTTCGTGGAGCCACCCGTGGCGGCGATCGAGGCAATCGCGTTCTCGAGGGCCTTTCGGGTCACGATCTGCGAGGGCCGGATGTCGTGGTGGACGAGGGTCATCGCGAGTTCCCCGGCTCGTCGTGCCGCGTCGTCCTTCTTGGGATCCTCGGCCGGGATGCCGTTCAGGCCGGCCGGCGACAGGCCCATGAACTCCATGACCATGCTCATCGTGTTCGCGGTGTACTGCCCGCCGCACGCCCCGGGCCCGGGGCAGGCGGCGCTCTCGATCTCGTAGAGCTCCTCGAGCGAGATCGTCCCGGCCCGATAGGCGCCGATGGCCTCGAAGACCGACACGATCGTGAGGTCCCGGCCCTTGTAGGTGCCCGGATAGATCGTCCCGTTGTAGAGGACGAGGCCGGGCACGTCGAGGCGCGCGAGCGCCATCGCGGCCCCGGGGATCGTCTTGTCGCAGCCCACGAGGCAGACCACGCCGTCGAGCAGGTGTCCGCGCACGACGAGCTCGATCGAATCGGCCACGACCTCACGGCTCATCAGGCTGGCCTTCATCCCCTCGGTGCCCATCGAGACGCCATCCGACACCGAGATCGTGTTGAACTCCATGGGCGTTCCGCCCGCCTCGCGGATGCCCTGCTTGACGAACTCCGCCAGCCGCCGCTGGTTGAAGTTGCAGGGCATCGTCTCGATCCAGGTCGTGGCCACGCCGACAAGCGGCTTCGCGAGGTCGTCGTCGGTGAACCCGATCGCCTTGAGCATCGCCCGCGCGGCCGCTCGATCCGGGCCATCGGTGAGGGCGTGGGAGTGGCGCTTCCCGGGGTCGGTGGGACGGTCGTAGGGGAGGGGTCGATCGGACATCGGGACCTCGAATGCTCGGCAGGGCGGGCGGCGGCGCCCGCCAAAGTGTAGAGCCGCGCTCAGGCCTCGGCCGCCGCGCGGGCCAGGTGCGCCGCCGCCACGCGCTCCGTGATCGCCGCGGCCGCCGGGCCGGCCACCGCCGCGAGGAACGTCGCGCGATCGACCACGAGGACGCGCAGCTCGGTCCGGGCCACCACCGTGGCGGTGCGCGGCGAGCGTCGGACGAGGGCGACATCGCCGACCCCAGCGCCGGGCCCGAGGACGTGCACGTGCCGTCCGCCGACGAGGATCTCCACCTCGCCGTCCTCGATGACGAGGAACTCGTCTCCCTCGTCGCCCTCGCGCATGAGCAGGTCGCCGGGAGCGTATTGCCGGGGGACCGCACCGAGTCCCACGCGCTCGATCGCGGTGAGCGGCAGTGCCGCAAAGGCCGGCACGCGTCGGAGCGCCTGCATGCGCGCCTCATCGAGGATCGTGAGCCGGTCGGCCCGCCCGATCTGGCCGTAGATGACGAACGCGAGGATGGGCAGGAATGCGCCGGCGAGGGCGAGCGCGCCGCGCACGCCGAAGGCCCCGATCAGGAGTGGTGCGAGCAGGCTGCCGAGGACCGCCGCCAGCCCCAGGGCGCCCTCGAGGACCGAGAGGACCGGGCTCCGCTCGTTGTTGGCGGTGCCCCGCTGCACGATCGTGAACAGGGCGACGTCGAACGTGGCGTTGGCGATCCCGACGACGGCGAGTGCGACGAGCGCGACCTCGCGCGTTGGCAGCAGCCCGATGACCGCGAGGGGCGCTCCCCAGTACGCGAGCGCCGTGACCATCGATCGGATGAGGCGGTCCGAGCGCGTGAGCGACATCGCGAACACGGCGCCGAACAGCCCGCCCAGCCCGATCGCCGCGGTCAGGATCCCGACCCCGCCGTCCCCCATGTCCAGCAGCTCAACCGCCGCCGCGACGAGGAGGGTGTTGAGCGCGCCCCGGGTGAGGACCTGGCCGAAGACGGCGACCATCGACCAGCCCGGGACCGGGCGGCGGCGAAGGATCCGGAGCCCGGCGAGGAGCCGCGGGCCGGTGGACGGCGCCTCGCTGCCCGAGGCGTCCGCCGCGTCCTCGAAGCGCAGGCCCGCCACCACGAGGGCCGTCGCCGCGAACGCGGTGCCGGCCAGTGCGGCGGCCCCGGCGGCGGATCCGTTCGCCAGGAGCAGCCCGGCCGCGAACGGGCCGAGCAGCGCGCCGACGCCCTCGCCGGTGCTCCACGCGGTGTTCGCCGCCACGAGCTCACCCGGGCTGCGCGCCAGCGCGGGCATCAGGGTCACCTGGGTGGGCCGCACGGGCGCACCGGCGGTCGCGATGACCGTCGCGAGGACGAACAGGAGGATGGTCGGCCCGTGCATGAGCACGGTGGCCGCGACGAGGAAGGCACCCGTCGACCGGACGAGCCCGATCGTCAGCAGGATCCGGTCGCCCCGGAACCGTGCCAGGAGGGACGAGCTCAGCATTCCCGAGATGACCGCCGGCACCATCCGGACCGCGCCGAGGAGGCCCGTCGCGACGGCGCCGTCCCGGGCATAGACCTCGACCAGCAGGACCACGAGGACGGCGGCGTCGGCGGCGATCCCCACGGCCCACGTGAGCCCGAGCCGGCGCAGCCCGTCGTTGGCGACGGCCTCGCGAATCGCCTCGAGTGCAGCCCGGGCGGGCGCGAGCACGGCGGCACGGTCCGTCATGGCAGACCCGCCGCGCCGGGCCTCAGGTTTCGTGCCCCGCGACCCATGCGTCGACGATCCCCCCGAGGGTCAGCAGGCCGACGGCCCCCGAGCCGAGGACGGTGTCGTGGAAGGCACGGATGTCGAACGCGGCGCCCAGCCGGGCGGTGGCCTCGGCGCGCAGGCGGCTGATCTCGAGCTGGCCGAGCTTGTACGAGATCGCCTGGCCCGGCCACGCGATGTACCGATCGACCTCGTTGGCGATATTGCCGTCGTCGAGCGCGGTGTGGGCGCGCATGAAGGCGATCGCCTCGTCGCGCGACCAGCCCAGGGCGTGCATCCCGGAATCCACCACGAGGCGCGAGGCCCGCCACGCATCGAACGACAGGATCCCGAACCGGTCGAGGTCCGAGCTGTACAGGCCCATCTCGTCCGCCAGGCGCTCGCAATAGAGCGCCCAGCCCTCGCTGAACGCATTCGATCCGAGCGTCCGCTGGAAGGCGGGCAGGCCCTCGAGTTCCTGGGCAACGGCCAGCTGGAGGTGGTGACCCGGCACGGATTCGTGGAAGGCGAGCGCCTCGGCCTCGAAGCGGGCTCGCGTCTCCGGGGCATGGAGGTTCACGTGGAACCGCCCCGGCCGCGAGCCGTCGAGGGCCGGCCACGCGTAGTACGCGAGCGTCTGATGGGGCGCCGACGCCTCGGGGATCGCGACCACCTCGCAGACGGCACGGGGCAGGCGTCCGAACCAGCGCCACGTCGCGGCCTGGGCCCGATCGAGGGAGCCCTGGGCGGCCGCGAGGAGTTCGTCGGCACTCCGGAAACGCAGCGACGGGTCGTCCCGGAGGCGCTGGAGGGTCGCCTCGAGGCCGTGGACGCCGAGGACCCGGGCGCCGAGATCGACGAACGCCGCGTCGATCCGCTCGATCTCCGCGAGCCCGATCTCATGGACCCGCATCGGGTCGAGATCGAGCGTGCTGTGGGCCCTCGCGTTGGCCCGGTACGCGGCCAGGCCGTCCGGCACGTGGACGAGGCCGGGCCGCTCGGACGGCCGCGCCACCGGCAGGATCTCGTCCACGAGGCAGGCGCGATACCGCTCGAAGGCCCGGATGACCGTGGACGCGACGACGCGCTCGATCTCCTGCCGGAAGGCAGCGGCGGCGTCCGCGTTCCATGTCGTGCGGTCAGCCGCCTCGGCGACCCGCCAGGACGGGGACGGCGTGGCGAGCAGGACGTCGAGCTCGTCGATCACGCGCTCCACGGGGACACGCGAGGCCACCCGACCCTGGGCGAGTGCCCGGCGCAGGCCGTCGACGACCTGGTCGATGAGCGTTCCGTAGCTGCCGACGCGTGCCACGTAGCGGCCCGCGTCCTCCTCGGTCGCGATCGGCTGGTAGTCGACGAGCTCCACGACCTGGGTCTGGGGGCCGTCGATCGGGTTGATCGACCACTCGTCCACGCCGCTCTCGAGTACCGCCAGTTGGCCGCTCGTCTCCTCGATGAGCATCGATCGCGTGACCCGCTCGCGCGCCGACAGGTCCGCCGGGTCCAGGGCGTCCGCGATCCTGCGTACGTCCTCGAGCGTCGCGGCCCACCCCGATCGCGCGGCCGGGGAGCGGTCCTCGAGGCGATCGTCGAACCGCCGATCCCCGAGGATCGTGGCGTACACGGGATTGGCGGCCAGGAACGCGTCCCAGAATCGCTCGGCGACGGCGCGCAGCGTCTCGCTCGCCGATCCGGCCGGGCCGGCCTGCAGGGCGGTCGTCATCGCCGGATGGTATCCGTCAGTGGAGGCAGGCGCCGGTGGCCACGGCGCCCGTGCGCCCGATCGCCGGCTGGATCGCCACGGCCACCGCGGTCGGGGTGAGTGCGTAGCCGACGTCGGGATCGACCCGCGATTCGGCGAACACGAGGCCGCCCACGGTCCCGTCCGACAGGAGCAGCGGGCCGCCGCTGTCGCCCGGCTCGACCTGGGCTCGCAGCTCGATGATCTCGCGCGAGACGCGCTGCTCGCCGGCGATGTCGAGGCCTTCGGCGACGTACGTCGCGGTCACCGCCGCCGGCTCGATGACGAGCGACCCACCGCCCGGGTAGCCGAGCGTCGCTCCGAGCGCGCCACGTGCCGGCACGGCCGAGGCGAACCGAAGTGCCGGCGCCCCGAGCCCGTCGACGTACAGGAGGGCCACGTCCAACTCGGCGTCGATGAAGACCGGGATGGCCGTATGGGTCCCGTCCGGCAGCGTGACGGCCATGGCGCTTGCGCCGGCGATCACGTGGGCGTTCGTGACGACGTACCCGGCGCGCACCACCACCCCGGTGCCGCTGGAGCGATAGCCGCAGGCGATCGCCTCGACGCGGGGAACGGCGGCCCGGGCCGCAGCTCCGAGGCGACCGGCGAGGGCATCGGTCGGCAGGTCGACCGGTTCCGCCGGCAGCCGCTCGAGCCCGAGGAAGACATCCGGGAGGCCGGACGCATCGAGTGCCTTGCCGAGCTGGAGGACGAGCTCCGTCGGCGGCGGCAGGACAACCGCCAGGCCGCGAACGGCGATGGAGGTCTGGGCCGAGCGGGCTGCCGAGGGCACGATGCCCGTTGCGAGGATTCCCCCGACGAGCCAGACGATGAGCACGCCCTGAGCGGCGCCGACCATGCCCCCGGCGACGCGATCGAGCGCGCCGAGGAGTCCGTCACCGAGCTGCCCCGACACCGCGCTGCCCACCCGGCTGCCGGCCATCTCGCCGATGCCGACCACCGTGAGCAGCACCACGAGCACGCCGAGGACGCGGACGACCGGGCTCACGGTGTCGAAATAGGGGAGGACGAGGGGCAGGAGGTTGAGCCCGCCGAACGCACCGACCGCCGCACCGACGAGGCCGCCGACCTGGGGGAGGGCCCCCGACCGCAGGCCGAGCAGGACCCCGACGAAGAGCAGCAGGAGCGCGAGCAGGTCGATCGGGTTCATGCCGGCCGGATGGTCGCACATGCGGCGGTCGACGGGTTCGGAGTTCCCCATTCGACGACGAGGCTGTATACTCCCATGGAGTATCCAAATCGGTGCCCTCCAGGGCACGCACCAGCCAAGGGACCACGATGACCGCCCCGGCGCCATCCACGCCGTCTTCGCCCGCAGATCCGCGCCTCTTGCCGATCGAGATCGTCCTCCCGATCGAGGGGATGACCTGCGCCTCGTGTGTCAACCGGATCGAGCGATTCCTGAAGAAGACACCGGGCGTCGAGGACGCAACCGTCAACCTCGCCACGGAGCGAGCCACCGTCCGCCTCGACCCGGCGATCGCCGGGCGGGATGAGGCCGTGGCAGCGGTGCTGGCGGCGGGGTACGAAGTACGGGCCGAGGTCGCCCCGGCCCCCGGCTCGGCGGGCGCCACGGCCTCCCTCGCCGACGAGGTCACCGCCGACGACGTGGAGCGCGAGCGACACCAGCGCCAGACGCTCCTGCAGGCCGCCGTGTCCATCGGGGCGGCCGTCCTGATCATGGTCGCGATGTTCACGCCCCAGACGGCGATCGCCATGGCGGACCTGAACAAGCTGATCCTGTGGCCCGCGACGTTCATCCAGTTCTGGGCCGGCGGCCGCTTCTACCGGGCCGCCTGGCGCGCGGGGCGCCACGGCAGCGCCACGATGGACACGCTCGTCGCCGTCGGCACGAGCGCCGCGTGGGTCTATTCGGTCTTCGTGACGATGTACCCGGAGGTCATCCACCTCGCCGGGCTCCATCCGGAGACGTACTTCGATTCGTCCACGATCATCATCGGGCTGATCCTGCTCGGTCGGTGGCTCGAGAACCGGGCCAAGGGCCGCACGACCGGTGCGATCCGCCGGCTCGTCGGCCTCCAGGCGACGACCGCGCGCCGGATCCGCGACGGCGTCGAGCAGGACATCGAGCTCGCCCTCGTGGTGCCAGGAGACCTCCTGCGCGTGCGGCCGGGTGATCGCGTCCCGGTCGACGGCGTCGTGACCGAGGGAACCTCCCCTGTCGACGAATCGATGCTCACGGGCGAGCCCATTCCGGTGACGAAGTCGGCCGGTGACGAGGTGATCGGGGCGACGATCAACACGTCGGGATCATTCGTCATGCGGGCGGTCCACGTCGGCCGCGACACGGCACTCGCACGAATCGTGGACCTCGTCCAGCGGGCCCAGGGCTCCAAGGCGCCGATCCAGAAGCTGGCGGACCGCATCAGCGAGGTCTTCGTACCGGCCGTCCTGGTCGTGGCGGCCCTCACCTTCGTGGCCTGGTTCCTGGGCGGCCCGGAGCCGCGCGTCACCCTGGCCCTGACCGCGTTCATCGGCGTCGTGATCATCGCCTGCCCCTGCGCCATGGGCCTGGCCACGCCCACGGCGATCATGGTCGGCACGGGTAAGGGTGCCGAGCTCGGGGTCCTCATCCGGGGCGGTGAGGCCCTGGAGGCCGCCGGGCGGATCGACACCGTGGTGCTCGACAAGACCGGCACGCTGACGTTGGGCCGACCCGTGGTCTCCGAGATCGTGGCGAGCGGCGACATCGAGGCGACCCGCCTGCTCGACCTCGCCGCCTCGCTCGAGGTCGGGAGCGAGCATCCGATCGGGGAGGCCATCGTCCGGCGCGCCCGCGAGGACGAGCTCGGGTTCCTG
>CAZVDO010000017.1:19996-23851 GCA_964625345.1 uncultured Anaerolinea sp. | reverse complement strand
TGGCTCCTCACCGGGGACGGCCGGGCAACGGCCGATTCGGTCGCGCGCCAGGTGGGGATCCCAGCGGACCGGGTCATTGCCGAGGTGCTGCCGGCGGACAAGGACGCGACGATCGAGCGGCTCCAGGCCGAGGGGCGCCGGGTCGCCATGGTCGGCGACGGCATCAACGACGCCCCGGCCCTCGCCCGGGCCGACCTGGGGGTCGCCATCGGGACCGGCGCGGATGTTGCCATCGAGGCGTCCGACGTGACGCTCGTGGGTGGCGACCCGCGGCTCGTGGCCTCGGCGATCGGACTCTCCCGGGCGACCATTCGGGTGATCCGCCAGAACCTCTTCTGGGCCTTTGCCTACAACGTGCTCCTCATCCCGGTGGCGATGGGTGCGCTCTACCCGGCCTTCGGGATCACCCTGAACCCGGCACTCGCCGCCGGGGCGATGGCGCTCTCGTCCGTGTCCGTGGTCACGAACTCGCTGCGGCTCCGGTCCGTGGACGTGCGGCCGGGCCACGTCCGCGCGCTCCGACGCGGCCCGCTCGGACTCGTGCGCGATGGGGCGTTCCTCATCGTCATCGGGGTCCTCGCGCTCGCCATCGCCGGCGGCGTCCTCGCCGCCGACCGGGCCATCGACGCCGGCAGCCGGCAGGTGTCGGTCACGGCGTCGGCGTTCCGGTTCTCGCCGCCGGACATCGCGATCGGGGCGGGAGAATCCGTGGTCGTGACGTTCACGAACGACGACCCGGTCGTGCACGACTGGAGCGTCGAGGGCATCGCGAACGTCGACGTGCCGGCGCGACCGGGCCAGGCCGCAAAGCTCCGCTTCGTCATCGACACCCCCGGCACGTACCGGATCCTGTGCACGATCCCGGGGCATGCCGAGGCGGGGATGGTGGGTACGCTGGTGGTCTCGGCCCCGTAGCGGAGACGGCCGCGGGTCAGCCGGCGGCGGCTCCGGGGCGGCTATCGATGCGGGCCGGGTGGGCGGCCTCCCAGGACTCGATCGCCGGTAGCTTGTCGAGGAGATAGCCGAGCTCGTCGGTGCCCCGCAGGAGCATGAGCTTGGCGAACGTGTCGACGTCGAACTCGATCGTCGTGCCGTCCGGCAGGAGGATGCCCTGCTCCGCGAGATCGATCGTCAGCTGCGCATCCGGGTCGTCCTCGAGGAGGGCCAGGATGTGGGCGTGGGTCTCGGGATCCACGGCGATCGGGAGCACGCCGTTCTTGAGGGCGTTGTTGCGGAAGATGTCCGCGTAGCCGGTCGAGATGACGGCCTTCACGCCCCAGGCCGCGAGCGCCCACGGCGCGTGTTCGCGGGATGAGCCGGTCCCGAAGTTGGCCCCGACCACGAGGATGTTCCGGCCGGCCATCCCGGGCTGGTCGAGGATGAACGGCGGGTCCTTGAGGGTCCCGTCCTCGTTGAATCGCCAGTCCCGGAACAGCACGTCGGCCAGGCCGGCCTTGTCCGTGATCTTCAGGTAGCGCGCCGGCACGATCTGGTCCGTGTCCACGTTCTCGGCGTGGATCGGCACGCACGCGGACGAGAAGCTTCGATACGGCTGGGGCACGGTCAGCGACCCCCGATCCCGGCCACGGACTCGATGCCCGGGAGCAGCCGTGGGTCGGCCACCGCGCCGGCGATCGCCGATGCGGCGGCGGTCAGCGGCGAGGCGAGGAACGTCCGTCCGCCCTTGCCCTGGCGCCCCTCGAAGTTGCGGTTCGACGTGCTCACGGCGTACTGGCCGGGCGACAGCTGGTCGCCGTTCATCGCGATGCACATCGAGCAGCCGGCTTCGCGCCAGTCGGCGCCAGCGGCCCGGAAGATCTCGTCGAGGCCCTCGGCCTCGGCTTCCCGCTTCACCTCGTCCGAACCGGGCACGACCATCAGGCGGAGGTTCGGCGCGATCGTGCGGCCCTTGAGCGCCGCGGCGGCGAGGCGGAGGTCGCTGATGCGGCCATTCGTGCAGCTGCCGATGAAGACGACGTCGACGGGCTGGCCCAGGATCGCCTGGCCCGGCGTCAGGTCCATGTAGGCGAGGGCGTGCTCGAGCGCCCGCCGGCCCGCGCCGTCCGGGGCCGCCGCCGGGTCCGGCACCCGCGCACTGATCGGGATGCCCATGCCGGGGTTCGTGCCGTAGGTGACCATCGGCTCGAGGGCCGAGGCGTCGATGACGATCGACTGGTCGAAGGTCGCCCCCTCGTCCGTGGGCAGGGTTCGCCATCGGGCGACGGCCGCGTCCCACGCGGCGCCCGTCGGGGCGTGTGGGCGTCCGTGGACGTAGTCGAACGTCGTGTCGTCGGGGGCGATGAGTCCCGCCCGGGCGCCGCCCTCGATGCTCATGTTGCAGATCGTCATCCGCTGCTCCATGGTCAGGGCGCGAATGGCCTCGCCGCGGTACTCGAAGACGTGGCCGGTGCCGCCACCCACGCCGATCCGGGCGATCAGGGCGAGGATGATGTCCTTCGCGCTCACGCCGGGTGCGAGGCGGCCGTCCACGCGGACCTCATAGGTCTTGGGCTTGCGCTGGAGCAGCGTCTGGGTCGCGAGGACCATCTCGACTTCGCTCGTGCCGATGCCGAACGCGAGGGCCCCGAAGGCGCCGTGCGTGCTCGTGTGGCTATCCCCGCACACGATCGTCATCCCGGGCTGGGTCAGCCCGAGCTGCGGCCCGATGACGTGGACGATGCCCTGGCCCGGGTCCCCGATGCCGTGGAGCGGGATCCCGAATTCGCGGCAGTTGTCGGTCAGCTGCTGGACCTGGGCCGCGGCGAGCTGGTCGAGCATCGGGAGGTTGCGCGGGGTCGTCGGAATGCTGTGGTCAGCGGTCGCAACCGTCCGTTCCGGATGGCGGACGCGAAGCCCCCGTTCGCGGAGACCGGTGAACGCCTGCGGGCTCGTGACCTCGTGGACGAGGTGGAGGTCCACGGCGAGGACGGCGGGCGCGCCCTCGTCCTGTGCGACGACGTGGTCGTCCCAGATCTTCTCGACGAGGGTTCGAGGGGCCGTCGGCCGGCCCGCGGCAGTCGCTGGTTCCATGGGGCCAAGAGGCTAGCACGCCCTCGCGCCGCAACGCCGTCGCAACCATGGTCCGGTTGCTCGCTGCCGATCGGGTAGGGTGAGCGGCATGGCCGACGCCACTTGCTCCACGCCGCCTGACGCCCCGCCACGCCGCGCGCGGGAGCGTGCGCCGACGCCCGCGCCCGGGCCCGTGGACGAGCGGGCATCCGGGCCCGTCCTGGAACTCCGACCCGAACGGCTCGGCGATGCCGACGCGATTCGCGGCGTCGTGGTGGCGGCGTTCGGAGAGGAGGTTGTCGGTGAGCTCGTGGATCGTCTTCGCACCTCGCCGGACTGGATCGAGGGGCTTTCCTTCGTGGCGGTCCATGGGGGCGAAGTGGTCGGGCACGTGCTGTTCACGCGCGCGATCCTCGATGCGCCGCGGCGGCTGGTCGACGTGCTCGTGTTGAGCCCGCTGAGCGTGGCGCCGGCCTTCCAGGGTCAGGGTGTCGGGTCCGCGCTGGTCCGGTTCGGCCTGGCGGCGGTGGCAACGCGGCCCGAGCCGCTCGTCTTCCTCGAGGGCTCGCCCCGGTACTACGGGCGGTTCGGGTTCCGGCCGGGCGAGTCGCTCGGGTTCCGACGGCCCTCCCTGCGCATACCCGAGCCGGCCTTCCAGGTCGTGACGCAGGCCACGTTCGAACCGTGGATGACCGGCACGCTGGTCTACTCGAGGATCTTCTGGGACCTCGACTGCGTGGGGTTGCGCGAGGACTGAGCAAGCCCGCGTGCTGGAGCGAGGCGGGCGCAGCACCTGGCCCGCACGCTACGCATGTCGGCGCCGACTCGGACTGGCAGTCCGAACTT
>CAZVDO010000017.1:9815-19896 GCA_964625345.1 uncultured Anaerolinea sp. | reverse complement strand
CGCACGATTCCCGGACTGGCAGTCCGACCCGCCGCCGGCACGCGCCCGCCGTCCGAGGACGCCACCGTGCCCTCCGTGGTCGCGCCGCGTCGGATCCAGCCGCTCGCAACCGGCGGGGCTCGCGACCCGTCGCCTCCCGTGTGGTTGCGCCCCGCGCGATCGCACCGTAGACTGCCCGCACCGTGCGAACCTCGAACGGAGTTGACCGCCGCCCTGTCGCCGTCGTCGTGACGAGCGATGGCCGCCGCGTGCAGATGCCGATCGAGGACGGCTCGCTCGAGGTATCCCTTCTCTCCCTTATTCGCTCGCTCCTGGTCGGCATTGAGCGCCTCCTTGGCCTCATTACCGGCTCCCGGCGGGAGAACGGAGGAACGCGGAGGGACGAGCGCTAGCGGCGCACGAACCAACGACAACCGAAGGGACCCTCGCCGGGTGGCGAGGGTCTTTCTGTTTCACCGGCACCCGGGAGCGGGCACCGGGGCGACACATGCGAGGGGCAAGCGATGACGATGACCAAGGGGGACGCGAGCAAGCCGTCCCGTACCGGCGGCGGCACGCCTGGTACGCCAGGAGCCGCCGCGACGACGCCTGGCGGAGCCGCCACCGGCAAGGCTGCCGCCGCTGGCACCGCGTCCGCCGCGGGCGCGCCGCCGAAGCCGCGCGAACGCCGAAGCCACATGCCGGCGGCCGGATCGGAGCATGCGGCGGCCATCGAGAAGGCCCAGCGCGAGATGCTCCACGAGGGCAGCCAGGCTGCCTCAGTCCCTGCCGACGCGGCGGCGAAGGCGCGCGGCGCCCGGCCCCGCATCGGCGCCGACGTCCTCTGCGAGGCCCTGCTCCGCCAGGGCGTGGACGTCTTCTTCAGCTATCCCGGCGGCGTCATCCTGCCCCTCTACGACGTCCTCGGGGACTACCCGGAGCTCCGCCACATCCTGGTCCGCCACGAGCAGGGCGGCGCCCACGCCGCCGACGGCTACGCCCGCGCCACCGGCAAGGTCGGGGTCTGCATGGGCACGTCGGGTCCGGGTGCCACGAATCTCGTGACCGGGATCGGCACGGCGCAGCTCGACAGCGTCCCGATCGTCGCGATCACCGGCAACGTGCCCTCGGCCCTGATCGGCAAGGATGCCTTCCAGGAGATCGACATCAACGGCATCACCCTGCCGATGACCAAGCACAACTACCTGGTCCGCGACGCGAACGACCTGCCGCGCGTGCTCGCCGAGGCCTTCCACATCGCCCGGACCGGCCGGCCCGGACCCGTCCACGTGGACATCACCAAGGACGCGCTCCAGCAGGAGACGACCGCGGCTCACCCCACCGAGGCCGAGGTCGTGGCCGGCCTGCCCGGCTTCCGCCCGAACATGGACGGCCACTTCCGCCAGCTCAAGCTGGCCGCCGCCGAGATCGCCAAGGCGGAACGGCCCGTCATCCTGGCCGGCCACGGCGTGCTCCACGCCCACGCCGAGGCGGACCTCCTGGCGTTCGCCGAGAAGACGAGCATCCCGGTCGCCTGGACCCTCCTCGGGATCGGGGCGATCGACGAGCGCCACCCGCTCGCGTACGGCTACATGGGCATGCACGGCTGGAAGCACGTCAACCGGGCCATCCAGTCGGCCGACCTGCTCATCGCCATCGGGATGCGCTTCGACGACCGCGTCACGGGCAACGTCCGCACGTATGCCCCGTATGCCCGGATCGTCCATGTCGACATCGACCCGGCCGAAATCGGCAAGAACGTGGCGGTCGAGGTCCCGATCGTCGGCGATGCCGGCCGGGTCCTGCGCGCGCTCGCGCCCATGGTCGAGGCCACGCCGATGGCGGCTCGCCAGGGGTACCTCGACCAACTGGCCGAGTGGAAGCGCGATTCGCTCGGGTCCTCGTGGCACGGGTCCGGGGCCTGGCGCGACGGGCTGCTCTCGGCCGATTACGTCGTCCAGCGCATCGGCGAGCTGACCGACCACGAGGCGATCTACGTCGCGGACGTCGGCCAGAACCAGATGTGGCTGGCCCGCTATGCCGGCTTCCGGCACCCCAACACGCACCTCAGTTCAGGCGGCCTCGGAACGATGGGCTATTCCATGCCGGCGGCGATGGGTGCGGCTCTCGGCGTCCCCGAGCGCGAGGTGTGGGCCATCGCCGGCGACGGCGGCTTCCAGATGACCCTCCAGGAGCTGATGACGCTCGTGCAGGACCGCATCCCGGTGAAGATCGCCCTCTTCGACAACAAGAAGCTCGGCATGATCCGCCAGTGGCAGGAGATCATCTACGCCGGCAACTACCACTCGGCCCACCTGCTCGGGCCCGACTACCTCAAGCTCGCCGACGCCTACGGCATCCCGGCGACGAAGGCGGGTACGCCGGCCGAGGTGGACGACGCCATCCGTTTCGCCCAGGCCGTCGACGGCCCCGCCCTCGTGTGGTTCGAGATCGCGGGCGAGCAGAACGTGTTCCCGATGATGCCGGCCGGCAAGGGCCTGTCCGACCTGATCGAGCACTGGGACGGGCCGGAGGAATGAGCGACCCGTCGAACGCCCCGGCCCACAGCCACGGCGCGCCGCCGGCGCGCGCGCTGCCCGGCAGCGGGGACACGAAGGTCCACCGGCTCGTCGCCCTCGTGCTGGACAAGCCCGGCGTGCTCAACCGGGTGGCGAGCCTCATGCGGGCCCGCAACTTCAACATCGATTCGCTCGCCGTGAGCCACACGGACCAGGAGGGCCTGTCCCGCATGACGATCACCCTCCATGGCGACGACGTGGCCGTGGAGCAGGCAGCCAAGCAGCTCTACCGGCTCATCGACGTGCTCAAGGTCCAGGACGTCACCGCCGACCCCAAGATCGAGCACGAGCTCGCGCTCGTGAAGATCCGGGCCAGCGATGCGAACCGCGCCGAGCTGCTCAAGGTGGTGGAGCTCAGCCGGGGCCGCGTGGTGGACCTCACCGGCGAATCGGTGATCGTCGAGGTCACCGGCACCGAACCCGAGGTCGACGCCTTCGTCGCCCTCGTCCGTTCCTATGGCATCAAGGAGCTGGTGCGAACCGGCGCCGTCGTCATGACCCGCGGGGCCGGGTCGATCGAGGAGGCACTCAAGCGATGACCGCCCGCATGTACTACGACAACGACGTGGATCCGGCGGCGCTTGCCGGGCAGGCCGTCGCGATCATCGGGTACGGGAGCCAGGGGCACGCCCACGCCCTGAACCTCCATGAATCCGGCGTCCGGGTGATCGTCGGGCTCGCGGCCGGGTCCAAGAGCCGCGCCCTCGCCGAGGAGGCCGGCCTCGAGGTCCGGACCGTCGCAGAGGCGGTGCGGGCCGCGAACGTGATCATGATCCTCGTGCCGGATACGGCCCAGAAGGCGGTCTACGACGCCGAGATCGGGCCGAACCTCCGCGCAGGGCAGCTGCTCATGTTCGCCCACGGCTTCAACATCCACTTCGGGCGGATCGTGCCGCCGGCGACCGTGGACGTCGGGATGGTGGCGCCCAAGGGTCCGGGCCACCTGGTCCGGAGCGTGTACCAGGCCGGCGGCGGCGTGCCCGCGCTCTTTGCCGTCCACCAGGACCCCAGCGGGACCGGCCGGGCCCGGACCCTCGCGTACGCCCGCGCCCTCGGCAACACCCGGGCTGGCGTCCTCGAGACCACGTTCGCGGAGGAAACCGAGACCGACCTGTTCGGGGAGCAGTCGGTGCTCTGCGGCGGCACCGCAGCCCTCGTGAAGATGGCCTTCGAGACGCTCGTCGAGGCCGGCTACCAGCCGGAGCTCGCCTACTTCGAGACCATGCACGAGCTCAAGCTCATCGTGGACCTCCTGTATCGCGGCGGCCTCAACTTCATGCGCTTCAGCGTCAGCGACACCGCCGAGTACGGCGACTACGTGAGCGGCCCCCGGATCATCAACGAGGACGTCCGGGGGACCATGCGCCAGGTGCTGTCCGAGATCCAGGACGGCTCGTTCGCCGCGCGCTGGATCGCGGAAAACGAATCCGGGCGCGCCGAGTTCGAGCGCCTCCGGGCCCAGGACCGTGACCACCAGATCGAGCAGGTGGGCGCCGCGCTGCGGGCCCAGATGCCGTTCCTCAACCCCGTCGTGGTCAGCGCGGGGGCCGCGCAGGCGTCGGCCGGCCGCCCCGGCGGATCCGGCGACGGAGCCCACTGATGGCCGGTGCCGTACCTCGCCCGTCGGGGCCGTTCGTCCCGGCGGGCACCGTCCGGATCTTCGACACCACGCTCCGGGATGGTGAGCAGGCCCCTGGCGCCGGCCTGACCGCCGCGGAGAAGCTGGAGGTCGCGCGCCAGCTCGCGCGGCTCAAGGTCGACGTCATCGAGGCCGGATTCCCGGCCGCCTCGCCCGGGGACTTCGAGGCGGTCCGCCGGATCGCCCAGGAGACGAAGGGCGGGATTGCCGTGGCCGCCCTCGCACGTTGCCGGGACGGGGATCCGCAGCGCGCGATCGAGGCCATCAAGGTGGCCGAGCGGCCCCACCTCCACGTGTTCATCGCGACGAGCGACATCCACCTCAAGCACAAGCTCCGGATCGATCGCGAGACGGCCCTCCGGGAGGCCGTCCGCTGGGTCCGCCACGGCCGCGAGCAGCTGGGCCGCGATGCGGAGATCGAGTTCTCGGCCGAGGATGCCTCGCGCACCGACACGGACTACCTCATGCAGGTGTACGAGGCGGTCGTCGAGGCGGGTGCCTCCACGATCAACATCCCGGACACCGTCGGCTACGCGATCCCGAGCGAGTTCGGGTCCCTCGTGGAACGAGCGGTTGCCCTCGTGGGCGAGCAGGCCACGATCAGCGTCCACTGCCACAACGACCTCGGCCTCGCGACCGCCAACACCCTGGCCGCCGTCCAGGCCGGCGCCCGCCAGGTGGAGGTGACCATCAACGGGCTGGGTGAGCGCGCCGGGAACGCCTCGCTCGAGGAGGTCGTGATGGCGCTCCGGACGCGACCGGGCCAGTTCCCCGGCGTGGCCGGCGGCGTCGCCACCGAGCAGATCACCGCCGCGTCGCGGCTCGTGAGCTACCTCACGGGATTTGCCGTCCAGCCGAACAAGGCGATCGTGGGCGGCAACGCCTTCGCCCACGAATCGGGCATCCACCAGGACGGGGTCATCAAGCACCCGCTGACCTACGAGATCATGACGCCGCAGTCGGTTGGGCTGTCCGGCAGCCAGCTGACCATCGGCAAGCTGTCCGGGCGGCGCGGGCTGCAGCAGAAGCTTCGCCAGCTCGGCCACGACGTGGAGGGAGAGACCCTCGAGGAGCTCTACCGGGCCGCGGTGGCCCTCGCCGACGAGAAGAAGGAGGTCACGGACGCTGACCTCCTCGCCCTCGCCGAGCAGCGCGTGGCCGAGGTGCCCCAGGCCGTGCGCCTGGAGGGCTGGAACGTGACCTCATCGCACGGCGGCAAGGCGACCGGCATGGTCTCGCTGGCCATCGCGGACGACGAGCGCGCCCAGGCCGCCATCGGGAACGGCCCGGTGGACGCGCTGTTCGAGGCGGTCGATGCCGCCATCGAGCCGGTCTTCGGCTGGCACCCGGTCCTCGAGAGCTACGAGATCAAGGCCGTGTCGGGCGGCGAGGACGCCCAGGGTCGCGTGCTGGTGCGCTGCCGGCGCTCCAACGACACCGGTCCGGGGGCGCTCGCCGTGTCCGGGCACGGGTTGTCCACGAACATCATCGAGGCCTCGATCGAGGCGTACCTCGCGGCCGTCAACAAGCTCCACGGCGCCGAGATCGGGCCGGCCTCCCCGGCCTACGTGGTGCCCCGCACGGCACCCGAGCTGCCATGAGCGAGGCGGGGACCGAGCCGACCGGCGGGTCCTATCGGCTCGCCGCGATCCCGGGGGATGGCGTCGGGCCGGAGGTCGTGGCCGCCGCGCGGGCGGCACTCGACGCGGCGATCGCCGCCACCGGCGGGACCATCGAGTGGGTGGAGATCGTCGCCGGCGGGATCGGGATCGACACCCACGGGGTGGCCATGCGCCCGGCCGACGTCGAGGCGGCGGGCGCCACGGACGCGATCCTGCTCGGGGCCGTCGGTGGTCCCAGGTGGGACAACCCCAACGCGAGCGTGCGTCCGGAGCAGGCCCTGTTCGCGCTCCGTGGCGGTCTCGGGCTGTTCGCCAACCTGCGGCCGGTCCAGGTCCACCCGGCGCTCGTCCCGGCATCCCCGCTGCGCCCGGAGCTCCTCGCGGGCGTGGACCTGCTGATCGTGCGCGAGCTCACCGGCGGGATCTACTTCGGCCGACCCTCGGAAGAGCGGGTGGGCGCCGACGGCGGCCGCGAGGCCGTGGACACCCTCACGTACTCGGAGGCCGAGATCCGGCGGGTGGTGCGCCTGGCCTTCGACCTCGCCGCGGCGCGGCGCGGCCGGCTCACGAGCGTCGACAAGGCCAACGTGCTGTCGTCCTCCCGCCTGTGGCGAAAGGTCGTCGAGGAGGAGCGAGGGGAGTACCCGGCGGTCGCCGTCCACCACCAGCTCGTCGATTCCTGCGCGATGCTGCTCGTGCGCCAGCCCGCCTCGTTCGACGTCCTCGTGACCGAGAACCTGTTCGGCGACATCCTGTCCGACGAAGCCGCGGTGCTTGCCGGGAGCCTGGGCATGCTGCCCTCGGCCTCGCTCGGCGAGCGGCGCACGCGGCACGGCCGGTTCGGCCTCTACGAGCCCATCCACGGCTCGGCGCCGGACATCGCCGGACGAGACCTGGCCAACCCGATCGGCACCATCCTCTCGGCAGCCATGCTGGCCCGCTGGTCGCTCGGCCGCGAGGACGTGGCCGCCGCGATCGAGTCTGCGGTGGCGAGGACCCTCGATGACGGATTCCGAACCCGGGACCTGCTTGCCCCCGGCACGACCCCCGCGCCCGATGACGGCCTCCGGCACGTGGGCACGAGCGGCATGGCCGCTGCGGTGATCGAACGCATCTCCATTCCCGGGGCGGTGCCGGCAACGGTCGCCGCCAAGCTCGCGTGAACCCTCCGCACCGACACCCGGGAGCCTTCACCGCATGACCGCATCCGCCAGCACCCCGACCGGGCCGGACGTCCCGGTCATCCTCTACGACACCACCCTTCGCGACGGAACCCAGGGCGAGAACGTCACCCTCTCGCTCAGCGACAAGCTCCGCGTCGCGCGCATGCTCGACGAGTACGGCATGCCCTACATCGAGGGCGGGTGGCCCGGCTCGAACCCCAAGGACATCGAGTTCTTCCGCGCCGCGCGCGGCATGACCTGGCAGACGGCGCGGCTCGCCGCGTTCGGTTCCACCCGCCATCGATCGCACACCGCGGCGTCCGACCCGAACCTCCAGGAGCTCGTGCGCGCCGAAACGCCCGTGGTCACGATCTTCGGCAAGAGCTGGCTGCTCCACGTGACCGAGGTCCTGGGCGCGAGCCCGTCGGAGAACCTCGACATGGTCGCGGACAGCTGCCGGTTCATCGTCGAACACGGGCGCGAGCTCGTGTACGACGCCGAGCACTACTTCGACGGCTACGCGGCGGATCCCGCCTACGCGCTCGCCACGCTCCGGGCCGCGCGGGACGCGGGCGCCCGCACGCTCGTCCTGTGCGACACGAACGGGGGCACGCTCACGACCCGCCTCCTCGCCGTGCTGGAGGCCACGCGATCCGCGCTCGAAGGCGACCCCGACGCGCCGCCCGTGACCTGGGGCATCCACACCCACAACGACGCCGAGCTGGCCGTGGCGAACTCGATCGCCGCCGTGCAGTCCGGCGTCCGGCACGTGCAGGCGACGATCAACGGCTACGGCGAGCGGTGCGGGAACGCGAACATGGTCAGCATCCTCGCGAACCTCGCGCTCAAGACGGACCTGGCGCTCAGCCCCGGCGGGGGAGGGGACCTCGCCCACCTGACGGACCTGTCCCGGTCCGTGGCCGAGATCGCCAACCTCGCCCCGAACGACTGGCAGCCCTACGTCGGGCGCTCCGCGTTCGCGCACAAGGGCGGCGTGCACGGCGCCGCCGTGGCCAAGGTGGAGCGGAGCTACCAGCACGTGGAGCCCAGGGCCGTCGGGAACGAGGGCCGGCTCGTGGTCTCGGAGCTGGGCGGCCGGGCCAACACCGCGATCCGCGCGGAGCAGCTCGGCCACCGCCTCGAGGGCGTTGACCCGCGCCAATTGTCCGCCCTGATCAAGCGCCTCGAGCACGAGGGGCTCTCGTTCGAGGGCGCCGAGGCCAGCTTCGAGCTGCTCATCCACCGCCAGGCGGCCGGCTACGCCCCGCCGTTCAAGGTCCTCGATTACACGTGCCTCGTGGAGCAGCGCGGCGGCCGCGAGCTCCTCGCCGAGGCCACCGTCAAGGTCGAAGTGGACGGGGAGGTCCTCCACACTGCGGCCGACGGGAACGGACCGGTCAACGCCCTGGACGCCGCGCTGCGCAAGGCCCTCGGCGCGTTCTACCCGGTCCTCGACGGCGTCCACCTGTACGACTACAAGGTCCGCATCCTCGACGGGGCGTCGGCCACCGGGGCCCGAACCCGGGTGACCATCGAATCAACCGATGGATCCACGGAATGGAGCACCATGGGGTCCGACACGAACATCATCGCGGCTTCGGCGCAGGCCCTCGCCGACAGCCTCGAGTACGCGATCTGGAAGTCCGGGGCCGAGCTGCGGCGGCGCGACGAGCGCCACTTCACGACCGTCGTCCCGGGAAGGTAGGTTCATCTGATGGCGCATGACGCACTGCACCTGACCCGCTGGACGGTCACGTCCGGCAGCAACGCCTCGAGCCGCGGAGCCGTGGTGATCGAGGCCGGCGACCACCACTGGCAGGCGAGCTCGCAGGGCAACGGCGCGGTCGACGCCCTGTTCACCGCCGTGGACAAGGCGCTCGCGGAAGTGCTCGAGGGCCACCCCCGGCTCGTCGCCTACGACGTCCACGCCATGGCCGAGGGCCCGGCGGCCGAGGGTGCCGTTCGCGTTCGCGTCCGGCCTCCGGCCGAGGCGACGGGCGCCCGCGGCGGCGGCGAGTACGAGGGCACGTCGAAGGGCACGAACATCATCGCGGCCTCGATCGAGGCCTACATCGAGGCCCTCAACGCCATGCTCGACGAGGCCCACTGGGCGGGTGCCCCGGAAGCCGCGGCGTCCGGGCGGCGCCCGAAGCCGGCCCGTGCACGCGCCGAGTTCGATCGGACCGCCGCGGACGACGTCCCCTGGTTCGACCAGTAGGCCGGTCGAGCCAGCGGCGCCGGCGCTGACGTGACGGGTCCAGATCAGCCGACGGACGCTCGCGCCCGGGCGGCCGGTCCGGTCGCCTATGCGGGCGAGCCGGGCGCGTTCGCGGAGGATGCGGTCCTCGCCGCGTTCGGCGACGTCGAGCGACTGCCGGTCGGCAGCTTCCGGGACGTGTTTGCGGCGGTCACGGAGGGGCGCGCGCGGGCGGGCGTCGTGCCGATCGAGAACCTCCTCAACGGGACCGTTCGCGAGACATACGACCTCCTCCTCGAGCACGCGCTTGCCGTCGTCGGCGAGGTCGTGGTGCCGGTGCGCCTCTGCCTGGCCGCCCTGCCCGGCCAGGAGATCGCGGAGATCACGCGTGTGTATTCGCACATCCAGGCGCTGGGCCAGGCCGAGGTGTTCCTTCGGTCTCGACCGTGGACCACGCTCACCACCTATAACACCGCGGGTGCGGGCAAGCTCATCGTGGAGCGCGGCGAGCGGGCCGCGGCGGCCGTGCTGTCGCCTCGTGCCGCGGCCCTGTTCGGGCTCGAGATCCTCGCCTCCGACATCCAGGGCGCCGTGGACAACCGCACCCGGTTCCTCGTGATCGCGCCATCCGGCTCGGGGCCGGCGACGCCCGCGACGCCCGATGCCCCGTCCCGCACGACGCTGGTGTTTGCCGTTCGCAACGAGCCGGGCACGCTCCTGCGGGCCCTGCGGGCGTTTGCCGATCGGGGCGTGAACCTGTCGTCACTCGAGTCGCGGCCGAGCCGGACGGCAGCCTGGGAGTACGTGTTCTGGGCCGACGTCGATGCCGCGTCCGATGCGCCCGATTGCGCGCTCGCCATCGCCGACCTTCGCGCGACCGCGACGATGGTCCGGGTGCTCGG
>CAZVDO010000017.1:0-9715 GCA_964625345.1 uncultured Anaerolinea sp. | reverse complement strand
GCGCGCTCGCCATCGCCGACCTTCGCGCGACCGCGACGATGGTCCGGGTGCTCGGCTCCTATCCGCGCGCGCCGGAGCCTGCGTGACGCCGCCTTCGGGGGCAGCCTGAGTTCACCGGGCACGCATCGGACGGCCCCGAATCGAACGGCCCGCCGTTGCCGGCGGGCCGTCGTGCTGCTCGGGTGCGGCGCGGTCCTCGCGCCAGGCAGGGCTGGGTGCGTTCAGATGGCGCTCGCGCAGTGCATGCACTTCGACGCGTCGACCGCGTTCGTCTGCTTGCAGTACGGGCACGTCTTGCTGGGTGCCGGCGCCGGTGCAGGGGCCTCCTTGAGGAACATCTTGGAGATCCGCCACACGATGAACGCGATCACCACGAACGCGATGATCGTATTGAGGAACGCGCCCCAGCGGATCGCGACCTCGGGTGTCTCGCCGACCGCATCCTGGAGGACGATCTTCAGCTCGCTGAAGTCCACGCCGCCGAGGGCGACGCCGATCGGCGGCATGATGATGTCGTTGACCAGCGAGTTGACGACCGACCCCAGGGCGGCGCCGATGATGACGCCGACGGCCAGGGCGAGCGCGTTCGTCTTGAGCAGGAACGCCTTGAACTCCGCGACCACGTGGTTCACCTCCCGTATGGTGGCGGCGGGCGCCTGACCCGCCGCGCGATCAGTGGCCGACGACCTTGGACAGCGTCTTGGCCTGTGCGATCCAGCCCTCGACGGTCGCCTGGGACGGAACGCGCCGAACGGTGTTCGGCCGGGCGGCGTCGAGCTCCTGGAAGGTCTGGGCCAGGTTCGCGGCGTTGCGCTGGGCAAGCTCGGCCGGGGAATCGACGCCCGCCGCCTCGAGCAGGTCGGCGTACTCGGATCCGACGCCGTCGATGCGCATCAGGTCGACGTGGTTGGTCCACTCGAGGATGAGCTTGCCGCTGATCCCCGTCATCGCGGCGACCTTGTCCCGCCCGGAGGCCGTGCCGCCGGCCATGAGCAGGTCGTCCGTGGTCTTGATGCCCGCGTCCTGGAGCTTGGCGGCGTAGGCGGGCCCGATGCCCTCGACGTCTTCGATCTTCATGGAGAACTCCTTTCAGGAAGTGCCCGATACGCTGGGCGGATCGAGGGCGCGCGCCGCTGGCGAGGGTGCTCGATGATACCCTCGGCTCGCCGCCGCGGCGACACGATTCGCGCCATCGGCAGGCGTGCGCAACGGAGGAACGCGTGTCCGACGCCTTCGCAGCGGCGATTCGAGCGGCCTACGAGCTGAAGCCCGGCGAGCCCGCGGTGGTCCTCGGGAGCGCGATGCGCGACGACGAGCTCGTCAACGATCCCCGCGTCCAGATTCCGCTCGCGATGATGAATCGCCACGGGCTCATCGCCGGCGCCACCGGCACGGGCAAGACCAAGACGCTCCAGATCATGGCCGGCCAGCTGTCCCAGGCCGGCGTGCCCGTCTTCGTCGCCGACATCAAGGGCGACGTCACGGGGATGGCCGCCGCCGGTGACGCCTCCAACCCGAAGATCCAGGAGCGCTGCGCGTCGATGGCCTGGGACTTCGCGCCGGTCGCGCATCCGGTCGAGTTCCTCTCGCTCTCGGGCCAGCGCGGCGCCCAGGTCCGGGCGTCCGTCCACTCGTTCGGGCCGGTCCTGCTCGGCAAGGTCCTCGACCTCAACCCGACGCAGACCTCGATCCTCGCGCTCATCTTCAAGTACTGCGACGACAACGACCTCGCGCTGCTCAACCTCGACGACCTGATCACCACGCTCAAGTACCTGTCGTCGGACGAGGGCAAGCCGATCCTCGCGGACTACGGCGGGATGTCGGCGGCGAGCGTGGGGGTGCTCCTGCGCTCGATCGTCGTCCTCCAGCAGGCCGGGGCGGACATCTTCTTCGGGGAGCCCGAGTTCGACGTCCGGGACCTCCTGCGGACGACGCCCGATGGCCGCGGCATCGTGTCGCTCCTGGAGCTCAGCGACGTCATGGACCAGCCGCGGCTGTTCTCCACCTTCATGCTCTGGATGCTGGCCCAGCTCTACGAGATCCTGCCCGAGGTCGGCGACCTCCCGAAGCCGAAGCTGTGCTTCTTCTTCGATGAGGCCCACCTGCTCTTCCACGATGCGTCGGACGCGCTCATGGAGCAGATCGAGCGGACGGCGCGTCTGATCCGGTCCAAGGGCGTCGGCGTGTTCTTCGTCACCCAGGCCCCGACCGACGTCCCGGCGTCGGTCCTGTCGCAGCTCGGCAACCGCGTCCAGCACGCGCTCCGGGCGTTCACGCCCGACGACGCGGACGCGTTGCGCAAGACCGCCCGGACCTTCCCGATGACCGAGTTCTACGACGTCGAGCGGACGATCACGTCGCTCGGGACCGGCGAGGCGCTCGTCACGGCGCTGTCGCCGAAGGGCGTCCCGACGGCGCTCGCGGCGACACGCCTCATCCCCCCGGATTCGATGATGGCGGCGATCGACGACAACGCGTTCCGGACCATCACCGCCGGAAGCCTGCTCGCGACGAAGTACGGGGCCACGGTCGACCCGGTCAGCGCCCACGAGATCATCACGGGCCGGCTGGCCGCCGCTCGCCAGGCGGCGGAGGCTGCCGCGGCGGCATCGGCGACGAGTGCCGCCGGCGCGCCGGCCACGGCCACGGCAGCCGGCGGCACGATGACGCCCGCCCAGCAGCGCCGCGAGATCCAGGCCCAGGCCCGCGACATCGCGAGGGCCCAGCGTGAGGCGGAACGACAACGCAAGGCCGAGGCCCGGGCGAGGGCTGCCGCCGAGCGTCAGCGCCTGCGCACGATCGAAACCGGGGTTCGGACCGCCGGGCGCGTCGTGACCTCCAAGGCCGGCCAGAACTTCCTGCGCGGCGTCTTCGGCACGCTGTTCGGGGGCGGCAAGTAGACCGTTCCGGACGGCAGGCCGGCACGCCCGGCAGGGCGCCGCCAGGGTTCCGAAACGCGACCCCCTCGATCGTCGTGTTCCGCGTGTCGTGCTCCTTCGCCGGTCGTGAGATGCGAAGGGTCGAGCACCATGACGGGCCTCCCGTCGACCGTTTGCGGTGCGTCCTGTCACCGGTGCGACCGGACACCGATTTGGCCACTTGAAGAACCCGCCCGGACCCCTCACGAATTTCCTTGACTCCACCGAACCGCCGGTGCCAGACTCCCCATCCGCGAAGCTGCCGACGGGGCAGGCACCACCCATCCCAGAAGGCGTTCGAGCGGCACTGCTCGAACGGGATGTGATCGGTCCCACGGCCTTGCGCGAGGGGTAGCCCGGGGGGGAAAGGGAGTCAGCGGTGCCCGTGGGGGACACCGATCGACGAGGGCGCCCCGTGGCGGCGCGCGGCTGCATCTGCCAGCCGTCCGGCCAACCCGAACGGCGCCGAGTTTCGTGTCACGTGCTGGCCGGCCGTCGGACCCGAGGGAGGGACGACCCGGCGACGTGACCCGTCAAGGGTGGCATTCGCCTGATCTCCGTCTGCACGCCGCGCCTCGCTCCAGGCGGCGCCCGGTGAGCGCCATACCCGGGAGCGCAGCGCTGCGCGGTTGCCTCGGGCGACTGCCCCTTCGCCACGCGGACGCCGGGTGACGGCACCCGGGCCGGATCCGTACCACCCGAGTCACTAGTTGAGGGACGTCAATCGTGATAAGTCGTGTGATCTACAAGGACCAGCCGATGCGCAGGCGGCTCACGATCTGGGCCCTCCTGGCGCTCGTCGCTGGGACGCTCCTGATCGGCAATATCGTCCTGGCCGTCAATGCGACGGGCGCATTCGAACTCGACGGGAACGCGGTCACTGACCATGGCGCCGGAGCGCCGGACGACGCGGACCGCGTCTGTTACCAGGATGCGATCAACGAGGGCGCAACGGCCGCCGCGGCGCAGGCCAAATGCGGGGCGACCGCCGGCACGTCTGCCGGCTCGACTGCCGCCCAATGGATCGATGATTCCGCCGCCTTGAATATCTTCACCGGCGGCGGCTCGAAGGATCCCCAGGATCCCGGGAACAGCTGGCTCTGGAAGCCCAAGGACACGATCCCGGACAAGGACACGATCCTGCACGCATTTGCGGCGCGCTACTCGCTGCCCGCCGACGCCGCCAATTGCCCGAGTCCGGACCCCACGTGTGAAGTGATCTTCTTCGGCGTCGACCGGTTCGACAACAGCGGCGACGCGCAGCTCGGGTTCTGGTTCTTCAAGGACACGGTCGGGCTGACGAACACCGCCTCGCAGGGCGGCTTCAAGTTCAGCGGCCATCACACCAACGGCGACCTGCTCGTGATCAGCGACTTCAGCGTCGGTGGCACGACCTCGACGATCGCTGCCTACTTCTGGGACACGTCGTGCGGCTCGAACAACAGCGCCGCGAACAAGGTTGTGAACAACCCAGGCCCGGGCCAGTGTGGCGCCAACAACCTGCGACTCCAGGCCGTCTCGACGAATGCGAAATGCACGACCTCGGCATCGACCGCGCCGTTCTGCGGGATCGCCAACACATCTGACGGCACGGCGGCCCCGTGGGCCTTCACCGACAAGAGCGGCAACCACTCGTACCTCCAGGGCGAGTACTACGAGGCCGGCATCAACCTGAGCGCGCTCAACATCGGCGGGGAGTGCTTCGGCTCCTTCGTCGGCGAGAGCCGCTCCTCGACATCCGCCACGGCGACGCTCAAGGACTTCGTCCTGGGAACGTTCCAGAACTGCAACGCGAGCGCGGTGACGACGCCCTCGAGCAGTTCGGTCTCGCCCGGCACGCCCGTCACCGATACGATCGTGATCACCGGCACCGGGACCGGCACCCCGCCGTATCCGAGCTCGCCGGCGAACGTCGTGTTCGGCATCTGTGGGCCGATTCCAAGCCCGGATATCTGCGACGGCAGTAATGCCGCCCACACGGCGGCCACCGTTGGCTCGTCCAAGGCCCTGAGCCCGACGGCAACCCAGGGCGTCTCGACGGCGACATCGGACGCCGTCAACACGGCGGGCAGCCCGCTCGCACCCGGTCGGTATTGCTTCACGGGCAACTGGGCGGGCGATACCAACTATCCGAAGGGCGCCGGCGACAGCAGCACCCGTGAGTGTTTCACCGTGATCCAGATCGGGACGACCACGGTGACCACGCCCTCCGACAGCGGCGGAACCGCGCTGAGCGGGACGCAGCCGCTGGGCACGATGCTCTACGACAAGGCCGTCGTCACGGCGGCGTCCTCCGGTGGCGGCAATGTCACCGGCACGGTCAGCTTCTTCGTCTGCAACCCCAGCCAGGTGACCGGGGCGGCAGGTGCGGAGGTCTGCGCCTCGGGCGGGACCGCGCTGAGCGGGAACCCGCGAACGCTCGTGCCGATCGCCGGGTCCAGTCCGCCGGCGTCATCGGTGCTATCGAGCCCTGGCGTCGCGGCCAACACCGCCGGCGTATGGTGCTTCCGTGCGGTCTTCACGCCGACGGGCAGCGTCTACACCGGCTCGAGTGACGCACGTCACAGCGAATGCGTCACGGTGGGCCCCGAGAACACCACCACCGTGACCACGCCGAGCATCACGTCCGGGGCGGTCAACGCCTCGGTCACCGACCACGCGGTCATCTCGGCCATCGACAACGCCGATGGGTACCCCAGCGGCACGGTCAACTTCTACATCTGCAATCCCGCGACCGTCATCGCCAACGGCGGTGACTGCAGCGCTGGCGGCGTGTCGGCCGGCAGCAAGACGGCGACGGAGCTCACGGGACAGGCGACGCCCTCGTCGGAGGCGACGTCCGATGCCGTGACGGCGACCACCGTCGGCACCTGGTGCTTCCGGGCCGAGTACGTGCCCGGCGGCGTCAACGGCGCGAACTACAACGGCTCCAGTGACGGCAGGACCACGGAATGCTTCACGATCACCGACTCCACGTCGGCGACGTCGGCCCAGACGTGGCTCCCGAACGACACCGGCACTGTTGCGGCCACCGGCGGCACGGCCCTCAACGGGACGCTGACCATCCAGCTGTACGAAGGCGCAACGTGCGCCTCCGGCCAGGAAGTGGCCGGCCAGCTCTACTCGAAGACGCTGACCAACGCCACGACCCTCGCCGCTCGGTCGTTGACGACGACGAACACGACCTACTCGGTGCTCGTCACCAAGAGTGTCTCGTGGCTCGTCGTGTTCACGCCGACGGCTGGATCGAACGTCAGCGGCACCAGTCACTGTGAGACCACATCGCTGACGATCACGAACTGAGCGTCAGGCCGGCATGAACGAGAACGAGCCCGGCTCTCCGAGCCGGGCTCGTTTGTTTCGCCTCAGATGAGATCGGGCTACGGCCCGACGTGGAAGCTGAGCGAGGCCAGCGATCCGTTGAGCGTCGCGACGCAGTCCGCTGCACCGCCGGTCCACGAGGGAGACGACAGCGGGATGTTCTGCGCGCCCGGCCACGGGTAGCTCGGGTAGAACCCGGCCGACGCCGACATGACCAGCGTTCCGCCCTGGTAGCAGCCCAGGTCCACGTACGGGTACTGAGTCGCCGTCGTCGAAACCTTGAACGTGATGGTGTCCCGGAAGTCGGGCGCACCGTTTCCGTTGCTGTCGCTGACCATGACGACCGCGAGGCTGCTCGTGGTCGAGCCGCCGTTGTGGCCGCCTCGGCCGCCGCCGCCACCAGAACCGGCGCCACCACCGCCGCCCTTGGCGGCGAAAACCGTGCCGGCCAGCATGCCGAACGTCAGGGCGGTGACCAGGCTCGCCCGAACGATCGCGACGGCGACGTGCCGCGTGCGGCCGGTGCCCGCAGATTTCAGCGCGGGGACAGGCGGCGGATCTGCCACCCACTCCCGACCATTCCAGAACGACATCGAACCGAACCTCCGGCAACCCGGCTAACTGGCGGTTTCCCGAACCAGTCCCGTGGCTTTGCGTCCCCGGCTCACGCCGAGTTTGCCTTTATCTGAGGCCAACTCGATGCCCCCGGCACCGATGGCCCGCAGGCGAGGCGCGAGGCTGAGAGTGCCTGGCCGCGCCCGGACTGCTGGGGAACAGTCTGGGTCATCGAGGGCGACCGGGCCGTGCCGCAATAGTACCGTCCGCGGCAGCATTCCGGTGCCACCGGGCAACGGGCCGGAGGTGCCCTGCCGCGGCGCCGCGGCACTCGGCTCGCCTGTCACTCGACGGTCAGCTGCTCCGGGAGCGGGTCGGGCGACGGCGGAAACTGCGGGTCCATGTCCTCGAGGGTGGCGCGGACGATCGAGGACACGGCGTAGTTCCGGAACCAGTTGTGGTTGGCCGGGATCACGTACCAGGGCGCGATCGACGGCGAGCACCGGGCCAGCATGTCCTCGTAGGCTGCGATGTAGTCGTCCCAGCGCGTGCGTTCCTCGAGGTCCCCGAGGCGGAACTTCCAGCGCTTGGCCGGGTCGTCGAATCGATCCTGGAGCCTGGCCCGCTGCTCGTCCTTCGAGATGAGCAGGAAGAACTTGATGATCGTCGTGCCTTCGTCCACCAGGAGCCGCTCGAATGCGTTGATCTGGTCGTAGTGGCGCTCCCAGCGCTCGCGCGGCTCGAGGTCGTGCACGCGGACCACGAGGACCTGTTCGTAATGCGAACGGTCGAAGATCGCGATCTCGCCGTTCCCGGGCACGCGCGGGTGGACGCGCCAGAGGTAGTCGTGCGCGAGCTCGTCCACGGTCGGCACCTTGAACCCGTGGACCCGACACCCCTGCGGGTTGAATGCGGACATCACGTGCCCGATCGTGCCTCCCTTGCCGGCGGTGTCGATGCCCTGCAGGACGATGAGGAGCCGCTGCCGATGCTCGGCCCAGAGGCGCTCCTGCAGCGAGGTCAGGCTCGCGAGGTCGTTCGCTGTCGCTGCCTTGGCCGACCGCTTGTCGGCCCCGTGTACGTCCGCCGGATCGACATCCGCAAGTCGGATGCCGCGGTCCGGCGGAATGCGGAGCAGCTCACGCAGGTCGGGCTGTTTCGACATCGTGCCTCCCGAGGATCATGGCGGCGCCGCGGTACGATGCGAGGGTACGTCGCCGCACGCGGAGCCGCCTTTCCATGACCCTCACCGCCGCCACGCCCCACCCGATCTACCTCGCCGGCCGCTGGGTCGAGAGCGACGATCGCCTCGAGGTCACGAACCCGGCCGATCCGGCCAACCCGGCCGGGGCCACGTACCACGCCACGCCCGAGCAGTACGAGGTGGCCGTCGAGGCGGCCGTGGCCGCGTTCGAGGTCACCCGGACCCTGCCCGCCTACGAGCGCGGCCGGATCCTGCGCGAGATCAGCGCGGGCATCAAGGCACGCCGGGAGGAGCTCGCCCGCCTCATCACGCTCGAGGCAGGCAAGCCCATCCGCGATGCGCTCGTGGAAGTGGACCGCGCCACGCTCACCTTCCGGCTCGGGGCGGAGGAGGCGGAGCGCATGGTCGGCGAGGTGATCCCGCTCGACCTCATGGCCAGCTCCAAGGGGCGGGTGGGGATCACCCGGCGCTTCCCGGCGGGCCCGGTCGCGGCGATCAGCCCGTTCAATTTCCCGCTGAACCTTGCCGCGCACAAGCTGGCACCCGCGATTGCGGCCGGGTGCTCCGTGGTGCTCAAGCCCCCGTCGAAGGACCCGCTCGTGATGCTCGCCGTGGCCGAGATCATCGACGGGGTGGGGCTGCCCGAGGGTGCGGTGAGCATCCTGCCGATGACCCGGGAGCTGGGCGACCGGATGGTCGCGGACGAGCGGTTCAAGGTCCTCTCGTTCACCGGCAGCCCGAGCGTCGGCTGGCGGATGAAGGAGCGGGCCGGCAAGAAGAAGGTCGTGCTCGAGCTCGGCGGCAACGCGGGGGTCATCATCGACGAGAGCGCGAACCTGGACTGGGCGGTCAAGCGGATTCTCGTCGGCGCCTTCGCCTATGCGGGCCAGGTCTGCATCAGCGTCCAGCGGATCTTCGTCCACGAGGCGGTCCGGGAGGCGTTCACCGAGCGCTTTCTCGCCGGCGTGGCCGCCCTCCGGATGGGCGACCCGCTCGATCCCGCCACCGATCTCGGCCCGATGGTCGATGCCGCGGCCGCGGCCCGGACCGCGCGCTGGGTGGAGGAGGCCGTGGCCCTGGGCGCACGGGTCCTTGCGGGAGGCACCGCGGACGGCACGTTCTTCGCCCCGACGGTCATCGCCGACGCGCCCCCGAGCGCCGCGGTCTGCTCGAACGAGGCCTTCGCCCCGCTTGCGGTCCTGTTCGGCTTCACCGACTTCGGCGATGCCATCCGGGGCGTGAACGACAGTGCCTTCGGGCTCCAGACCGGGGTCTTCACCAACGACCTCGGCCACGCCTGGCAGGCCTATGGGGAGCTCGAGGTGGGCGGGGTCATCGTCAACGACATCCCGACCTACCGGATCGACCACATGCCCTACGGCGGGGTCAAGGATTCCGGGCTCGGCCGGGAGGGCCTGCGCTGGGCCATCGAGGACATGACCGAGATCCGGATCATGGTGCTCGCCCAGCCCGGCTGAACTGCGGGGCGGGATTGGTCCAGCGCGACCCGTCCCGACGCCCGAACGCATCCACCGCACGGCCCAGCCCACCATGCGGATCGCAGCTCGCAATGGCGACGGCGGCTGGCAGACTGTGGCCATGACCCGATCAGGCGCCTCCGACGGCGACCCCCTCGATCGTGACCTGACGCCACGGGAGCGAGAGCTTCGCGATCGCGCCCGCGCCTTCGTCCGGGAGGTCCTCGTGCCGCGCGAGG
>CAZVDO010000016.1:0-42151 GCA_964625345.1 uncultured Anaerolinea sp. | reverse complement strand
AGCCCGCCGCCGTTCACGGCTGTTCCCAGCCTTACCGCTCGAGCCTGCCCTCGAGCAGCCCGCGGAATCCGTCCGCATCGAGGATCGGGACGCCCAGCGCCTCCGCCTTCGCCAGCTTCGAACCGGCGCCCGGCCCTGCCACGACGTAATCGGTCTTCTTGGATACCGATCCCGCGGGCTTGCCGCCGGCGGCCCGGACCGCCGCCTCCGCCTCCTCGCGGCTGAACCCCTCGATGGTGCCGGTCACGACCACGGTCATGCCGGCGAGCGGCCCGTCGGCCGTGTCGGATCCGGCCGGTCGCGGCGCCGGGACGTCCACGACCACGCCGGCGTCCGCGAGGTCCTCGAGGACGCCGCGGCCCGGCCCGTCAGGCCCGAACCAGGCGGCCAGCGCCGCCGACACCGTGGGCCCGATCCCCTCGACCTCCTCGAACCGTGCGGGCTCGTCCGCGGCGATGCGCTCGAGGTGCGCGGCGGCGCGCACGAGCCAGTCCCCGCCCGGCGCCGCTCCGTCCGCCGACGCCGCGTTCGCCACCGGCACTTCGGCGGCCAGCCACCGGGCGAGCTCGATCGCCGTGGTCCACCCCACCTGCGGGATCCCGAGCGCGGCGATGAGGCGCTCGAGCGGCCGGCGACGCGCCTTCTGGATGGCGCCGTACAGGTTCTCGGCGCTCTTGCGGGCGAAGCGTTCGAGGCCCTCGAGGTCCTCGACCGTGAGGCGGAAGAAGTCGCCCCGGCGCTTCACCAGGCCGCGCTGGAGGAGCTGCTCGAGGACGTGCCAGCCGGCGCCCTCGATGTCCATGCCCCCGCGGCCCGCGAAGTGGCCGAACTCCTGGGCGACCCGCGCCGGACAGTCGAGGTTCGGGCAGTAGTGGCGCACCGCGCCCTCATCGCGCGTCACCGGCGTCCCGCACACGGGGCACGTTGCCGGCATCTCGAAGAGGCGCTCGCCACCGGTGCGCCGCTCCGGGAGCGGGCCCACCACCTCGGGGATGACGTCACCGGCCTTCTGGAGGATCACGGTGTCGCCGATCCGGATGTCCTTGCGCCGGACCTCGTCGAGGTTGTGGAGCGTCGCCCGGGCCACGGTCGAACCGGCCACGGTCACCGGTCGCAGGTGGGCCACGGGGGTGAGCGTGCCGGTTCGCCCGACGTACGGGACGATGTCCTCGAGGAAGGCCTCGACCTGCTCCGGCGGGAACTTGTAGGCGATGGCCCAGCGGGGGGCCCGCGAGACCATCCCGAGGCGGTCCTGCTGGTCGAACCGATCCACCTTGACCACCACGCCGTCGGTCTCGTAGGGCAGGTGGTGGCGGGCCTCGCGCCACTCCTCGGTGAAGGCGATCACGCCCTCGATGTCCAGGCCTGCGGCGCGATTCGGGTTCACGGCGAACCCCAGGCGCTCGAGGCGCTCGAGGGCGGCCGACTGGCGATCGACCGGGCGCGGCGCCTCCGGCCTCGGTGCCACCCCCTCGCCATCGGCCCCCGCCTGCGCCGAGGCATCCTCGAGCAGCTGGTACGTCCAGGTGGAGAGCTGCCGGCTCGCCGTGACCTCGGGATCCTTCTGGCGCAGGGACCCGGCCCCCGAGTTGCGCGGGTTGGCGTAGCGGGGCAGGCCCTGCTCCTCGCGCTCCGCGTTGATCCGCGCGAACTCGGCCTTGGGCATGAAGACCTCCCCGCGCGCGTCAAGGGTGCCGGGTTCGCGAAGGCGTGCCGGGATGCTCGCGATCGTGCGCAGGTTGGCCGTGACGTCCTCGCCCGTGCTGCCGTCCCCGCGGGTCGCACCCTGGACGAACCGGCCGCCCTCGTAGTGGAGCGTGATCGCGAGGCCGTCGATCTTCAGCTCCGCGACGTACGTGAGCTCGGGCGCCGGGTCAGGGGCGGCGGCCAGGCCAAGTCCCCTGCGAACCCGAGCATCGAAGGCTCGCAGCTCGTCATGGCTGAATGCGTTGCCGAGCGAGAGCATCGGCCGCGCGTGCCGAACCTCCGAGAAGGTCGCCGCCGGGGCGGCACCGACTCGCTGGCTCGGGGAATCTGGGGTCACGAGCGCCGGGAACGCCGTCTCGATGGCAACGAGTTCGCGCATGCCGCGGTCGTACTCGGCGTCGCTCAGTTCCGGAGCGTCCTGCTCGTAGTAGAGCCGGTTCGCGCGTGCCAGCAGCTCGGCGAGAGCCGCGTGCCGGGCCGTCGCGGCCTCGAGTCCGAGGGCGGTCGCGGCGGCCACCGCGGCGGGGTCGACGGGGAGCTGGTCAGGCAGGTCGGTCATTGCCCCGAAGCATACGAAGACGGCGCGCGGACCGGCTTCGGCACGGGCTGTCACGTGTGCGATGGCTTGAGGCCTCCGGGCTGCGCGCCTAGGGACGCCGAACCAGGGAGGGCGTGAGGCTCGCCATCGAGGAAGCGCCCAGGAGTGGCAGGGCGATCTCGAGCTCCTCGCGCAGGATGGCGATCGCGCGCTCGACGCCGGCCTGGCCGCCCGCGGCCAGCGCCCAGTACATCGGCCGACCGACGAGAACGCCCGTCGCGCCCAGCGCGAGCGCGGCGGCCACGTCGAGTCCGCGCCGGATCCCGCCGTCGACCCACACCTCCGCCCGCCCGCCGACCGCCTCCACGATGGCGGGCAGCGCCTCGGCCGTGGCCACCGTGCGGTCGAGCTGCCTTGCGCCGTGGTTCGAAACCACGATGGCGTCCACCCCGAGGTCGACCGCGCGTCGCGCGTCGTCGGGGGCAACGATGCCCTTGAGCACGAACGGCAGGCCGCTCCACGACCGGATCTCGGGCAGGTCCGCCCAGGTCAGCCCGACCGAGCGCTGGTCGTCGATCCCCGCATACCGCCCCCGCGCGGCACCGTCGGCACCGGTCACGTTGGGCATCGCGGGAAGCGCGAAGCCCGACCGCCGGTCCCGCTCCCGATAGCCGAGGACCGGGAGGTCGACCGTCAGGACGATTGCCCGGAAGCCGGCGGCCACCGCGCGCTCCACGAGCGACCGGCTGTACGCCAGGTCACGGACCAGGTACAGCTGGAAGAGCAGGTCAGCCTCCGGCGCGGCCTCGGCAACGGCCTCGATCGACAGCGAGGACGAGGTCGACAGGATGTACGGGATCCCGGCGGCGCCGGCGGCCCGCGCCGCGGCGGCCTCCCCGTCGGGATGGGCCATCGCCTGGACCGCCATCGGCGCAATGGCGATGGGCAGCGCGCTCGGCCGCCCGAGGAACGCGCCGGACACGTCGACGGCGCGGATATCGGTGAGCACCCGCGGCAGGAAGCGGAGCGTGCGCCACGCCGCGTCGTTCTCCGCCAGCGTGATCTCGTCCCACGAGCCGCCCGCGACGTAATCCCACGCCGGGCCCGCCATGCGGGCGCGCCCCGGGGCCTCGAAGTCATGGAGCGAGACGAGCGCCGCGAGGTCGTCCGGCCCGAGCCGCGGCGCCATCAGCCGACCAGGTCCAGGCCCGCGAGCGACGCGAGCACCGTCTTGCGGCCGACCTGGGGATCGCGGAACGCCACGGTCACTTCCTCGTCGGTCCGGGTGAGCTTCGAGGTCACCACGATCCCGTCGCCCCAGCGTGCGTGGCGCACCCGGTCGCCGTCGCGATAGCGGCGCTCGCCGGGGATGACCGGACGCGCGATGGTCGGTGCCGGGTCAGGCCGGGTCCTGGCAGCGAGACCGCCCGCCGCGTCGGATTCATCGTCGTCCCACGCCTCGACCCGGCGTCCGAACGTGCCCGACCGGGCGCCACCGGCGAACGCCTCGCGCTTGGCGGCGAGGTCGCGGGACGGGCGGAACGCCTCACCGGGACGCGGCCCGCCCGGGCGCCCGCTCCCCTCGCGGAACGCGCCACCGCCGGTGCGGATCGGCGTGCCGAAGCGGGTCGCGCGCCGCCCGAACACGAGGTCGAGGTCGTCGACCGCGTCGTCCGCCGTCTCGCCCGCGGCCCGACCCAGGCGGGGGCCGTTCATGAGCTCCGCCGGGATCTCGAGGAGGAACCTCGACGGCTCGGCCATCCAGCTGCCGGTCATGCCGCGCCGGGTCGCGCGCTGCCAGGCGTGCGAGAGGTAGAGTCGCTGGCGAGCCCGGGTCATGCCAACGTACGCCAGGCGCCGCTCCTCCTCCATCGGCGCGGGGTTCGGGCTGAATCCCGCTTCCGCCTCGATCGCGCGGCCCGTCGGGAAGAGGCCTTCCTCGAGGCCGGCGATGAACACGACCGGGAACTCGAGGCCCTTGGCCGCATGGAGCGTGATGAGCGACAGCATGTCCGCGTCGGCCTGGTACGAATCCTGGTCCGCGACGAGGGCCGTTTCCTCGAGCAGCCGGTCCAGGGCGTCGGCGGGATCGAGGTCGCCGTAGCGCGTGGTGACCTCGCGCAGCTCGAGGAGGTTCGCCCAGCGCTCCTCGCCTTCCTCGGTGCCGTCCGCGAGCATCGCGCGATAGCCGGATCGTTCCAGCACGGCGTCGAGGAGCTCGGGGAGCGGCGTGACGTCGATCCGCGTCCGCAGGCGCCGCACGAGCGTGACGAAGTCGCCGATCGACGACCTGGCGCGGCTCGCGAGGGCCGGTTCGAGGCCCTCGGTCACGCGCTCGAGGGCTGCCCAGTAGGAGATCCCGTCACGGGCGACGATGCCCCGGACGACCTCGATCGTCCTGTCGCCGATCGAGCGGGACGGGACGTTGATGACCCGCTCGTAGCTCACGGCATCGGTGTCGGAGCGGAGGATCCGCAGGTACGCGAGCGCGTCCTTGACCTCCTTGCGGGCATAGAAACGGGTGCCGCCCACGACCTGGTACCGGATCCCGTAGCGAAGGCACGCCTCCTCGATCGACCGGGACTGGGCGTTGGTTCGATAGAGCACCGCGATGTCTCGGAGCGCGAAGCTGCCCCCGGCGTCGTCGGCGCGCCGCGTGAGCACGGAGCCGCGCGCCCCGGAGAGTTCCTCCACGCGGCGCGCGATCCACTCGGCCTCCTCTTCCTCGTTGTAGGCCTCGAACCGGTCGATGAGCCGTCCGCGCTCGTTCTCGGTCCAGAGCTTCTTGTCGGTGCGGGCCTCGTTCTTCGAGACCACCGCATGCGCGGCGTCGAGGATCAGCTGGGTGGAGCGGTAGTTCTGCTCGAGCTTCACCACGGTGGCATCGGGCCAGTCCCGTTCGAAGTCGAGAATGTTCCGGATGTCGGCGCCGCGCCAGCCGTAGATCGACTGGTCATCGTCGCCCACCACGGCGAGGTTCCGGTGGCCGGCCGCGAGCGCCTTCACCCACAGGTATTGCGGCCGATTCGTGTCCTGGTACTCGTCCACGTGGAGGTATCGCCAGCGCTCCTGGTAGCGGGCGAGCGCCGCGGGCGATTCGTGGAACAGGCGGACCGCCTCGAGCAGGAGGTCGTCGAAGTCGAGGGCGTTGGCGTTCCGCAGCGCGTCGCGGTAGCGGGTGGCGAGGGCCGCGACCTGGACGAGGGCGCCGGTCGCGATGCGCATCGGCGGGATCTCGGTGGGATCGACCATCTCGTTCTTGGCCCGGCTGATCGCCCCGAGGATCGTCTGGGGCCGGGTCTCGCCCTTGGCCTCGAGGCCCTCCTCGCGCAGGATCTGCTTCATCAGGGCGACCTGGTCGTCGGTGTCGTAGATGACGAACCGACGGTCGATGCCGATGGCCGTGCCGTCACGACGGAGCACGCGCGCACACAGGGCATGGAACGTGCCGGCCTCGACCTCGCGGCCCTTCTCGCCGGCGAGCCGGACGATGCGCTCGCGGAGCTCCCCGGCGGCGCGATTGGTGAAGGTGACGGCGAGGATCCGCCATGGGGGCACGCCCTTGACGCCGATCAGGTAGGCCACTCGATGGGCAAGGACGCGTGTCTTGCCGGACCCGGCTCCGGCGAGGATGAGGACCGGGCCGTCGGTGGTGGTGACGGCGCGCGCCTGCTCGGGATTGAGGTTCCCGATGATCTCGCGCGACCGTGCCTCGCGGAGCTCGGCGAGGCGGGCCGCGGCCGCGGGATCGGGCGGCGCGTCCGGATCCGTGAGCCCGTCGGCCTCGAGGGCCTCGGCGAGCCACGCCGGTTCGTCGGGGAGTGCCGCGTCGGGAGCGTCCGACTCGGGGGCTGCTCCCGTGCCGGCCGCGGCGCCCTGGAAGGCCGCTCCCCTACCTGCCGCTCCCGTGCCGGCCGCTCCCTGGCCGGCCGCTCCCTGGCCTGCCGCTCCCGTGCCGGCCGGCAGGATCGGCTCCGCGGACGCCTCCTCACGCTTCATCGGGCCATTGTAGGAGCGACCCCACATCCGCCCGTCACGGCTCACCTGGGTGCGGGCGGGCAGGCGGACGATGGCCTGGGCTCGGCGCGCCGCCGCATCGCGCCTGTGCTCTGGCTGGCGCCTTCATACGTCCCACGTATGTACGCGACGGTTGGGGGCGCCTTTCGGGCGCATCCATACGCCCCACGTATGAACGGCGCAGCCGGGCCTCTCGTCCGGCCCCCTGCATACGCCCCACGTATGACACCGGTCGCCCGAGGCCACTGCCGGTCGCGTACATACGCCCCACGTATGACGGGCCGGCGCGGCCTCGCGGACAGTCGCGTAGATACGCCCCACGTAGGAACCGGCCCTCGGGGACCCCGTCCTGTGGGCCTCGGACCCCCGCGCTGCCGGGCAGGCTCGGCGCGGACGCTCTCGCCTCCAGCGGAATCGAACGGGCCCGGCCGTTGCCGGCCGGGCCCGTTCCGCGTTTCGCGATTGGAGCGGACTAGAAGTCCATGTCGCCGGGGCCGCCGCCGTGGCCATGGCCGCCGCCGTTCTCCTTCTTCTCCGGCAGGTCGGTGACCAGCGTCTCCGTGGTCAGGACCATCGCGGCGATCGAGGCGGCGTTCTGGAGAGCCGAGCGGGTCACCTTGGCGGCGTCCACGATGCCCTTCTTGAACATGTCCCCGTACTCGCCCTTGAGGGCGTCGTAGCCCTCGCCGGACTTGAGGCCCTTCACCTTGGCGACCACGACCTCGCCGGACTGGCCGGCGTTGTCCGCGATCTGGCGGGCGGGTGCCTCGAGGGCCTTGCGCACGATGTCCACGCCCACCTGGGCGTCGGCATCGAGCTTGATCTTGTCGAGGGCCGGGATGGCCTGCAGGAGCGTGGTGCCGCCGCCGGCGACGAGGCCCTCCTCGACCGCCGCGCGGGTGGTCGAGAGCGCATCCTCGATGCGGTGCTTCTTCTCCTTGAGCTCGACCTCCGTGGCCGCGCCGACCTTGATCACCGCGACGCCGCCGGACAGCTTGGCGAGGCGCTCCTGGAGCTTCTCGCGGTCGTAGTCCGAGGTCGTCTCCTCGATCTGGGCCTTGATCTGTGCCATGCGGGCCTTGATCTGGTCCGAGCTGCCCTCGCCATCGACGATCGTCGTGTCGTCCTTGGTGGCGACGACGCGGCGGGCCTTGCCGAGGTCCTCGACCGTGACGCTGTCGAGCTTGCGGCCGATCTCCTCGGAGATCACGGTGCCACCGGTCAGGATGGCGATGTCGCGCAGCATCTCCTTGCGCCGATCGCCGAAGCCCGGGGCCTTGACGGCGAGCACCGAGATGGTGCCCTTGAGCTTGTTCACGACGAGCGTGGCGAGGGCCTCACCGTCGACGTCCTCGGCGATGATGAGGACCGGGCGGCCGAGCTGGACCGCCTTCTCGAGGGCCGGCAGCATGTCCGGGACGCTCGAGATCTTCTTGTCGGTGATGAGGATGACGACGTTCTCGAGAACGGTCTCCATCCGGTCCGGGTTGGTCACGAAGTACGCCGAGAGGTAGCCCCGGTCGAACTGCATGCCCTCGGTGTATTCCTTCTCGAGGCCGAGGCTCTGCCCCTCCTCGACGGTGATGACACCGTCCTTGCCGACCTTGTCCATGACCTCGGCGATGATCTCGCCGACCTCCGGGTCGGCGGCCGAGATCGCGGCGACCGCGGCGATCTGCTCGCGCGAATCGACCGGGCGGGCGGTCTTCTTGATCTGCTCCACGACCGCGTCGACCGCGGCCTCGATGCCGGACTTGATGACCATCGGGTTGGCCCCGGCGGTCACGACGCGGAGGCCCTCGGCGACCATGGCCTGGCCGAGCACGACCGCGGTGGTGGTGCCGTCGCCGGCGACGTCGTCCGTCTTGGTCGCGACTTCCTTGAGGAGCTGCGCGCCCATGTTCTCGAACGGGTCGTCGAGCTCGATGTCGCGGGCGATCGTCACGCCGTCATTGGTGATCGTGGGGGCGCCGAACTTCTTGTCCAGGACCACGTTCCGGCCCTTCGGGCCGATCGTGACCTTGACCGCGTCGGCGAGGCGGTCGATGCCTCGCTTGAGTGACCGCCGTGCGGTCTCGTCGAAGATGAGCTGCTTGGCCAACTTGGATGTTCCTCCAGGTCTGGTGGGCGATGCCGGTGTCGTGGCGTCAGCGGGCGGTGCGGCCCGCGGGCGTCAGTCCGCGACGATCGCGAGGATGTCCTTCTGGCTGACGATGAGGAGCTCCTCGTCGTCGACCTTGAACTCGGTGCCGGCGTACTTGCCGTAGAGCACCTTCTGGCCGACGGCGACGTCCATCGCCTCGCGCTTCCCGTCATCGAGGATGCGGCCCGGCCCGACGGCCAGGATGCTCCCCTCCTGCGGCTTCTCCTTGGCCGTGTCCGGCAGGACGATGCCGCTCTTGGTCATCTCCTCCCGCGGGGTCGGCTTCACGACGACACGATCGCCCAGCGGGCGAAGCTTGGTCGAGGTAGTGGCTTTGGCCAACGTGCGTTCCTCCTGTGACGGCGCTCGGGCCGTCGGACGACACAATTTGGGGCTGGGCGGCCGCCGCACGAATGCCGGCTCCACCGACCCCTGACGATGCATAGATGCCGCTCGGCGGGTGCGGTCCCTGCGCCTGTCGCCGATCGGCCCTGGCGCTCGATGGACCTGCGGATCCGCGTCGATTAGCACTCTCGGGGTGAGAGTGCTAGGAGTGTAGGCAGCGGCCCTCGCGACTGTCAAGCCGGTGTGCGCCGCGCGCCGCCCGTGGCGATCGCGGCGGGCGGGATCCGGGGACCGGGTCGGACGGCACCGCGGTCACGAGGCGACGGGAGTCGGGGGCGCGGCTGCCCGGTCCGGGCGGGGCAGGACCCGATCGTAGGCCGCCACGAGTGCGTCGCCGAGGTCATCCCCGGCGGCGCCGCGCCGGGCCGCGACCCACGCCGCGGTGATCGCGACCGCCGCCGGGACGTTGCGCCCGCGCGGGCCGCCCGGTGGCGTCAGGAACGGCGAATCGGTCTCGACGAGGAGGCGCTCCACGGGCACGAGCGAAGCCACCGCGGCGGTCGCCTCCTCGCCCGCCCGGAAGGCCAGGCCGGAGATGGAGATCGCGAGGCCGAGGTCCAGGACGGCCCGCGCGTAGTCGACGGGACCGCTGAACGAGTGGATGAGCGCGGGCGGCCGTCCCTGGAAGGCCCTCGTGGTCGCTCCATCGCCAAATCCGGCGCGCTCGAGCTCGGCGACGAGCGCATCCTGCGCATCCCGCTCCCCCGCCCGGGACCGGACATGCAGGATCGCCGGCTTGCCCGTGGCGAGGCCGAGCTCGAGATGGCGGCGCAGGTTGACGAGCTGGTCCGGGATCGGCGAGAAGACCCGGTCGTAGTCCAGGCCCGTCTCCCCGATCGCCGCGACGCGCGTGTCGGTGGCGGCCGCCACGACCGCGCGCCAGTCCTCGGGCGTCGCCTTCGCGGCGTCGTGGGGATGGATCCCGACGCCCGCGTCCATCCAGGGGTGGCGGCGCACGAGCTCCAGGGCCGCGGCGCTCGACCAGCCGTTCCAGCCGGGAACGAGGATGCGCTCGACGCCGGCTGCCAGGGCCGCGGCGATCACCGCCTCGCGATCGGCGTCGAAGCGGTCGGCCTGGAGGTGGCAGTGCGAATCGACGAGGCGCATCAGGGCGATGGTAGGGCGGACCGCGTCGATCGGCCCGGGCTCGCCCCAGATGCGATGCGGATCGCGGCGCCGCCCCCGGCGTCCCCTACGAGCCCGCGCGAGTCACGCCGCGCGCCGCCGCCACCATCGCCACCATCGACCCGCGACGGGTCAGGCCCGCGGCGCCGCCTCGAACAGCCCGATCTCGGTGCCCTCGGGATCGCGGACGACCGCGTACCAGCCCCATCCGGGGATGTCGGTCTTCGGCTCGATCGTGGTCCCCCCGTTGGCGGAGGAGGCCGTCAGTGCGTCCTCGATCGAGGTCACCTGGATGTACAGGCGGAGCTGGGCCGCGATGTTGACGCCGCGCTGGCCGATCGCGCCGCCGTAGCCCTCTGCCGACTGGAACAAGTGATAGCCGGGCATGTCCGGCATCTCGCCGAACTCCCAGCCGGCCACCGCCGAGTAGAAGCGCATGGCGCGCTCCGGGTCGTCGGCCGGGAACTCGACGTGGTTGATCTCCCCGTGGGCCATGACCTGCACCTCCTCGCGGGCGGCGTGGCGCCGCCCCTCTCACATACGACGATCAGGCCCCGCCGGGTTCGACATCGAGCCGCGGGAACAGCGGTTCGGGCGCGGCCACGCTGCCGGACGCCCCGGCCGCGGCGCCCCACGCAAGCGCATCGAGGAGCGCCGGGCCGCCGTTGCCGTCAACCGCGTATGGGTACGCGTACCCGAGCTGGGCCAGGATCCGCGGCGCCGTCCCGGGCAGGTACGGAGCGGCGGCCAGCCCGACCAGCCGGCAGGCCTCGACGAGATCGCCGAGCACGCCGCGCAGGCGCGCGCCCGCATCGGTGTCGCCCGCCTTGGCCGCCTTGGCAAGCGTCCACGGCTGCTCCGCATCGACGTATCGATTGGCAGCCCCGACGAACTCCCAGAGGGCCGCGAGGGCGTCGTGCAGGGCGCAGGCCTCGAGTCGCGCCACGTAGGCGGGCAAGGCGTCGGCCCATGCAGCCGCGAGGGGCGCCCGATTCGCGGGGGTCGGGTCGGGCCGTTCGCGCTCGAGGTACCGCCCGGTCATCGAGACGGTCCGGTTGACCAGGTTCCCGAAGTCGTTGGCGAGGTCGGCGTTGTAGCGCCGCACGAAGCTGTCCCAGCTGACCTCGGTGTCCCGGTCGAACGCGACCTCCCGGAGCGTCACGTAGCGGGCCCCGTCCCCGCCGAATGCGGCCACGAAGTCCGAGGGATCGAGGAAGTTGCCCCGGCTCTTGCTCATCCGCTCGCCGCCTGCGGCGAGGAGCCAGCCGTGAATCCAGACCTTCCGCGGCGCCTCCAGGCCGGCGCTCCAGAGCATCGCCGGCCAGTAGATCGTGTGGAACCGGGCGATGTCCTTGCCGATGACGTGCAGGTCGGCCGGCCACCACCGCCCGAACACCTCGGGGTCATCGGGGAACCCGGCGCCCGTGATGTAGTTGATGAGGGCGTCGTACCAGACGTAGATCGTCCCGGCCTCCGGGTCCCAGGTCCCGTCCTCGCGCTGGGCGGTCGTGCCGTCCTCGGCGATCGGAAAGGGAATCCCCCAGGTCGCCCCGGCCCGTGAGATCGAGAAGTCCTCGAGGCCCTGGCGGATGAAGCCGAGCATCTCGTTGCGGCGGTAGTCCGGCTGGACGGCCTCGGGGTTGTCGAGGAACCAGCGCTCGAGCCGCTCCTGGTAGGCCGACAGGCGGAAGAACCAGTTCTTCTCGGTCAGCCACTGGAGCGTCACGTCGGGGTGGTTGGGGCAGCGCCACCCGCCGGCCGTCTCGAGGAGGTCGCTGGCCGCCTTGAACCCCTCGTTGGGGCAGTACCAGCCCTCGTACGTGCCGAGGTAGATGTCACCGTTGGCGTGGGCCCGGCGGACCATCTCCTGGGCGGCCCGGACGTGGTCCGGGTCGGTGGTGCGGATGAACCGGTCCGGCGAGATCGCCAGCGCGGCCTCGGCCGAGCGGAAGAGCTCGACCTTCTCGTCCACGAACGCCTTCGGCGCCATGCCTTCCTCGGCGGCTCGCTGGGCGATGTTCACCGAATGTTCATCGGTGCCGGTGAGGAAGCGCGTGTCATCGCCCTTCATCCGGTGCCAGCGCGCGATGACATCGGCCCCGATCACCTCGTACAGGGTGTGGAGGCCGGGCTTGTTGTTCGCGTAGGCGATGGCGGTCGTGAGGTAGTAGCGGGGGCGTTCGGGCATCGTGGGGCACCTCGGGGGCCGCGAATGGGCGGCGGGCGAGGCCGATCGGACCGATCGGCAGGCGGTGGTCGGCGGCCGCCGGTCGGGCACGTGCCCGATCCGGTTCGCGGATCAGGCGGCGGCGATCGTCCGTGGCCGCCCGGGCATCGCCATGGAGCTCCGGTGCGACATGGTTCAGACCTTATCAGTCATCGTGATGACCCAGCGATTGTGATCCAATGCCACCCGAGGTCGGAACTGCTGAGGAGAAGTGTGGCCATCGCGCACGAAGGCTTACCGCTAGGGCAGTTCGTAGGCGTGGCGAGGGCAGACAAGGCGGACCCGTCGAATGCTATCTGCGTCACATCGGCTGGAAGACCTTCTGGGTTCACCACCTCGACTTCTGTGGAGCCAAGCGATCCGCTACTGATGGTCGAGCCGTCGGCTGTAACCACGAACCACCTGCCATCGGAGGTCAGGACGGTCGGAGCGACACTCCCTGATGCGGATGGCCCGATCGACGTTGAGACCAACCTCTTCATGCTCCCCTGGCCGCCCCCAAGACCAATGAAGGCAACTTCTCCAGGTGCGTCACTTGCGTGAATCGTTACCGGCAAGACCGCACCTTGCGTGGCGACATCGACGACAGGCCCAGCCGTCCAGTCCGCGGACCTGACAGGCACGTCGACAGGCGCCCAATCCGAACCATCCTTCGATTGAAACACCAGGTTGCCGAGTTGGCCACCGGTCAGCCAGAAGAAGCCGCCGGCATATGAGGCGGCGCCTCCGGTTGGCGCCTCCTCCGAGACCCAGGTCTTTCCGCCGTCGACCGAACGAATCGTCACGGCAAAGCTGAATGCGCTGCCGGATTGAACGGCACCCTCGACCACGACCACGGAACCATGCGCAGCGAGATCGAGAGCGTAGATCGGCGTCGACGTATCCAGCCGGGTGCCGCCGATGCGTTGCCAGGACAAGCCGGCATCCGTCGACGTGAAGAGACTCAACGATTGTGCGTCCGACGACGCGACGAGCCAATTCCCATCATCCGTTGAAACAACGTCGCTGTAGATCGGCGCACGATCCGCGAGTGGTCCAACGAAGTCAACCTTGCCGTCTCCAACCCTGTAGAGTCCCGTGTCGGAGACGACGAAGCTGCCGGTGGCGCCGACCATCAGCTGAGATCCCGCGGCCGGAACCCACGCCTGCGAAGGGGCTCCCGTCTGGGGCGCTGGGTTCCAGGCAGGCCCAGTACGCTCTGCCGTGCTGGTCGACGGCGATCCGGCGGAACCCTCGTAGCACGCCGAGAGAGCGGTGGATGCGACGACGCAGCCAAGGGCAAGCCAGATTCGCGCTCGCGCCTTGCCCGCGTACGCCTTATCCACACGAGCCTCCGAAGACGCTCCCGTTGTCATACACGGGGCCCCATGCACCGTCGGTGCCAACCGTGACCAGGATCCCTCCGTGGGGGCGTGGGGCCGCCCGGCGAGCGCCCGCGCGGCGGACGTTAGAGGGTGTCACGGCTCGAGTCAACGACGTACTCGGCGCGGCCGACTAATGCCGGAAGTGACGGGTCCCGGTATGGAGCATGGCGGCCTCGGCGGCGTCGGCGACGGCAGTGACCTCGGCATCGCGCAGTGAGCCGCCGGGGTGGGCGAAGGCGGTCACGCCGGCCTCGAGGCAGACTTCGACGGCATCGGGGAACGGGAAGAACGCATCCGACCCGCAGGCCGCGCCGCGGAGGGCCTCGTCGCCGGCGAAGCGCCGCGCCTTCTCGACGGCCTGGCGTGCTGCGTCGACGCGCGAGACCTGGCCGGAGCCCATCCCGATGAGCGCGCCCTCCTTGACGAGCACGATCGCGTTCGAGCTGATCCCGCGGCAGAGGCGCCAGGCCAGGTCGAGGTCCGCCCGTTCGCGATCGGTCGGCGGCCGGGCGGTGACGAGGGTCCATGCGGCCGGATCGTCGGGCTCGACATCCGGCGCGGTGACGAGGACGGCCCCGCCCGCCGTCCGCAGCGATGCGCGAGCTGAGGGTGCGGCTTCTCGCGGGGCCTCGCTGAGCGTCGCGTCCACGACCAGGCGGAGGTTGGGCTTGGTGGCGAGGATCGCGAGGGCAGCGTCGTCGAACGCGGGCGCGACGACGACCTCGAGGAAGATCGAGGTGAGGCGCTCGGCGAGCGCCGCGTCGACGGCCCCCGTGAGCGCGACGACCCCGCCGAACGCCGACACGGGATCACCCGCGAGCGCCGCCTCCCAGGCCTCGAGCAGCGTCGCGCGCTCGGCGGCGCCGCAGGCGTTCGTGTGCTTCACGATCACGCAGCCGGGGTGGCGGAGCAGCCGGGCGACGCCCGCCGCGGCCGACGCATCGAGCACGTTGTTGTAGGAGAGCGCCTTGCCCTGGAGCGGCGGCGCGCCGCTCGCGAACGGTCCGGCCTCGCCGTCGGGGCCCGGCCGCCGGTACCGCGCGGCTCGCTGGTGCGGGTTCTCGCCGTAGCGGAGCGTCTCGACCTTCTCGAGGCCGACGGTGAGGGTCGGCGGATACGGGTCCGAGGCACCCGGGAAGCCCGGCCAGTCCGGCAGCTCGATCCCCTCCCCCGCCATCCGGCCCGGCAACTCGGCCGCGATCCGGGCGTCGTACGCGGCCGTGTGGCGGAAGGCCTCGACCGCGAGGGCCGACCGCAGCCCGCTCGGCAGCGGGCCCTCGGCGAGGGCCGACAGCACGTCCCCGTACCGGTCGGGCGAGGTGATGATCGCCACGGAGGCGTGATTCTTCGCGGCCGCCCGGACCATCGACGGCCCGCCGATGTCGATCTCCTCGACGAGCTCGTCGAGCGTGATGCCGTCCCGGTCGGCGGCGGCGGCGAACGGGTAGAGGTTGACGACGACGAGCTCGAACGGCGCGATCGCGGCCGCCGCGAGCGCGTCCCGGTGCGCAGCCAGCCGCCGGTCGGCGAGGATCCCGGCATGGACGCGGGGGTGGAGCGTCTTCACCCGGCCGTCGAGCATCTCCGGGAAGCCGGTCACCGCGGCGACATCGGTCACCGGGAGGCCCGCCTCCCGCAGGGCCCGGGCCGTGCCCCCGGTGGACACGAGCTCGAACCCGAGCCCGACGAGCCCCCGGCCGAGGTCGACGAGCCCGGACTTGTTGCTGACCGAGAGCAGCGCGCGGCGCGGCGTCGGCGGCTCCACTCCGGTCCGGGCCGCCACGAGCCGCGACACGACGGCCGGCAGGAGCCGGTGCTCGACCGCCTTGATCCGCTCGTGGAGGGTCGTCTCGTCATCCCCGGGCAGTACGGGCACCGCCTCCTGCGCAAGGATCGGCCCGCCATCGAGCACGTCGGTCACGACATGCACGGAACAACCGGTCACGCGGACACCCGCCGCGAGTGCGTCACGCACCGCGTGCGCCCCTGGAAACGTCGGCAGCAGGCTCGGGTGGGTGTTGATGACCCGGTCCGGGAACGCGGCGAGCGTCCGCGGGCCCACGATCCGCATGTAGCCCGCGAGGACCACGAGATCGGGCTCCACGGCGGCGAGCGTCTCGCTCAGCGTGTCGTCGGCGCCACCGGGAACGCGCGCGGTCTCGATCCCCTGCTCGGCCGCCCAGTCGAGTGCGCCGCACGCTCGATCCGCGACGACCAGGGCAATCGTCGCGCCGAGGTCCCCCCGAACCGCGGCCGCATGCAGGGCGCGGAGGTTCGTCCCCGTTCCGGACACGGCGACCGCGATGCGTCCGCTCACGGGATCGGGCCCTCCGCGTACCGCTCCCCGGCGTACCCCTCCTCGCCGTCCGCGGCCGCCACCACGACCCCGATCTCGACGGCATCGGGCAGCGCGGAGCGAGCCGTCGCCACCGCGTCCGGCGCGACCACGGCCACCATCCCGATGCCACCGTTGAACGTGGCACGAAGCTCGACGGCGTCGATTCCCCCGAGGGCCCCGAGCAGGGTCATCACGGAGGGCATGGCCCAGCGCGTGGGGTCCACCCGCGCGCCGAGGCCCGGTCCCAGGGCGCGGGGGACGTTGCCGGGCAGTCCGCCGCCGGTGACATGGGCAAGCCCACGCAGGTCGTGGCCGGCGGCCCTGAGGGTCGCTCGCGCAGCCAGCACGGCGCGGGCATAGATCCGGGTGGGCGCGAGGAGCACGTCGCCGACCGTCGCGAGGGCGTGGGCCGGCTCGGCCGCCATCGCCACATCCCGCCCCGCGTCGCCGAGGGTCAGGGCCAGCTGCTCCTGGTAGGGCCGGTCGAGCGGGATCCCCCACTCCGCCAACAAGGCGCGGACCAGCGAGAAGCCGTTGGCGTGGAGGCCGGACGCGGGCAGTCCCAGGATGACGTCGCCCGGCCGGGTCGCGGACCCGTCGATGACGTCGTCGCGCTCCACGATCCCGAGGCACGTGCCGGCCAGGTCGAACGTGCCGGGCTCCATGAGCCCCGGGTGCTCGGCCGTCTCGCCCCCGACCAGTGCGCAGCCCGCCTCGCGGCATCCGGCCGCCACGCCGGCGACGAGCGCCGCGACCGCGTCGGGATCCAGGCGGCCGACCGCCACGTAGTCGAGGAACGCGAGCGGTTCGGCGCCCGTGCACACGACGTCATCGGCACACATGGCCACGAGATCGATGCCGATCGTGTCCCAGCGTCCGAGGGCGGTGGCCAGGGCGGTCTTCGTGCCCACGCCGTCCGTGGACGAGACGATGAGCGGCTCACGGTAGCCGGCTGGGATCGCCACGGTGCCGCCGAAGCCCCCGAGCCCGCCGACGACCTCGGGTCGGCGCGTCGATTCGACCGCCGCCCGCATCCGCTCGACCGCGCGGTCGCCGGCCGCCACGTCCACGCCGGCCCGAGCATAGGCCGCGCGGGACGCGCCGCCCTTCGTGCCGGGGCCGTCAGCCACGGGCGCCCACCGGTTCTTCGAGGATGAACTTGCGGGCGTCCACGTCGTACGGGACCGGCTCCGGGTAGTTGCCATCGAAGCAGGCGAAGCAGAACCGTTCGTAGGGCAGGTCGAGGGCCGCGAGCACGCCCGGGATGGAGAGGTAGCCGAGCGAATCGGCGCCGATGAAGTCGCGGATCTCCTCGACCGACTTGGTGGCTGCGATCAGCTCCGTCTCCACCTGGGTGTCGATCCCGTAGAAGCACGGGTGGTAGATCGGCGGGGCGCTGATCCGGACATGCACTTCGCGCGCCCCGGCGCGGCGCAGGAGGGACACGATCTGCTGGGTCGTGGTGCCACGGACGATGGAATCGTCCACCACGGTCAGCCGCTGGCCGCGGACGACGTCCCGGAGCGGGTTGAGCTTCATCGTGACGCCCCGGTGCCGCAGGGTCTGGCTGGGCTGGATGAAGGTGCGGCCCGTATACCGGTTCCGGACCAGGCCCTCGCGGTACGGGATGCCGGACGCCTCGGCATAGCCGGCGGCGGCCGGCGCACCGGTGTCCGGCACGGGCATCACGAGGTCGGTCTCGACGGGGTGTTCGAGCGCCAGCTGCATGCCCATCCGCCGGCGCGCCTCGTACAGTCCGCGGCCCTCGAGATAGGAATCGGGGCGGGCGAAGTAGATGAGCTCGAACACGCACAGCGCCGGGTTCGCATGCGCGAACCGGACGGAGCGGGGCTCGCGCCCCGGCTCGAGGATGACCATCTCGCCCGGCTCGACGTCGCGCACGAACTCGGCGCCGACGATATCGAGGCCGGTGGTCTCCGACGACAGGATCCACGCGTCCCGTGGGCCGTCCGCCGCGGCCGCAGCCCCGAACTCGTTCACCTCGGGGCCCCACAGGCCCGGATCGCGGGGCGGGACGGGCACGTCCCGGATCCGGCCGATGCAGAGTGGCCGGAACCCGTGTGGATCGCGGACGCCGATGATCCGGTCGCGATCGAGGACGACCAGTGAGTACGCGCCGCGCACCCGCGGCAGGAGCGTCGTGAGCGCCTCGACAGTGTCCTCGCCCGGCTCGTCGGCGAGGAGCGCGGTGAGGAGCTCCGTGTCGGTGCTCGCCGGGAGTCGACCCCGGCCCCCGCGCAGGGAGCCGAGGAGCTCGCGGGTGTTCACCAGGTTCCCGTTGTGCCCGATCGCCACGGCCCGGCGCGGCCCGAGCCGGAGGGTGGGCTGGGCGTTCTCCCAGACCGTGGACCCGGTCGTGGAGTAGCGGCAGTGGGCGATCGCGAGGTCGCCGTGGAAGGACGGCAGCCGCCGCTCGTCGAAGATCGACGAGATCATCCCGAGGTCCTTGTAGACCACGACGTCGCCACCGTCGGCCACGGCGATGCCGGCCGATTCCTGGCCGCGGTGCTGGAGCGCGAAGAGGCCGAGCGCCGCCACGTTGGCTGCCTCGTTGCGGGACCCGGGCGGGAGCGCCGCCCCGAACACGCCGCACATGTCAGCGACCCTCCGGTGCGGCGGACGGAACGTGCCAGTCGAGCGCGCGTTCGAGGCCGTGCTCCCAGGCGTGGGACAGGTCCCGGACCGGCACGTCGAGCGGGTCGGCCACGCGGGACCCGCGCTCCTCGGCGGCCCCCGTGGCACCGGCGCCCGCGAGCTCGATGACCAGCCGGTCGCCCCCGACGCTCCCGATGACCTCGACCGGCAGGCCGTGCTGGCGGGCGAGGAGCACGAGGGCCGGAGCGTGCCGCGGCCGCGCGGTCACCACGAGCCGGCTCGGGCTCTCGCCGAACAGGTCCACCGCGGGTGAATGGACGATCGGCAGGCGGACGGTCGCTCCCAGTCCGCTCCACATCGCGCCCTCGGCGAGGGCGACCGCGAGCCCGCCCTCGCTCACGTCCTGGGCCGAGGCCACGAGTCCGCGCTCGATCGCGGCACGGATGAACGCCTGGAGCCGGCGTTCGCGCTCGAGGTCGATCGGCGGCGGGCCGTCCTCGGCCACGATCCCGCCGAGGCGCGCGTAGGCACTTCCCTCGAGGCCCGGCACGGCCTCGCCCACCAGGACCACCACGTCCTCGGCGGCGTCGAACGCCGGTCCCACTGCCCGGCTGACGTCCTCGAGGAGGCCGACCACGCCGATCTCGGGCGTGGGCAGGATCGAGCCGCCGGGGGATTCGTTGTAGAGCGAGACGTTGCCGCCCGTGACCAGGAGGCCGAGTGCGCGGCAGGCGTCGGCGAGCCCCCGCACGGCCTCGCTGAGCTGCCAGAAGGCCTCGGGGCGGGTCGGGTCGCCGTAATTGAGGCAGTTCGTCACGCCGAGCGGCCGGGCGCCGGTGATCGAGACGTTGCGGGTGGCCTCGGCCACGCTGAGCGCGGCCCCGAGCCACGGATCCAGGCCGCCCACGGTCGCGTTCGCGTCGGTGGCCGCCACGAGGCCCTTCGTGGTGCCCTTGACCCGGAGCACGGCCGCGCCGTGGCCGGGTCCGGTCACGGTATTGACCTGGACGGTGCTGTCGTACTGCTCGAAGACGGGCCGGCGGGAGGCGAGATTCGCGCTCCCGAGGAGGGCCAGGAGGACCGCCCCGGGATCCATGCCCCGCTCGGGCAGGCGATCCCCCGTCGCCGGCTCGGCACCCGGGGCCGGACCGGCGCGCCGGCGGGCAGGTGGCGAGGCCAGCCGGTCGTGGACGATGGCATCCGAGGTGAGCGCCGCCGCGGGGATGCGCACGATCTCGGCGCCCGCCTCGGATACGGCGATGTCCCCGTCGTCCGTGACGCGCCCGATGACCGCGCAGGGCAGGCCCCAGCGCGCGCACACCTCGCGCACGTCGGGTTCGCGGGCCGGCTCGACGATCGCGAGCATGCGCTCCTGGCTCTCGGAGATGAGGACCTCGAAGGCCGCCATGCCCGGCTCGCGCCGGGGCACGGTGTCGAGGTCGATCGCCATGCCCGTGCCGCCACGATCGGCCGTCTCGGAGGTGGCACAGGTGATCCCGCCGGCACCGAGGTCCTGGAGCCCGACCACGAGCCCGCGCTCGATGAGCTCGAGCGAGGCCTCGATGAGGAGCTTCTCCGCGAACGGGTCGCCGACCTGGACCGACGGCCGCTTCGAGGGATCGTCGTCGGCGAAGGTCGCGGAGGCGAGGACGCTCGCGCCGCCGATCCCGTCGCGTCCCGTGGCACTCCCGAAGAGCACCACGAGGTTGCCCGGGCCAGGGGCGCTCGCGAGGGTCAGGAGGCGCTCCTCGAGGATGCCGATCGCCATGACGTTCACCAGCGGGTTTCCCTGGTAGCTCGGGTCGAACACGAGCTCGCCCCCGACCGTCGGGACGCCCACGCAGTTGCCGTAGCCGCCGACGCCGCGGACCACGCCGTCCACGAGGTGCCGCGTCCGGGGGTCCGTCGGGTCGCCGAAGCGGAGGGCATCGAGAACCGCGATCGGGCGCGCGCCCATGGTGAAGATGTCGCGCAGGATCCCGCCCACCCCGGTGGCGGCGCCCTGGTACGGCTCCACCGCGCTGGGATGGTTGTGGGATTCGATCTTGAACGCGACGGCGAGCCCGTCGCCGATGGAGATGACCCCGGCGTTCTCGCCCGGCCCCGCCACGACGCCGTCTGCCGCCGAGCCGGTCGGGAGCGTCCGGAGCAGCGGCTTCGAGCTCTTGTACGAGCAGTGCTCGCTCCACATGACGCTGAACATCGCGAGCTCGACGTCGTTGGGCGAACGGCCCAGCCGATCGTGGATCGCGGCGAGTTCCTCATCGGTGACGCCCAGCGCGCGATGAAGGGGCACGGCGTCCGCCCCGCGCTCCGCGACGGTCATCGGCCCGTGGCCCCGATCGAAGCCGCGGCCCCCACCGGGGTGGCCGCCCGGTCCTGCGCCGCGGCGCTCTCGACGAACGAGCGGACAAGCCCGAAGCCGTCATCCGACCCCAGGATCGATTCGGACGCGCGCTCCGGGTGCGGCATCAGCCCGGCCACGTTGCCGGCCGCATTCCGCACGCCGGCGATGGCCCGAAGGGAGCCGTTCGGGTTCGCCGGGTCGTCGGCCTCCCCGGCCACGCTGCCGTCCGCGCGGACGTACCGGAAGAGGACCTGCCCGTCGGCCTCGAGGGCATCGAGCGTGGCGGCATCCGCGTAGAAGCAGCCCTCGCCGTGGGCGATCGGCATGCGGAGCGGCCGGCGGGGTCCCGCCAGGTGGGTGAACGGCGTGTCGGGCTGCTCCACGGCGATCCGGACGTCGCGGCCGAGGAACCGGAGCGAGCGGTTCCGGAGGAGCGCACCGGGCACGAGCCCGGCCTCCGCGATGACCTGGAACCCGTTGCAGATCCCGAGGACCAGCCCGCCGTTGGCCGCGAAGTCGGCCACCGACCGCATGACCGGACTGAACCGGGCGATGACGCCGGCCCGCACGTAGTCGCCGTAGGCAAACCCGCCCGGCAGGATCACACCGGCGACGCCCGCGAGGTCGGCGGCCTCGTGCCACAGCTCGACCGGCTCGGCGCCGGCGAGGTCGAGGGCATGGAGGGTGTCCCGATCGCAGTTGGAGCCGGGAAAGACGACCACGCCGATGCGAACGCCCATCAGCCGGCCCCCGCGGCGGCCGCGGCCGGCACTGCCTCGACCTCGAACGCCTCGATGAGCGGGTTCGACAGCAGCTCCCGGGCGAGGCGATCCACCACCGCCCGCGCCGCAGCCTCGTCGGCGGCCTCGACCACCAGCTCCACGCGCCGCCCGATGCGGACGCCCGAAACGCCGGCGATCCCGAGGTGGCCGAGGCTGCCCTCCACCGCTCGCCCCTGGGGGTCGAGGATCCCGGGCTTGGGCAGCACGTTGACGGCGAAGCGGAAGGCGGCACTCATGGGGCGATCACGTCCTCCTGCAGGTAGCGGTCGAAGCTGGCCCCGGTGATGCGCTCGAAGGCCTCCACGTAGCGTGCGCGCGTGCCCGCGACGAGGTCGGCCGGAAGGGCCGGCCCGGGATCGGTCTTGTCCCAGGGCTGCTGCTCCAGCCAGTCCCGGACGTATTGCTTGTCGAAGCTCGCCTGGGGCCCGCCCGGGGCGTAGCTGGAGGCCTCCCAGAAGCGCGAGGAATCGGGCGTCAGGGCCTCGTCGACCAGGATCAGCTCCCCGCCCTCGACGATGCCCATCTCGAACTTCGTGTCGGCGAGGATCAGGCCCGCGTCGGCGCAGCGCGCCGCGCCCGCCTCGTACAGGCGGATCGCCGCGTCGCGGACGCGGTCGACGAGGGTTCGGGCCGCTGCCTCGCCGAGCCAGTCGTCGCCGTGGGGCGGCCAGTCGGCGAGCAGCTGGACCGCCGATTCGAGGTCGATGTTGAGGTCGTGCTCGCCGAAGGCTGCCTTCGTCGCGGGGGTGAGGATCGGCTCGGGCAGGCGATCGCTCTCGCGGAGGCCCGGCGGCAGGCCGACGCCGCACACGGAGCCCCACTCCCGGTACTCCTTCCAGCCGGAGCCCGAGAGGTAGCCGCGGACGACGATCTCGATGGGCAGGACCGCGGCGCGCCGGCACACCAGCATCCGGCCGCGGAGCGCGTCGCGATCGCCGCCGGGTACGGCCTCGTCGGGCACGAGGTCCGGGCTCGTGCCGAGCACGTGGTTCGGGATGATCGCGCGGGTCGTGTCGAACCAGTAGCGCGAGACACCGGTGAGCACGCGGCCCTTGTCGGGAATCGTCGTCGGCAGGATCACATCGAACGCCGAGAGCCGGTCGGAGGCGACGAGGAGCAGGCGGTCGTCGTCGATCGCGTACAGGTCCCGGACCTTGCCCGAGCGGACGAAGGACGGAGCGGTCATCGTGCGGCTGCCCCGGCGCGTGCCGGCACGAGCGCATCGAGGCGCGCGAGCACGGCGTCCACGTGGGTGAGGTGGCGATCGTCGTCGAAGCAGGCGTCGAGCTCGGCCAGGCTGAGCTGGCCGGCGACGGCGGGATCGACGGCCAGGACCTCGCGGAGCGCGACTCGCCGGTCCGCGGCATCGAGGGCCGCTCGCTGCACGATCGCGTAGGCCGCCTCCCGGGTCAGGCCCCGCTCCACGAGCGCCACGAGGACCCGGGAGCTGGCGTGCAGGCCCAGGCCCCGCTCGATGTTCTCTCGCATGCGCTCGGGCCGGACGATCAGGCCCTCGACGAGGGCGGTCATCTTCCGGAGGGCGTAGTCGAGGAGGATCGCGGCGTCCGGCAGGATGACCCGCTCCGCCGAGGAGTGGCTGATGTCCCGTTCGTGCCAGAGCGCCTGGTTCTCCATCGCCGTTCCGGCGTAGCCGCGCAGGAGCCGGGCGATGCCGACGATCCGCTCCGAGAGGATGGGGTTGCGCTTGTGGGGCATCGCGGACGAGCCCTTCTGGCCGGCCCGGAACGGCTCCATGACCTCGCCGATCTCGGTGTGCTGCAGGTTGCGCACCTCGGTGGCGATTCGCTCGAGCGTGCCGCCGAGCACGGCCACGGAGGCGAGGAACGCCGCGTGCCGGTCGCGCTGGACGATCTGGGTCGAGACCGGGTCGGGCGCCAGCCCGAGCGCGCCGAGGACCTCGGCCTCGACCTCGGGCGGCATCAGGCTGTACGTGCCCACGGGACCGGAGAGCTTGCCGGTGGCGAGGTCGTCGAGTGCCGCCGCGAGGCGTCGCCGGCCCCGATCCACCTCGAACGCCCAGCCCGCGAGCTTGAGCCCGAAGGTCGTCGGCTCGGCGTGGACGGAGTGCGTGCGGCCCATCATCACGGTCCGGCCGTGCTCCCGGGCGCGCCGGACGAGGACCGCGACGAGGCCGTCCGCGTCGCGCAGGAGGAGCTCGCCGGCGGCCCGCAGCTGGAGCGCGAGGGCCGTGTCGAGGACGTCGCTGCTCGTCAGCCCGAGGTGCAGGTAGCGACCCTCCGGGCCGACCGATTCCGCGACCTGGCTCACGAACGCGATGACGTCGTGGTCGGTGGTGCGCTCGATCTCGGCGATCCGCTCGACATCGACCCGGGCCCGCGACTCGATCGCCGCGAGGGCGTCGCCGGGCACCTGGCCGCGCCGGGCCGCCGCCCGGGCCACCTCGATCTCCACCCGGAGCATGTGCTCGAAGCGGGCCTCCTCGCGCCAGACCGCGCCCATCTCGGGGAGGGTGTAGCGCGGGATCACGGGGCGGCTCCGACGGGCGTGGCGACGTCGGCCGACCCGTCGGCCGACGCGGCGGCCGGTCCGGAGGCCGACGCGGCGGCCGGTGCCGGTACCGAGGCCGCGATGTCGCGGCGGCGCTGGAGGCCGTCCCACGTCACCGCGTCCGCTGCCTGCTCGGCCGCGGCCCGCGCGCCAGCGAGATCCGGTCCGCGGCCCACGACCGCGAGCACGCGTCCGCCGTTCGTGCCGTAGCCGCCGCCCGGTCGCTCCACGGTCCCGGCGTGGAAGACGAGCCCACCCATGGACGCGGCGGCGTCCAGGCCGTCGATCGGGTCGCCGCGCCGGGGATCGCCCGGGTAGCCGCGGGCAGCCAGCACGATTCCCACGGTCGCCCCGGGAACGGCGGGGAGTGCCACGCCGAAGCCGGGCGGCAGACTCCCCCGCGCCGCGGCCAGGAGCACCGGTGCGAGCGGCGACGCCAGGCGCGGCAGGAGCACCTGGGCCTCCGGGTCGCCCAGGCGCACGTTGCACTCGAGGAGCGCCGGCCCGGTCGACGTGAGGATCAGGCCCGCGTACAGGAAGCCGCGGAACGCCGTGCCCCGTCGGGCCATCTCGGCGAGGATCGGCCGGTGCACGGAGGCGAGGATCGCGGCCGCGTCCTCGTCGGAAAGGTCGGGCAGCGGCGAGTACGCGCCCATGCCGCCGGTATTCGGACCGGTGTCGCCATCGCACAGGCGCTTGTGGTCGCGCGCCGCGGGCAGGGCCACCAGACGCGTCCCGTCGCAGACGGCGATGACGCTGGCCTCGAGGCCGACGAGGCGCTCCTCGATCACGAGGGCGGGCGCATCTGCCGGGCGGCCGGCAAGGAAGGACGGGATGAGGTCGAGGGCCTGGTCGAGCGATTCGCACACGATCACGCCCTTGCCAGCCGCCAGGCCGTCGGCCTTGAGCACGATGCCCGCGCCGTCGGCGTCGAGCTGCCTCGCGAAGGCTGTTGCCTCGTGGAGCGCGTCGCTGGGGAAGGCCCGCCCGCGGGCCATCCGGACGCCGGCCGCGCCAGCAACGTCGCGGCAGAACGCCTTCGAGGTCTCGAGCCGGGCGGCCGCCGCCGTCGGTCCGAACACCGGAATCCCCGCATCGAGGAGCGCATCCGCGACGCCGGCCGCGAGCGGAGCCTCGGGCCCCACGACCACCAGCTCGGCCGCATGGGCCCGCGCCGCTGCCACCACGGACGCCGGGGCGAGCGGATCCACGTCCTTGAGGCGCACGACGCGCGCCTCGTGGGCCATTGCCGCGGATCCGGGCGCCACGTAGACGGCGTTGACGCCGGGCTCGGCGGCGAGCTTCCAGGCGAGGGCGTGCTCCCGGCCGCCGCTCCCGACGACGAGGATGCGGGTCGGCTGGATGAGGCTCACGCGAGGGGCACTCCGGATCGGTGGCGCATCGGACGCCAGGCGCGCTCGATGGTCTGCGTTCGCTCGGGGCCGACCGACACGAGCACGATCGGGACGCCCGCGTGCTCCTCGAGGGCGGTGACGTACCGCCGGGCGTTCTCGGGGAGGGCCGCGAGCGATCGAATGTCGTGGATCGGCTCGTCCCAGCCGGGGAACTCCTCGTAGATCGGCGTCGCGGCGGCGATCGCGGACGCGCTGGACGGCCAGTGGTCGATCCGGCGGCCACCGACCTCGTAGGCGACGCACAGCCGGATCGTCGGGATGCCGGACAGGATGTCGAGCTTGTTGAGCATCACGCTGCTCACCGAGTTGACGGCGACGGCGTAGCGAAGCGGCACGGCATCGAACCAGCCGACCCGGCGCGGGCGTCCGGTCGTCGTGCCGACCTCGTGGCCACGGCTCGCGATCCCCGCGCCGACTTCATCCAGGAGCTCGGTCGGGAACGGCCCGGACCCGACCCGCGTGGCATAGGCCTTCATCACGCCCATGACCTCGTCCACCTGGAGCGGGCCGATGCCGCCGCCCGTGCAGGCGCCGCCGGCCACCGGGTTGGAGGACGTCACGAACGGGTAGCTGCCATGGTCGAGGTCGAGCAGCGTGCCCTGGGCGCCCTCGAGGAGGACGTGCTCACCGCGGGCGAGCGCGGCCTGCACCAGCCACGTCGAATCGTCGAGGTGGTGCGCGAGGCGCTCCCCCCAGGCGAGCGCCTGGTCGACGAGCGCGTCCACCGCGAAGGGCTCGCCGCCCATCCCGTCCAGCTGGCGATTGCGATCGGGCAGGATCCTGCCAAGCCGCTCGCGGAGCACCATCTCGTCGGCGAGGTCCTCCATGCGCAGCCCGAGGCGCCAGGCCCGGTCGGCGTAGGCGGGCCCGATCCCGCGGCCTGTGGTTCCCACCTTCGCGTCCGCGAGGCGGGTCTCGTTCGCGCGGTCCAGGGCCACGTGATACGGCATGATCACGTGGGCGCTGCGGCTCACGCGCACGCGCGCGACGTCGATGCCGCGGGCGGTCAGCATGTCGAGCTCGGAGATCAGTGTCGCCGGGTTGACGACGACCCCGTTCCCGATGACCGAGGTGATGTGCGGGTACAGCACGCCCGACGGGACGAGGTGGAGCTTGAAGACCTCGTCGCCGTTCACGACGGTGTGGCCGGCGTTGTCGCCGCCCTGGTAGCGGACGACCATCGCGACCTGCTCGGCGAGGAAGTCGGTGGTCTTGCCCTTTCCCTCGTCGCCCCACTGGAGGCCGACGATCACGGTCGCGGGCATCAGGCGCGGCCCCGGAGCCCGGCTGTGCGCGACCCCTCCCGGGCGATGGCGGGGCCGTGACCGGCGGACATGAAAAGACCCCGGGCCCATGGCCTCGGGATCTGGTTACACGTCTCCCGCGATCGTGCTCCGCCTCGGCGGCGGTGCCGCTGGGCCTGGTCGCTCGGCCGCCTCACGGGACGTCCGACGCGCCCTTCTCGCGCGATGGCTGACCTCCTCGCCGGGTCGCGTCGCTGGGTGCGCGCCCGAACGGCCCGAAGTATACCCGGCCGGTCCGTGCCGGTGAGCCGAAGGTGATCGTCGGGTGACCGGCGGTCGAGTGCTGACACGTAGCGTGCCTCCTGCCCGCCAGCGCACCGCCGGCCTCGCCGATCCGCCGACCCGCCAGGGCCGCAACCGCCGAGGCCGGCACCTCGCCCGTCATGCCCGCCGCACGCAGGATCGGCCCGTGACCCGTCGGCCGATCGACAAGGAGAACCGGACCATGAACAAGGTCCTCATCGCCGGGCGGCTCACCCGGGACCCGGAGATGCGCGCGCTCGCATCCGGGAAGCACGTCACGCAGTTCAGCGTGGCAACGACCGAGTACGCCGGCAACGGCAAGGAACGGCCCGAGTACCACAACGTGGTGACCTGGGACCGCCTCGCCGAGATCTGCGGTCGCTACCTCGGGAAGGGCCAGCAGGTCGCCCTCGAGGGTCGGATCCAGACGCGGACCTGGGATGACGAGAAGGGCGCGCGGCACTGGAAGACCGAGATCGTCGCCAACTCGGTCGAAATGCTCTCCGGGCGACGGAAGAAGGACTACGCCGCGGAATCGGCGGCGGACGGGCTCGAGGCCGCCGCGGAGCGCCTGACCGTCGGCGACGCCGACGACGCGGACGCCGACGCCGCTGCCGGCGAGCCGATTCCGGAGGCCGCTGCCGCCTGAGCGATCACTCCCCTCCCCCTCGGACCGGCGGCGCCGACTCCCCCCGGCGTCGTCGGTCCATGTTCACCGCCCGGTCGGCGGGAGCTCAGCCCTCGGGGCGGACGACGTACAACTTTCGGCGCGGGATGCCCGTGGCGGCGGACACGCGCCGGGCCGCGTCGGATCGACCGACGCCCCGGGCGACGAGCGAGGCCACCTCCCCGACCGCCATCGCCAGCGCATCGCCCGCCTCGGACGGGCCTTCTCCATGCATGGGCGCCGGGCCGGCGCGCTCGCCGACCACGATCACGAACTCGCCCCGCGCCGGAATGGCCTCCGCGGCGAGGTCCGTCGCGAGGCTGCCGAGCGTTCCCCGGACCGTCTGCTCGTGGAGCTTGGTCAGCTCGCGGCAGAGGGCGGCCGGACGCTCGGCCCCGCACGCCGCCGCGAGGTCCGCGGTCGTCGCCGCGACCCGCCGCGGGGCCTCGTAGAGCACGGTGCCCCGCTCGTCGGCCGCGATGCGCGCCAGGCGGTCCCGGCGCTCGCGCCCGCTGCGCGGCAGGAACCCCTCGAAGGACCAGCGCGGACCCGCCACGCCGGAGACGCTGACCGCCGCGAGCACCGCCGAGGCGCCCGGCAGCGCCTCCACGCGCCCGCCTTCGGATACCCAGGCCGCGACGAGCTCACTCCCGGGATCGCTGATTCCCGGGGTCCCGGCGTCGGTCACGAGGGCGAGGTCGGCACCGGTCCGGAGGTGCTCGAGGAGTCCCTCGGCGCGACGGGCGTCGGTGTGGGCGTGGTAGCTCGTCACCCGCACCTCGATGGCGTAGCGCGCCAGGAGTCGCGCCGTGACGCGGGTGTCCTCGGCCGCGAGGAGCGGCACCGACCGCAGCACCTCCAGGGCGCGGAGCGTGATGTCGCCGAGGTTCCCGATGGGGGTCGCGACCAGGTAGAGCGTGCCGCCGGCCATCGCGGCGTCAGCCGCGCGCCGAGCCGGGCCGTCGTCGCGGATACAGGTAGTCCACGCCTGTCGTGCGCGGCCCGAGCTTGGCGATCGGCGCCACCTGGCGCTTGAACTCGGATGTCGCGATCATCCGGTCCACCCGCGCGATCCAGTCCGGGTCGAAGCCCATGGCCACGAGCTCGTCCGTCGCCCGACGACGGTCGATCCGCCAGTGCAGCAGCCGGTCGAGCTCCGGGTAGCTGAACCCGGCCTCGCCTTCGTCCGTCTGGCCCGGCCACAGGTCGGCCGACGGCGCCTTGCGGATCACCGGCTCGGGCACGCCGATCGCGGCAGCCATCTGCCGGACCTGCGTCTTGTACAGGTCGCCGATCGGGTTGAAGGCACACGCGCTGTCGCCGAAGATCGTGGTGTAGCCGATGAGCGCCTCGGTCTTGTTGCCGGTCCCGATCACGAGGCCGCCCCACGTGACCGACCGGTCGTAGAGCACGGCCATGCGCATCCGGGCCGCGAAGTTGCCGCGCCGGAGCGGGGCTGCCTCGAGCGCCTCCGGTCCGGCCGCACCGGCCCCGCCCTCGGTCCCGAAGTACGCGTCCATGAGGCCGCCGATCTCCACGACCTCGCTCGAGCAGCCCAGGGCGGACACCACGAGCCGGGCGTCCCCGAGCGATGCGGCGGACGAGGTTCGCGAGGGCATCATCACGCAATGGAGCTGCTCGGGTCCGATGGCCTCGGCGGCGAGGAACGCCACGAGGCCGCTGTCGATCCCGCCCGACAGCCCCAGTACGACACGCTCGAAGCCTGCCTGCCGGAGTTGGGCCCGGATGAACTCGGCGATGACCCGCCGGGCCACCGTCGTGTCGATCGCAAGCTCCGCGGGCATCGTGAACAGGGGCAGCCCGTCGGTGCCGAGCGGTGCCGTCGGCGCGACGCGTCCCGCGGTCACGCGACCCGCCCCGCTGGGCGCCGGCTCACGCGTCCACGCCGCGCGGACGGGCGGGCGTCGCCGTGCCGGTCCGCGAGGATTCGAACCCGATGGGCCGCCCGGCGCCGGGCTCCGGAGCCACGTCGGGCCCCGGCTCCGAACCGGGTTCGGCGGTCGTGTCGTCCGCCAGGCCCGCCCGCTCCGCGATGATCCGTCCGAGCTCGCGCTCCACGAGTTCGAGGCGCTCATCCCGCAGGAGCGGCAGTGAGATCCGTTCCCGGCGCACGTCCCCGAGGTTGATGTCCACGAGGTACAGCCCCTCGTCGAAGAGCGGGGCGCTGAAGACGGGCTCCCCGGTCGGCGCGATGACCTCGCTCCCGCCCCAGAAGGAGATGGATTCGTCCACCCCGACGCGGTTGACGAACACCACGAACGACGTCGTGAGCTGCGCATACGTCCGCATGATCGTGCGCCACGAGGTCGCGGTCCCGAGGCCGACCTCGTTCGTCGAGGCGAGGTCACGGCCCGGCGACGAGGACACGTTGACCAGCACGTGGGCCCCGTCGAGCGCGAGGACCTGGGGCACGGACAGGTGCCAGAAGTCCTCGCAGACTGCCAGTCCGACGCCGACCCCGAGCCGCGACGGGGTCGCGCGCACGAGGTCGCCCGCGGCGAAGAATCGCCGCTCGTCGAACAGGCCGTAGGTGGGCAGGTGGACCTTGCGGTGGACGTGCCGGATCTCGCCGTCCTCGAGCAGGGCCGCCGCGATGAACAGGCGATGGTCGGCCGATTCCTCCACGAAGCTCACGACCGCCGACATGCCGCCGGTCCGGGCCGCGAGCTTGCCGAGGCGGGGATCGTCGAGGCGCATGGCCACTTCGGCGGCCAGGTCCTGGAGCTGGTAGCCCGTGATCCCGAGCTCCGGGAACACGACCAGGTCGGCGCCGCGCCCGCGCGCCTCGGCGATGACCTCGCCGTGCCGGGCGAGGTTGTCGTCCACGGCTCCGAGGCGAGGGGCCAGCTGCGCGAGCGCGATCCGTCGGGTCTGCACGGGGCGAGGATACCTGCTCCGCCACGCTCCGCCGCCGTCCGATCCGAACTCCGGGCGCTCGAAATCGGTACGTGATGTCGTGACGAGGCCCTAGGACGATGCTAGGCTTCCAAAACCCGCGACCGGTGGCCAGATCGGCCCGAGTGTGCGGATATCGTCCCGGCGGGCCGCAAGTCGTGGTCAGACCCGCTCAGGGGCATCGTGGAGGAGAGCGCATGACCCGATCCCTGAGATCGCCATATACCGCGTTGTTCGCGGTCACGGCGATCATCTTCGCCGCCTGTGGCGGCGCCGCAACCCAGTCGCCCACGCAGACGCAGACGCCCGCGCCGGCGACCACCGAGCCGACCCAGGAGCCCCCGTACGAGGGCACGTCCTACCCGGAGACCGGTGAGGCCCCGTGCAACACGGACGGCTACACCGGCAACTTCAAGAAGGTCACCGCCGTTGACCGGCTGACGGTCAAGTTCGAGCTCTGCAACCCGGACGTGGCGTTCCTCTCGAAGGTCGCCTTCAGCGCGTTCGGCATCCAGGACTCCGAGTACCTCACGGCCCACATGGCCGACGGCTCGATCCTCGACCAGCCGAACGGCACCGGCCCGTACCAGCTCGACAACTGGGACAAGGGCAACCGCCTCGTCCTCAAGGCCTTCGACGGCTACTGGGGCGCCAAGGCGATGACCCCGGGTCTCGAGTTCCGCTGGAGCGACCAGGCCGCCCAGCGCTGGATCGAGCTTCAGTCCGGCAACGTGGACGGCATCGACAACCCGGGCACCGACGATATCGCCGCCATCAAGGGCGATTCGAGCGTCACGTTCTACGACCGGCCGGGGCTCAACACCCTGTACATCGGCATGAACGACACCATCGCCCCGTGGACGGACGTCCGCGTTCGCCAGGCCATCGCGATGGGCATCGATCGCCAGCGCATCGTCGACAACTACTACCCGGCCGGGTCCGAGGTCGCCACCCACTTCACCCCGTGCGCCATTCCGTTCGGGTGCGAGGGCGACGACACCTGGGGCTTCGACGCCACCGCGGCGAAGGACCTCCTGACCCAGGCCAACTTCGACTTCTCGAAGACGTACAAGATCCAGTTCCGTGCGGCGGTCCGCGGCTACCTGCCCGATCCGCCGGTCATCGCGACCGAGATCTCGAACCAGCTCAAGACCAACCTCGGGATCAATACCACCCTCGACCTGCAGGAATCCGGCACCTTCCTGGATGCCAACGCCGCGGGCACGCTCGACGGCCTGTTCCTGCTCGGCTGGGGCGCGGACTACCCCGACGCCACCAACTTCCTCGACTACCACTTCGGTGCGGGCTCGGGCAAGAAGTTCGGTGAGCCTTTCGCGGATATCGTCGACGCCCTCAACCGCGGCGGCCAGTCGGCCGACGACTCGGTCCGGGCGGCGGCCTACGCCGAAGCCAACAACCTCATCAAGGAGCACGTCCCGGCGGTCATCATGGCCCACGGCGGCTCCGGAACGGTCTTCAAGGCAGACGTCACCGGGGCGCATGCCTCGCCGCTCAGCAACGAGCTGTTCTCGGTGATGAAGGCAGGGGATCGCAACACGCTGGTCTGGATGCAGAACGCCGAACCGCTCAGCCTCTACTGTGGCGACGAGTCGGACGGCGAGACGCTCCGTGCCTGCGAGCAGATCAACGAGTCCCTCTACGCGTACAAGGTCGGTGACACCGCCGTCGAGCCGTCGCTCGCGACCGAGTGCACCGCCAGCGCGGACCTCACCGTCTGGACCTGCACGCTGCGTGACGGCGTCAAGTTCCACGACGGCTCGGACCTCGACGCCAACGACGTCGTCCTGAGCTACGCCGTTCAGTGGGATGCGGCCCATCCGCTCCACGTCGGGCGCTCGGGTGCGTTCGAGTACTTCCCCGGCCTGTTCGGGGGCTTCCTCAACCCGCCGCCGCCGTCCTCGTGATCGCGGCGCGGTAACGCGCACAGCCCGAGAGGGGCGCCGCCCACGGCGGCGCCCCTCTCGTCTCATCTCGCACTGGAACTGCATGGGCTGATCGAGGCACGTGACCCGTTTCATCGTCCGCCGACTGCTCGTGACGATCCCGGTCATCCTGGGACTCGTCTTCATCGTCTTCTCGCTCGCCCGGCTCATCCCCGGCGATCCCTGCCGGGCGGTGCTCGGCGAGCGGGCGACCGACGCGGTCTGCGACGACTTCATCCATCGCTACGGGCTCGACCAACCCATCCCGATCCAGTTCGGCATCTACCTGAACCAGCTCGCGCACGCCGACCTGGGCGTGTCGATCAAGCACTCCCAGCCGGTCACGGAGCTCCTGATCGAGCGCCTCCCCACGACGATCGAGCTCACGATCCTGGCCCTGATCTTCGCGGTCGTGGTCGGCATCCCGCTCGGGCTGCTCTCGGCCTATCGCCGCAACTCGGCCATCGACGTGGGCTCGATGATCTTTGCCAACATCGGCGTCTCGATGCCCGTCTTCGTGCTCGGCCTGCTGCTCCAGTTCGTGTTCGCGCTGCTCCTCAAGGGCACGCCCTTCGCGCTGCCGCCATCCGGGCGCTTGTCGTCCGGGGTCGAGGTGATGTCGCTCATCGAGGTGTGGCACCTCGAGAACGTCAGCGGCGCCCTGCGGGGTGTCCTGGACTTCATCTCGCGGCTGTACATCCCGACCGCCCTCATCACGGGGCAGTGGGGCGCGCTCGGTGACGTGTTCCGCCACCTGCTGCTGCCGATGATCGCCCTGGGCACCATCCCGCTGGCGATCGTGGCCCGGATCACCCGCTCGAGCCTCCTCGAGGTCCTCGAGCTCGACTACGTCCGGACAGCCCGGGCCAAGGGCCTTCGGGAGCGCGCCGTCGTGATCCGCCACGCCACCCGGAACGCGCTCCTGCCGGTCGTGACGGTCATCGGCCTCCAGCTCGGCGGCCTCCTCTCGGGCGCCGTCCTCACCGAGACCACGTTCAACCTCGCGGGCGTGGGCCGGACCGTGTACGAGGCCATCACCGGCCGGGACTACGTGGTCATCCAGGGCTTCACACTCGTGGTGGCCGTCCTGTACGTCGTGGTCAACCTCGTGGTCGACCTGTCATACGGATTCCTCGACCCGCGGGTGCGGCAGCGATGAGCACCCGGACGCCCGAGCTCGGCGGCACGGCCGGCATGCCCCTGGGCGATGCTCCGCTCGGCGAGGCCGATGCCCTGCGCACGGCACGCCCGGCGAGCCTGTGGCGGGACACGATCGCGGGCATCCTCCGCCAGCGGTCTGCCGTGATCGGGATCCTGCTGCTGGGCATGTTCCTCTTCGTGGCGATCTTCGCCGACCAGATCGCGCCGTTCGATCCCCGCGCGTCGATGCTCGACCTCGAGCCGAACGCCCACAAGCAGTCGCCGCCCTGCGTGCACCTCCTCGGATGCCCCGCCGACCAGCCGGAGCACCTCCTGGGCCTCGACACGAACTTCCAGGATGTCTTCAGCCGGATCGTAGTCGGGACGCGGATCTCGCTCGGGATCGGCTTCGCCGCCATCGGGATGGCCATCGTCATCGGCTCCGCGATCGGGGCCGTCGCCGGGTACGCCGGCGGGCGGACCGACAACATCCTCATGCGCCTCATGGACGTCGTCCTGGCGTTCCCATCCCTGCTCCTGGCGATCGCCATCGTGTCCGCGCTCGGCTCGAACCTCCTCAACACGATGCTCGCGATCGGCATCGTCTCGATCCCGATCTATGCCCGGATCGTGCGCGCGTCGGTCCTCGGCGCCAAGGAGAACGACTACGTGACGGCCTCGCGCGCGCTCGGCGAATCGACGTTCGGGATCCTCGTGCGCCGGGTCATGCCGAACGCGGTGACGCCCCTCATCGTCCAGGGCACGCTCGGCATCGGGACCGCGGTCCTCGAGATCGCCGCCCTCGCCTTCGTCGGGGTGGTGAGCCTGTCCGAGATCACGTGGGGCTCGATGATCGCGATCGAGTTCCAGCGGCTCTTCAGCGCTCCCCACATCATCCTGGCCCCGGGCATCGCGATCACGCTCGCTGTCCTCGGCTTCAACCTCCTCGGCGACGGCCTGCGCGACGCCTTCGACCCGCGGCTCAACCGGTGAACGAGGCGACGGTGGAGGAGCTCGTGCCCGCCCGGACCGCGTCGCGGCGTCCCGGCCAGACCGGCGAGCGCATCCTCGACGTCCGCGGGCTGCGGACCTCGTTCCACACGCGCGACGGCATCGTCCGCGCCGTCGACGGGATCGACTTCCACGTGGAGCGCGGCGAGATCCTCGGGCTGGTCGGCGAGTCCGGCTGTGGCAAGAGCGTGACGAGCCTGTCGATCATGCGGCTCGTCGGGAAGCCGGGCCGAATCGAGGCCGGCGAGGTCCTCTTCGACGGCCAGGACCTGCTCAAGATCCCGGGCAACGAGATGCGCCGGATCCGCGGCAACCGGATCAGCATGATCTTCCAGCAGCCGACGTCGGCCCTGAACCCGGTCTGGGACGTCGGGCGGCAGGTCGCCGAGGTCCTCGAGGTCCATCGCGGGATGAAGCGCAGGGCGGCCCGCGACCGCGCCCTCGAGCTCCTCCAGATGGTCGGCATCCCGGAGCCCCGCCGCCGCCTGGACGCGTACCCGCACGAGCTCTCCGGGGGCATGGCCCAGCGCGTGATGATCGCGATGGCCCTCGCCTGCGAGCCCGAGCTCCTGATCGCCGACGAGCCCACCACAGCCCTCGACGTCACGATCCAGGCCCAGATCCTCGACCTCATGCGCGACCTCCGGGATCGCACGGGCACGGCGATCATCCTCATCACCCACGACCTCGGGGTCGTCGCCGAGACCTGCGACCGGGTGGCGGTGATGTACGCGGGCGAGATCATCGAGCAGGCCGGCGTGGACGACCTCTTCGCGGCCCCGCGCCACCCCTACACGCGCGGGCTCCTCGGCGCCATCCCGGTCCTGGGCGACGTGCGCGAGGAGCTCACCGTGATCCCGGGCAACGTGCCCAGCCTCATCGACCTCCCGCCGGGCTGCCGGTTCGCGCCCCGCTGCGCCGCCCGCGTGGAGCACGACGTCACGCTCGCCGTCGACCGGCATCCCGCGCTGCTCCCGATCGCGACGGACCACGAGGTCCGGTGCTGGATGTACCACGACGAGGCGGGCCGGCAGCGCCCGGTGCCCCTGGATCGGGTCGGCGCGGAATGACGACCGAGCGCGTGCCCATCCAGATGGCCGGCGCCGCGTCCGTGGCCGGCGCCTCGCGTCCGGCCGAGGCGCCCCTGGTCGAGGTGCGCAACCTCGTCAAGCACTTCCCCATCACCGGCGGCATCCTGCAGCGCGTCGTCGGCCAGGTCCGGGCCGTGGACGGGGTGAGCTTCGATATCCGGCGCGGCGAGACGCTCGGCCTCGTAGGCGAGTCCGGCTGCGGCAAGACCACGGTCGGCCGGCTGCTGCTCCGGCTCATCGAGCCGACCTCGGGCACCATCCGCTTCGACGGAACCGACATCACGCAGATCCGCGGGGCCGCGCTCAAGCCCTATCGCCGACGGATCCAGATCATCTTCCAGGACCCCTACGCCTCCCTCGATCCGCGCACGCCCATCGGCGACAGCATCGGCGAGGGACTGCGCGTCCACGGCATCGGAAACGGTGCCGAGCGGCGGGAGCGCGTCCGCAAGATGATGGAGCTCGTCGGACTCGCCCCATACCACGCCCGCCGCTACCCGCATGAGTTCTCGGGCGGCCAGCGCCAGCGCATCGGGATCGCCCGGGCGCTCGTGCTGGAACCCGACCTCCTCGTGTGCGACGAGCCGGTGTCCGCGCTCGACGTCTCCATCCAGGCCCAGGTCCTCAACCTGCTCAAGGGCCTCCAGGGGGAGCTCGGGCTGACCTACGTGTTCGTCGCCCACAACATGGGCGTGGTCGAGCACATCAGCGACCGGGTGGCCGTGATGTACCTCGGCCGAATCGCCGAGGTGGCCGATCGGAGCGATTGCTTCCGGGACGCCCGCCACCCGTACACGCAGGCCCTTCTCTCGGCGATCCCGATTCCCGACGCTCGCCACCGGCGACGCCGGGTGATCCTCACGGGCGACGTGCCGTCGCCGGTGAATCCGCCGTCGGGCTGTCGGTTCCACCCGCGCTGCCCGCTCCGCGCGGCACTCGGGAATCCCGAGATCTGCGCGACCGTCGATCCGGATCTCGTGTCTCTCCCGCACGGCGGCATGAGCGAGCACCTGGCGGCGTGCCATTTCGCGAACCAGTCGAGGGGCACGTGGGGTCCGGACGCGGCCGAGACGAGTCCCGCGCCGGGAGCGGGCTCCGAGGGCGCACCCGCGGGCTGAATCGCGCTCGCGGCGCGCTGCGTCGGGGAGCGTCAGGCGCATCGCGCCCCGGCGCCGGACGGCGCGGGATCAGCGCAGGAGCTGGCGCTTCATGAAGATCGCCTGACCCGCGAGGTCGCCGAGCGCCGGCGCCACGGCCACGTACGCGGCATTCCCGGCAAAGAACTCCTGGAACCCGGCCTGGACGGCGGCACCGTCGGCGGCAATGAGCCCGTCCCGGGCCTTTGTGGCCCCCTCGATCATCTGGGCATACGCCACGGCCAGCTTGTCGCCCACCGGCTTGGTCTCCGGGTAGGCCTGGAGGTGCGGGATGTTCTTCTGGTTCCCGTTGAGGAACGTGAGCGCATCGTTCATGACGCCGAGCATCGTCGCGGGATCCTCGGAATCGACCGCCTTCACCACGTCGTCGGCGAGCTTCGAGAAGTCCCCGTCCGCTGCCCCGAGCGCGATCGAGGCCTCGACGACCGTCGTCGGCCAGATCGTGGGCTTCGGTCCTCCGGAGCCGTCGACGGTGGGCCCGGGCGTAGCCGGATTCGACGACGTGGGGGCCGTGGACCCGCAGGCAGCGACGAGCAGGACCACGACGACGGCCAGCCCCGCCGCCACCCCGCGCCCGCGGGGTCGACCGGTCCTCATCCCGCGACGGCCGTCTCCACGGCGGACTGCGTCGCCGCCGTCTCCTCGACGACGGACTCGTTGATCTCCTCGGCAAAGTGGCAGGCGGCCCGGTGCCCGTCGGCTCCGATGACGCGGAGTTGCGGCTCCTGGGTCACGCACTGCTCGGGGTTGCCGAGGCGTTCGCGCAGCCAGCAGCGGGTGTGGAAGCGGCAGCCCGACGGCGGGTTGGCCGGCGAGGGCACGTCGCCCTTGAGCACGAGGCGCTTGCGGCGCCGCCGCGGGTCGGGCTCCGGGATGGCGGAGAGCAGGGCGACCGTGTACGGGTGGCGGGCGTTGCGGTAGAGCTCCTCGACCGTGCCCACCTCGACGAGCTTGCCGAGGTACATGACCCCGATCCGATCGCTGAAGTACTCGACCACAGAGAGGTTGTGGCTGATGAACAGGTAGGTCAGGTTGAGGTCCCGCTTGAGGTCGAGCAGCAGGTTCAGCACCTGGCTCTGGATCGACACGTCGAGCGCCGAGACCGGTTCGTCGCAGACCACGAAGTCGGGGTTCAGGGCGAGGGCGCGCGCCACGCCGATCCGCTGGCGCTGGCCGCCGGAGAACTCGTGCGGGTAGCGCCGCGTGTAGTCGCGTCGAAGGCCGACGATCTCGAGCGAATCCTCCACCCGGCGATCCCGCTCCGCGCGATCGGTGATGCCCTGGGCCAGGAGGCCCTCGCCGATGATGTCCGAGACGGGCATCCGCGGGTTGAGGCTCCCGAACGGGTCCTGAAAGATGATCTGCATCTTGCGGCGAAGAGGTCGCATGTCGTCGGCGTCAACGTCGTCGAGCTCGTAGCCGTTGAAGATGACCCGACCGTCGGTTGGCGGCGTCAGCTGGAGCAGGGTGCGCCCGAGCGTGGTCTTGCCACAGCCCGATTCGCCCACGAGGCTGAAGACCTCGCCCTGCTCGACGTCGAAGTCGACGCCGTCGACGGCGTAGATGGTGCCGATCTGGCGGCGCAGCAGGCCGCCGTAGATCGGGAAGTGCTTCTTGAGGCCCCGGACCGAGACCAAGGGGTCATTGCTGGCGGCAGCCGGTTCGGCCTCGGCCGACGGTTCCGCGGACACGACCGCGGGCGCGGCCGACGCCGCCCCCGTGACCTCTGCCTTGAGGTCGTCGAGCGTCGCGACCTGCTCGAGCGTCTCCGCCGTGGCGATCAGGCTCGACTTTGCTTCGGCGTCGGTGAACCACCCGCGGCTCCGGAGCATCGACCAGGCGAGCGGCGCCCCGAACCCGAAGAAGACGAGCCCGAGGAAGACGATGGCCGATGCCTTGTCGCCGTCCGGGTCAGGGACCTGGAGGGGTCCGACGATGAGAGCGGCCCCGAGCCCGGCGAGGCCGACGCCGATCACGGTCGCGAGCAGGAACGACCACATCTCGCGACCGCGGAACCCGCGCGTTGCCACGTAGCCGAGGCCCACGACCGCGTAGGCGGGCCACAGGGTGATCAGGGCACCGTCGGCGCCCTTCACGCGAAGGAAGACCACGGCAACGGCGAGGACGCCGGCAATGAGGAGGACGAGCGAGAGCATGCCCATGAGGATGCTCCGCGCCCGCTGGAGGGGCGGGATCATGCGGCGTCGGAGCCGGCCGCGAACCTCGGGCGTGGCGAGGCCGTGCTCGAAGGCAGCGGCCAGCTGGGCGTCGCGCGCGTCCATCAAGACTCCTCGGTCGGGAGCGAGCGCCCGACGTTCATGGCGATGCGGTGCTGTTCGAGCGCGGCCGACAGCCGGCCGGCGCCTTCGGGGGTCTGCAGGTGGCAACGGGCCATGTGCCTGCCCTCACCCGCGCCCACGACGCGGACGAGCTCCGGGGCGACGCTGTGGCAGCGATCCCAGACGTACGGGCAGCGCGGCTCGAAGCGGCAGGCTGGCGGCAGGTTGAACGGGGATGGAACCACCCCCTTGATCGCCGACAGGCGACCCCCTCGCTTCTCCACGGTCGGGATCGATTCGAGGAGGCCCATCGTGTATGGCGCCCTCGGCTCGAGGAGGACCTCGTGGACGGTCCCCTCCTCCACGATCTGGCCCGTGTACATGACCACCACGTTGTCCACCATCTCGGCAACGACGCCGAGGTCGTGGGTGATGAGCATGAGCGCGGAGCCGGTCCGCTCCTGGACTTCCTTGAGGAGCTCGAGGATCTGGGCCTGGATGGTCACGTCGAGGGCCGTGGTCGGCTCGTCGGCGATGATCAGCTTCGGCTCACAGGACAGGGCCATGGCGATCATGACGCGCTGGCGCATGCCGCCCGACATCTCGTGCGGGTACTGCTTGGCCCGCCGGTCGGGGCTCGGGATCCCCACGAGGGTGAGGCTCTCGACGGCCCGGGCCCAGGCTTCCTTCTTGGACGTCTTGAGATGGAGCTGGACCTGCTCGGCGATCTGGTCGCCGACCGTGAACACCGGGTTCAGGCTGGTCAGCGGCTCCTGGAAGATCATGGCCATGTCCTTGCCCCGGATCTTCCGCATCTCGTCGATGGGCATGGACAGGATCTCGCGTCCGTCGAACCAGACCTCGCTGCCGTCGCCGATGCTGGCCGGCGGGATGTCGAGCAGGCGCATGATCGTGAGCGCGGTGACGCTCTTGCCGGAGCCGGACTCGCCGACGATGCCGAGCGTCTGCCCTCGTCGGAGCGAGAAGGAGATGTCGTCGACGGCGGGGACCGTCCCGTCGAGGACCTTGAAGTAGGTCTTGAGGTGGCGGACGTCGAGGAGGACGTCGCGCTCCGGCGGGGCCCCGATGGGAGCGCCGGCGGCGAGGACCTCGGTCATGCCCGCGACCTGGGATCGAACGCGTCGCGCAGGCCGTCACCGATGAAGTTCACGGCCAGCACGGTCAGGATGATCGCGAGGCCGGGGAACAGCGGCCACCACCAGTTGCCGACCAGGATGAAGGTCAGCGCGTTGGACAGGATGTTCCCCCAGGTCGGCGTGTACGGGTTGACGCCAAAGCCGAGGAAGCTCACGAAGGCCTCGCCGATGATGTTGCCGGCCACGATCAGCGACGCGGCCACGACGATCGGAGACAGGGCATTCGGCAGGATGTGCCGGAAGATGATCCGCCGATCCGTCACGCCGACGGCTCTTGCCGCCTCGACGAACTCGCGCTCGCGGATCGAGAGGAACAGGCTGCGCACGAGGCGGCTGACGCCCATCCAGCTGAAGACGCCGAAGATGATGATGATCTGCCAGACGTTGTCCCGCTGGTCCTTGAAGAACCGCGCCACCACCAGGATGACGAAGAGCAGCGGCACGCTGAGCATGATGTCGACGATGCGCATCAGCAGGTTGTCGACGAAGCCGCCGACGTACCCGGCAATCGAGCCGACGATCGTCCCGATGACGACGCCGATCGCCATGCTGCTGAAGCCGATCAGCAGCGACGTCCGGGCCCCGTTGACCACGAGCGTCAGGACGTCCCACTGGAGGCCGCCGGTCTCGCCGAACGGGTGCGCGAGCGACGGCGGGCGCCCGGCATAGGCGATGACGTCCGGGCGCGGGATCTTGTCGATGGCGAAGGGCAGGAAGAAGGGACCGAGGATCGCGGTCAGGAACAAGGTCCCCAGGATCCCCACGCCGATGAGGGCGAGGCGATGCTGGCGGAACTTGCGCCAGACGAGCTCGAACTGGCTGAGCGACTTGAGGTTGACCTCGTAGTCGGCGCCGCCGGCCAGCTCTTCCGTGTCGTCGATCGTCCGCGGCGTGACCGGAGCGGTGACGCGCTGGGTCTCCTGGGCCATGTCGCGCTCCTAGTACTTGATCCGCGGGTCGACGAACGCGTACGCGATGTCGGCCAGCAGGTTGGCGATGACGACGATCGTCGACGAGATCAGGAACACGCCCATCAGGATCGTGTAGTCGAAGTTCCGGATTCCGTCGATGGTGAGCTTGCCGATCCCGGGCCACGAGAAGATCGATTCGGTGACGATCGCGCCCGTGAACAGGAACGGGATGTTGAGCCCGATGTTCGTGATCACGGGGAGCAGCGCGTTGCGCAGCGCATGCTTGAACGTGACCGTCCGGCCGGGCAGGCCCTTCGCCTTCGCGGTGCGCACGTAGTCCTGCCCGAGCGTCTCGAGCATGCTCGCGCGGACGAACCGCGAATCGCCGGCGATGTTCACGACCACGAGGGTGATGACCGGCAGGATGAGATGGAGGCCGATGTCGCTGATGGCAGCGATCGGGCTGGTCCCGAAGTACGCCCAGTAAGCCTCGCTCCCGAACGGCGGAGACAGCCGGGTATTGATCATGCCGCTGACGGGCAGGACCTTCAGGTTCACGCTGAACAGGAAGATCAGCATCAGGCCCAACCAGAAGGTGGGCATGGCGAACCCGACATAGGCGAAGACCGTCGCGGCTTGGTCGAAGAATGAGTAGCGCTTGATCGCCGCGAACACGCCCATGAGGATGGCGATCAGCAACCAGAAGAACAGGGCCACGGAGGCCAGGATCAGGGTGGGCAGCGCCGCCGTGGCGATGCGCTTGCCGACGTCCTCACCGC
>CAZVDO010000015.1:40886-42317 GCA_964625345.1 uncultured Anaerolinea sp. | reverse complement strand
GCACTGAGCCTCCTGCGGCCCGAGATCATCCACGACCTCGAGCTCGTGAAGCACGGGTTCATGCCGATCCTCATGCCCAGCACGTTCTGCCCGGCCGAGGACGGCGACTACCTCCTCCTGGGCCAGGACCACGCCGAGAACCAGAAGGAGATCGCGCGGCACTCGCGCCATGACGCGGACGCCTACGACGCCTTCGACCACGACGTGACCCGGGTGCTCCAGGCCCTCAAGCCGCTGTTCGACGCCGCACCGCCGGACATCTTCAGCGACGACCCCGAGGAGCTCGTGGCGCTGGCGGCCCTCGGATCGCGCTTCCGGCGCCTGGACAAGAAGGTCCTCCACGACGCCGTGCGGCTGCTGACCGGCTCGGCTGCCGACTTCCTCGACGACTACTTCGAGTCCGAGCTCCTCAAGGGCTACATCGCCTCGTCGTCGGTGGTCGGCACCAAGGTTGGACCGTATTCGCAGGGCTCGGGGCTGGTCCTGCTCTACCACCTCATGGGCGAGCACGATGGCACGTTCGGGGCGTGGGCGTTCCACAAGGGCGGGAACGGCGGGTTCACGCAGGTGCTCGCGCGTGCGGCGGCCGCGTTCGGCGCGGACATCCGCCTCGAATCGCCCGTGACCAGCGTGATCACGAAGGACGGCCGGGCGACGGGCGTGGCGCTTGCCGACGGGACGGAGTACCACGCACCGATCGTGGTGTCCGCGCTGGACCCGCGTCGAACGTTCCTCGAGCTCGTGGATCCGCGCGAACTGCCGGCCGACCTCGTGGAGACGATCCGGCGATTCCGGTTCCAGGGCACGTCCGCCAAGGTGAACTTCGCGCTCGACCACGCGCCCCGGTTCCCCGGCTTCGGGGAGCGCACCGATCACCTGCGGGGCTTCACCAACATCGGTCCGTCCATGGAGTACATCGAGCGCGCCTTCGACGACGCCAAGTACGGCTGGTACAGCAAGCGTCCCTACCTCGATTGCGCGGTCCAGTCGGAGGTGGACCCGGATATGGCGCCGCCGGGCAAGGCGGTCATGAGCTGCTTCATCCAGTACGCGTCCTACGAGCTCAAGGGAAGCGACTGGGACACCGAGCGCGAGCACCTGGCCGACAACGTGCAGGCCGTCCTCGAATCCCACTTCCCGGGATTTGGGGACATCGTGCTCCAGCGCGAGATCAAGACGCCGCTCGACATCGAGCGGACCGTGGGCCTGTCCGAGGGCAACATCTTCGCCGGCGAGTTCCTCGCGCCGCAGATGTACTTCTTCCGGCCCGCCCCGGGCTGGAGCCAGTACGCCACGCCGATCCACGGCTACTACCAGTGCGGCTCCGGCACGCATCCCGGCGGCTGTGTCATCGGGGCTCCGGGCAAGCTCGCCGCCGAGCGCATCCTCCGCGACCGGGAGCGCGGCCGCGCGTAGGGCGAGTCGCCGCGC
>CAZVDO010000015.1:31319-40786 GCA_964625345.1 uncultured Anaerolinea sp. | reverse complement strand
CGAGCGCATCCTCCGCGACCGGGAGCGCGGCCGCGCGTAGGGCGAGTCGCCGCGCGTAGGGCGAGTCGCCGCGCACCGCGAGCGGGTTCGCGCCGCCGGGTGGGCGAGACCGCGGGCCTCAGCGCTCCCCGGTCTGGTCCGGAAAGGGCAGCGCGATCGGGTCCGGGGCGAGGCGGCTGCGGCCCTCGGCATCGAAGCGGTCGAGGCCCCAGTCGGTGACGTCCACGACGTCGGTGGCGCGGCGTGTGGCGAGGTCGGACGCGGCCCGGGCGACCGCCGGACCCCACATCATCCCGTGGCCGCCCGCCGAGGCGACCGTGACCCCGCCGATCGGCGCGCCGCCGGCATCGAGCGCCGGTCCGAGGATCGGCTGATGGTCGACCGTGTAGTCGATCGTGGCCGCCCAGGCGCGGCGGAGGCCCAGGCCGCGGGTGGCCGGGACGAGCTCGGCAAGTCGCGCCTGGATCCGGCGGAGCTGCTCGAGGTCGATGTCCACGGCCTCGCCGGGCTGCTCGTCCGGATCGCTCCAGCCGAACAGCAGGCCGCCCTCCTCGAGCCGCCAGTACAGGCCCGCGCCGACGTCGAAGACCATCGGCGCCCGGGCCACGTCGAACGCCGGGTGGGGCGCCGTCACGGCCACGGTATGCCGGGCGCCGCCGGCCGGGATCCGCGTGCCGGCGGTGCGCCCGACGGCCGCCAGCCCGGGACCGCCGGTCAGGAGCACCCGGTCCGTGGCGATGAAGCCGCCGGCCGTCTCGACGCCCGTCACCCGCCCGTTCGCCAGGCGCAGACCCGTGAAGGCCGTCCGCTCGCGGAGTTCGACGCCGGCCCGCTGCATGGCCAGGGAGTAGGCGCGCACGTTCCGGGGCGGCGAGATCGCGCCGTCGCCGGCCCGGTAGCTGCCGCCGCGGTGGCCCGTGGGCGCGAGGGTGCCCGCCACCTCCGTCGCCTCCCGTGGCCCGAGCCAGGCCACGTCCAGGCCCATCGCCCGCTGCATGGCGACGCGCTCGTGGCCCGCGACCTCGTCCGCCTCCGTGATCGCGAGGAGGAGGTAGCCGAGCTCGCGGAAGCCGGAATCGGTTCCGTAGCGGTCCGGCTGGGAGCGGTAGAAGTCGATCGACCAGCGCCCGAGCGTGACAGCTCCGGGCGTTCCGCCCTGGGCCCGGACGATGCCCGCCGCCCGGCTGCTCGCACCGTCGCCCGCAAGCCCGCGCTCCACGACGACAACCCGCCCGACGCCCGCCTCGGCGGCGAACACCGACGCCCATCCGCCGACCGTGCCGGCTCCGATGACGACGAGGTCCGCGCGATCGGCGCTCATGGGTCCTCCGTGCGCCGGGCGGCGCGCTCGGATCAACTCTGGACGATGCGCTCCAGGTCGGCCACGAGCACCGTGGCGCCACCGTGCCGGACCGTCTCGGCGCGCCAGTCCTCGAGGCGCCCGCGGAGGCTCAGCGGGACGTCCACCTCGCGCGCCTGGGAGCTTCGCTCGAAGCTCGCGAGGGCATCCGCCACGCGGTCGTCATCGACCGCGATGATGAAGGTCGCGCTCTCCTCCTCCAGGAATCCGCCGAACGAGGGCAGCCGCGTGAACCGGATCCCGTCGCGGCGCAGCGCGTCGGCCACCGGGGTGACGTCGTTCACCTGGACGAAGGCGATCAGGAGTTTCATGACCGGACGAGTGTACCCGCCGGCCGGTCGCCGGCGCCGACCGGATCAGTCGAGGGTGATCCGTTCGTGCCAGGTCGGGACCGTGACCGGGAGGCCCAGTGCACGGACCTTCGGCTCGATCGCCTGCTGCGCCTCGGGGTCCCCGTGCACGAGGAAGACCCGGCGGGGGTACCCGGCGTCGCCCGGCGTGCGGCCCTCGGCGAAGCGAGCCAGCCAGGCGAGGATGGCGGGCTCATCGGCGTGCGCGGAGAACCCGTTGATCGACCGGACCCGGCACCGCACCCGGCGGATCTGGCCGTCGAGCTTGACCGTCTCGGCTCCCGCCTGGAGATGGGCGCCGAGCGTGCCCTCCCCCTGGTAGCCGACGAACAGGATCGTGGCGGACGGATCGTCGATGAGCTCGCGCAGGTGGGCCACCACGCGCCCGCCGGTCAGCATCCCGTTGGACGCCACGATCATGTACGGCCGCTCGGCCTTCGCGATCGCCTTCGACTGCTCCACGCGGTTCGTCACGACCTGCTTCGGGTAGTCGAGCGGCGTCCCGCCGCTGCGCAGGAGCGCGGCCGTCTCGTCGTCGTACAGGTCCGTGTGGGCGTGGTAGACGGCCGAGGCCTTGGAGGCCATCGGGGAATCGAGGTACAGCGGGAGCAGCGGGATCTCGCCCCGGTCGATGAGCCGGTCGAGCTCCCACACGATCTCCTGGGTCCGCCCGATGGCGAAGGACGGGATCAGCAGCACGCCGCCCGCCTGCTCCACCTCGCGGACCGCCTCGGCGAGCACCGTGAGCGCCTCGCGCATCGGCTCGTGCTCGCGCCCGCCGTACGTCGATTCGACGCAGACGTAGTCGGCGTGGGTCAGCACGGTGGGATCCCGCAGGATCGGGGCGCCGGGTCGGCCGAGGTCGCCGGAGAACACGATCGTGCGCTCCTCGCCGTCGGGCTCGTCCTGGACGCGCAGGCGGATGATCGCCGAGCCGAGGATGTGGCCGGCATCCAGGAACGTCGCGTGGATTCCCGGCGCGACTTCGAGCTCCTCGTCGTACGCGACGTCGTGGAAGAGCGGCAGGACCTTCGCGGCGTCCTGCTCCGTGTAGAGCGGGGCATCGAGGTCGATGAGCCCGGCGTCCCCGTCGGTGGCGGGCTGCGCCTGGGGCGTGGCGGCGCGTTGGCCCTGCCGCGCGGCGGCGGGCTCCGCCGGGCGGACCGTCGCCGCGACCGTGCCGTTGCCGTTCGCCGGCTCGATGATCGTCTCCACGTGCTCGCCCGTCGCGACCGAGCCGGTGGCGAACCGGAGGCGGCGCCCGGGCGCGATCGGTGCCACCCCGTCCCCGGTGATTGCCTCGTCGGCGGCCTCGGCCTGCTCGAGGGCCCTGGCATAGGCCTCGGCCGCCTCGCGGTCCTCGGCGATCGCCTCCTTCGGGTGACGCGCCTCCCAGCGCCGGCCGCGCTTCGCGAACTCCTCGTGGAGCCGTCCCGAATCGAGCAGCACCAGCTCGGCGAGGTCGGCCGTCGCGGCCGTGGCGTGGATCGGCCCCCGGAACCCTTCGCGCACCGCGATCGGCAGCAGCCCGCAATGATCCAGGTGGGCGTGCGTGATGAGGATCGCGTCCAGGGTCGTCGGGTCGAATCCGAGCGGGATCCGGTTGCGGACCATCGCGTCCGGGCCGCCCTGGAACATCCCGCAATCGATGAGGACGCTGGCCCGTGTCGTGCGCAGGTGGAATCGACTGCCGGTCACGGTCTCGGCAGCGCCCAGGAAGTGCAGCTCCATCGCCGCAGTGTGGCAGCGATCCCGGAAGGACGCCGCTACGATCCCCGGGTGTCACGTCCGGCGTCCCGCCCGATCGCCCGCGTCGCCTCCTCCATCCGGGCGGCGCTCCCCCGGCTCCCCGGCCTGCTGGCCGGCCTGGTCGTGTTCGGACTGGGCATCGCGCTGATGGCCCGAGCTGGCCTCGGACTCGGTCCGTGGGAGGCGTTCCACCAGGGCATCGCCCGCCAGGCCGGACTGCAGCTGGGCACGGTCTCCATCCTGCTCGGGATCCCGATCCTCGGGCTCTGGTGGCCGCTGGGTGAGCGGCCCGGCATTGGGACCCTGCTCAACGTGGTGCTCATCGGGAGCTCGACGAACGTGGGCCTTGTGGTGCTCCCAGCCCAGGCCGAACCCGTCGGCCAGCTCGTCCAGATGCTCGCCGGCGTCCTCGTCATCGGGGTCGGCTCCGGGCTCTACCTCGCGGCCGACCTCGGTCCCGGCCCGCGGGACGGCCTCATGACCGGCATCCACCATCGATTCGGCTGGTCGATCCGGCGCTCACGGACGCTCGTGGAGCTGACGGTGCTCGTGGCCGGCTGGGCGCTGGGCGGCACGATCGGCCTCGGCACGGTGGTCTTCGCCCTGGGCATCGGGCCGGTCGTCCAGGTGATGCTCGGCATCTTCGACCGCGAGGGTCGGGTCGCGCGGCGGCGTGCGGTCCGCGAGCTCGAGCGGACGCCCGGCACGATCGGGGAGTAGCTCGAGGTCAGGGTGCGGCGGCGCTGCCGCGGCTGGCGCGCCGCTGGTTCAGGGCGTGAAGGCGAACGACTCCACGATGACCTCGGCCGGTGCGGCCGGTGCGGTGCCGTTGAACAGCCACAGGTTGAGGCGGACGCGCTCGTCCCCCGGGATCGGGACGTCCTGGCCCGTGTACGTGAACCGGGCGATCTCGGCTCCCGTGTCCAGCCTCGTGGCAACCCACGTGATCGTGCCGGCGCGCCACGTGAAGGCCTGGCGGGTCCGCATGACGTTCGGTTCGGCGAATCGGACCAGGTGGCCGGCCGCATCCCACGGCTGGACGACGAACTGCGCGTTCGTCGGATCCGAGGGCACGCCCCACTTGGCGACTTCGATGTCGATCTCGCGGTGGGCGTAGCGCGCCCGGTCGCTCCAGGTGAACAGCCCGAGGACGACGTTCGGGTCGAAGTCGTCCAGCGGCGTCGCCACCTCCCACGTGTAGGTGCCGTAGCCGTAGCTCGTCGGGCCGATGACCTCCGCGGTCGTCCAGGTCCCCGACTGCTGGCTGATCCGCAGGTGAAGGAATCCGCTGCCGTCGACGCTGACGTTGGCGGCCGAGAAGACGTTGGGGCCGGGCCCGACCGCGGACGTGCTCGTCTTGATCTGCCAGGTCGCCCCACTCCAGGTCACCTTCGTCGGATACCCGGGCTTGCCTCTCGCGGCAGCCGAGCCGGCCACGAGCGACACCGAGATCGCGGCGGCGGCGAAGGCGAGCACGAGGGCGCGGCGACGGATGGGCATGGCGCGCATGGTGGCAGGTCGACACCCCCGAGGCGAGGCTTCGGACGCATGCGCCGGTGCCCGGGCGCACCGCCTACGATGCTGACGTGCAGCCCATGCCCGGTCCGATCGCCGCCAGCCACCCCGACGTGGCGGCGCTCGAGACGCGATACGCCGCGTACGTGATGGCCTGGGGTGCCTGGATGACCGGTCACCACGCAGGATTGGATCCGGCCCGTGAAGGCGCCCTCGCCGCGGATCTCGTGGCCGCCCGGACCTCCGTCGCTGAGGCGCTGAGCGCCGTGGAGCAGGCGAGCGCGCCGATCGACGACCCGCTCGATGCCTCCGCCGTCGCGACGATGCGCGCCGCCCTGCCGGACCTGGACGCCTGGGCCGCGCCGCTCGACGGGGTCGCCCTCGCCTCGCCGGCGGACCTGGACCAGGAGGCCGGCGAGACCACGACGATCGCGGCCCTCCGGCGCCGCACGTTCGACGCCTGGGGAGCGGCGATGGCCTCCATCGCGGACAGGGACCGGCGGATCGACCGGCTGACCGCGCTGGCCCGGCTCGCCGGCGAATCGGATCGGGCCGCGCGGCGGGCCCTCTTCCTCGCGATGGAGCCCGCCTGGCGGGCCGTGAACGCCGACGACGGCGCCGACAGCCCGTACCGCCGGCTTCTCGCATCCTCCGCAGCGGCCTGGGCCAGGCACGGCTCCCCCATCGATGCGAACGCCGCCGCCCTTGGGCTCGAACCCGCCGCGGTCGAGGCCACGATGCGGGCCATGCTGCGGGCCTACCGCGCCCGGGCGATCGGCCCGGGACGCATCGAGCCCTGGGACTACCACTACCGGACGGGAGCGGTTGCCCGCCGGCTGGATCCGCTCGTGACGCTGGACCGCCTGCGGCCGATCAACGATGCACATCTGCGCGCGATCGGCGCCGATCCCGAGGTCCTCGGGATCCGCTACGACATCGAGCCGCGGGCCGGCCGGCCGGTCATTCCCACGGCCTTCACGGTGGCCCGGGACCTGCCCCGCTTCGAGGACGGTGCGTGGCGTGCCGCGACGCCCTGGGTCTTCGCCACCTACGCGGAGGGCGGGCTCGGCAACCTCGAGGAGCTGGTCCACGAGAGCGGGCACGCGCTCCACTACGCGGCGGTCCGGACCCGCCCTGCCCACGTGGTCTGGCCACCGGACCAGACCGCCTTCGTGGAGGCGATCGCCGACGTGGTGAGCTGGTCGGTCCACGAGCCGGCCTTCCTGGCCGAGCACCTCGGTGCCGACGTGTCCGTGACCGATTCGGTGGTCGCGCGGTACGGGAGCGTGATGCTGGACGCCGCCTGGACCCTGTTCGAGCTCGAGGTCCACCGGCATCCCGACCGATCCCCGAACGAGGCGTGGGCGGAGATCGTCGAGGACGAGCTGGGCATCCACGGGCATCCGGAGTGGTCCTGGTGGGCTCTCCGCGGGCAGCTCATCGACGGACCGGGCTACCTCGCGAACTACGCCCTCGGGGCGATCATGGTCGCGGCGGTGCGCGCAGCGATCGCCGACCGGATCGGACCCTGGGCCGTCGGCAACCCGCGCTGGTACGGCTGGGTCTCCGAGCGGCTCCTCGTGCACGGTGGCGCCGTGCCGCCGCGCCGCCTCCTCGGCGACCTCCTGGACGGGCCCCTCACCGTGGCGCCGCTCCTGGCCGACCTCGAGCGCACCGGCTGACGTCCCGCCCGACCGCCGCGGGCAGGCCCGCGTGAACCGCGGGTCCGGAACCGAGGTACCCGCCGAACGCGTGCGAGCGAGCCGCCGGGTCCCGGCTGATCAGGACTCGCGGCGCTGCGCGACGACGAGGGCGAGCACGAACGCGCCGCCGCCCAGCAGCCCACCGACTGCCAGCGGCCCCACCAGGTCGCCGATCCAGGTCGGCAGTCCGGTCGTCGACGGCTCCGTGGAGATCGGGGTCCCGACCTCTGCGGGGCGCAGGCGCGCGAGATCGTCGGTCCACGGGGTCGTCGGCGAGCAGAGGCTGTCGACGACCACGGCGCTCGCGAGGCCGTCGAGGCCCGTGGGGAGGAACAGGTAGGTCACGCCCACCTCGAAGGACCGGTCGTCCTCTGCGGCGATGGATGGATCGAATCCGCCCTGGACGAGCACCGGGGTGGGCACCTCGCCGCGCCAGACCTCGGTGACCTCCACGGTCGCGCTGCGGCCCTCGTTGGCGACGTCCGTGACCCGACCCACGAACACGAGGCTTGCCGATTCCACGGCCTTCTCGAGGGGCAGGCCGGGGGCGCAGTCCAGGGCGCCGGCCGTGTCCGCGGAGGCGACGCCCGGCACGGCGAATGCCGCGGCAAGGAGCAGTCCGAGGCCGAGCAGCCGGACACGGGTCGTGGCATGTGTCATGCCGGGCAGACGCGCGGGCGGTCCCGCAGGTTTCGTGTCGTCCGTTAGGGCGCGCGCGATCGGTCGCTCAGCCGAGGGGAATCGCCACGAACACGTCAACCGCGAGCGCGGCGAAGAGCAGGCCCAGGTAGCTGATCGAGAACCGGTACAGGCGGATGGCCTGGGCGGTAGAGGCCTCGGGCGCGGCGCCCTGGCGCCACAGCACGGTGGCCCGCCACAGGAACATCGCACCGAGGACGACCGCCGTGACCAGGTACACGAGCCCGAGCTGGGCCACGACCGCGAGCACGAGCGAGATGGCCACGAGCAGCACGGTGTACAGCAGGATCTGGCGGCTCGTCTCGGCCACGCCCCGGACCACCGGCAGCATCGGCACACCGGCGGCGGCGTAGTCGCCCCGGATGCGGAGGGCGAGCGCCCAGAAGTGCGGCGGCGTCCAGTAGAAGACGAGCAGGAACAGCATGAGCGCGGGCAGTCCGACGCTCCCGGTCACGGCGGCCCATCCGATGACGGGCGGCAGCGCCCCGGCCGCCCCGCCGATGACGATGTTCTGGGGCGTACTGCGCTTGAGCATGATCGTGTAGACGAAGACGTAGAACGCGATCGCGAGCAGGGTGAGGAACGCGGCGAGCAGGTTCACGAACCAGGCCATGAGCGAGACCGAGATCGCGGCCAGCACGATCCCGAAGACCATCGCCCGCTCGGGCGTCACCTGCTGGGCGGGGAGCGGGCGGCGGCGGGTCCGGACCATGCGCTCGTCGATGTCGCGGTCGAGGTACTGGTTGATCGCATTGGCCGCGCCCGCGGCAAGGGTGCCGCAGACGAGCGTCCAGAACGTGAGTCGGAGCCAGTCGAGCGGCTGGATCCCGGGCACGTCCCGGGTCGCGAGGACCATGGCCGGCACGGTGGTGACGAGGAGCAGCTCGATGATCCGGGGCTTCGTGAGCGCCACGTAGGCGCGCACGGTCGCTCGGAAGGTCGAGGGCTCCGTTGCGGCCTGGGTGGCGGGCTCGGCTCCGGGGGCGCTTCCGTGCCGACCCTCGCCCGTGCCGCCGGTCGCGCCGGTCCCGGCCGACCCGGCCGTGCCCCCCATCGGGGCCGGTTCCATGCGCGCGGCGTAGTAGCTCGAGACCGCGAGGGCCAGGGCGCCCGCCCAGATGAGGGCCCCGAGGGCGAGGTGGAGGGTCTGGCTCCAGTCGGACAGGAGCGTCAGGACCTGCAACCCGCCGACCACCACCTGCACGAGGTACAGCGCCAGCACGCCGGTCGCCATCCCGGCCAGGCCCCGGCGCGCCGTCCACCGGCGGCGAGCGGTCCACGCCACCGCAGCGAGGATCACGAGCACGACGGCGGCCACGTACCGGTGCAGCGCATGGGTCGCATACAGGACGCCCACGTCGGCCGGCTGGCTCGAATCGAACGGGTAGATGCCGCCGTTCATGAGCGGCCAGTCGAGGAAGACGAGGCCCGCGTTCCGGGCGGTCACGTTGGACCCGAACAGGAGCAGCGCGAACGTGGTGGCCGCCCCGAAGGCGGCAAGGAGCGTGAATCGCTGGCTCCCGCCGCGGACGGGCAGGCGCGCCGGGTAGGCGGCGCGAACGAGGAGGAACACGAGCACGCCGATGAGCGCCATCGCCGCGGCCAGGTGCGCCGTGACGCTCTCGCCGGAATTCCCCAGTCGGACGGTCTCCCGGCCCAGGTAGGCCTGGAAGCCGACCAGTCCGACGGCCAGGATCGAAGGCCACAGGATCGACCGGCGATCGCGGTGGTCCAGCAGGGCGACCCCGGCCATCGCCAGGATGAGCAGGCCCACGATCGCCGCGACGTCGCGATGGATCCACTCGATCCAGGCCTTGCCGTCGCCCGCCGGCGGCAGCAGCTGCCCGTAGCAGAACGGCCAGTCGGGACAGCCCAGGCCGGCGTCGGTGGCGCGCACGATGACGCCGATCGTGACGAGCAGGAAGGTCAGCACGACGGTCGCGGCAGCGAGGCGCTGGAATCGGGTCACGGAGCTCCGCGGTACGGGTTCGCTGGGACGCACTGCATTCTAGCCCCGGTCGCCCGAACCACGAGATCGCGGACGTGGCCGCGGACGCCCGGTCGCAAGCGCCGTCGCGGCGATGGGGCTAC